>CAZHBA010000042.1:0-2748 GCA_964530225.1 uncultured Rhodospirillaceae bacterium | reverse complement strand
CTGCGAAGGCCGCATCCCGAATGTCCTCCGGTGTGTCGAAGTCGGGTTCGCCGACGGTAAGATTGACCACATCCACGCCTCGCGCCACTAAGGTGCGGGCCAGTTCGCTGGCGCGGTTGCTTGCCGACAGTTCGATACACTTGACCGCCGAGGAAAACAGGGCATTGCCGGGTTTGGTCACGGCGTACTCCTTGGTGGATCCCGCGCGGTACCGGCGCGGGACACGACCCGGATCTGCCGCCAAGCAGCCAAGAGGATCGTTCATTGCAATAACAGGCCGCTGAACATAAACGCCACCGTCAAGAATGTCTAGTAATAGAACGGTGTTATATTTTTGCGAATCCGTCGATGTTCAGTTCACACTTTACCAGATCGTCAGTCTCCGTTTTGTCATCGCCGCGACGTCGGTATCGTCGCACAAGATGGTGGCGGCGATGCCGCCCAGTTCCAGCGAGCTTTGGCGCGTGCCGGTTTGGTTGGCTATGCGTTGGCCCACGACGGTGCTGCCGGTTAAGCGGTAGAAGTCGATTCTGTTGCCTCTTGAGCAATTGCTCACCAACAGTGCCTCCGCGGCCGCCAACATACGCCAACCACCCGTCGGGGGCCAAGCGGCCGGCGATCAGCAACCAAAGGCGAGAGGGGTGGTGAAAAACCGATTGCCCGTAAATAGAACGGCGTTATATTATTTACCAATGGTGCGGCGAATGTGCAAAATGCTGCCGGATCCGCGATCCACATGATGAGTGCGGGCCTGACTGAATTTGCCGGAAGCTGCCGTGCGGCGCCCCCAACCGGGTTAGTTGGGTCCGCGAACTATTGGAAAAGAATATGTATCTGCCGATCGACGATACACCCAAGCCGCCTGAAACCGTATACACCGAGCGCGCCGGTTCCACTATCGCTTGCCCCCAGTTGGAAGGTGACCTCCGTGCCGACATCGCGATTGTCGGCGGCGGCATCGGCGGCTGCTCAGCAGCGCTTCATGCGGCGGAGGCGGGGAGCAATGTCGTAGTTCTCGATGCCAGCCAGGTCGGGTGGGGCGCGGCGGGCCGGAATGCCGGTCATGTGGCGCCGGCAACGAAACACGACGCCGACGACATACTAAAGATCTATGGAGTGGAGCGTGGCGAAAGACTGCTCGACGCGGTTGAAAACGGCCCCCGATCCCTCGGCGAGCTCTGCAAAAAACACAGTATCGAATGCGATCTAGTATTGAACGGGATCGTCAGTGGTGCTCATACACCGCGCGCCCTGAAGGACTTTGAGAAACGCGCCAAATTTTGGCAGGCCCGGGGGCGCAATGTAAGGGTACTCGATCGAGCCCAGGCCGCCGAGATGATCGGCAGCGATTACTTCCTCGGCGGGTTCTTCGAAGGCCGGGGTGGTTGCATCAACCCTCTGGCCTTTGTCCGCGGATTGGCGGCTGCTGCAATACGAAATGGCGCACAGATATTCGAAAACAGCAGGGCGGTCGGACTGCGGCGGAATGGCACCAAATGGGTCATCTCGACGGCTGACGGAACCGTTACCGCCGACTGCGTTTTTCTCTGCACCAATGCATATACCGACGATCTCTGGCCGGCTCTGCGGCAGACCGTCGTACCAATCCGGCTGTTTCAATTCATGACCGAGCCTCAAAGCGAGGCGGTTTGCAAATCCATCCTTCCCGGCGGCCAGCCGATGACCGATAGCCGCCGGCGCATACTGGCGGTGCGGATGCACCAAAACGGCCGGCTGCATTTCGGTGGGCTGGGCGACATGTTCGGACCAGAAGGAGAGCCGCACGGATATTCCAAGGTGCGTATTCGCAAAATCTTTCCCCAGGTCGAGGGCCTTGACCAAGTCAAAAGCTGGACTGGTTGGATAGCGATGAATTCCGACGATGAATGGAAGCTGCACGAATTGGCGCCGGGCCTGACGACGATGATCGGCTGCAATGGCCGCGGTGTGGCCTTGGCGTCAACCTATGGTCGGGAACTGAGCCGTTTTGCTCATGGCGCTACGGCCGACGAACTTCTTCTGCCCATGACGGCGCCCAGGCCAGTTCCCCTGCGATGGCTTTCGCAGCCTGGCATCAAGGCTATCGCCGCTTACTGGACATTCCGCGATGCGCTGGAAATACGTCGGCTCGAAAAAGTCAACTGCCGCAGATAGCCACACTTTGCCCGGCCATCGCTGGTGCGAGTATCGATGGCCACAACGTTAACAGCCTTGATCGAAGGACCACCGGCATATATAATAATAGAATAGTGTTCTATTTTTAGGCAGAATCGGAACTGGAGAATGGAGCGCGACCACTGCCTGAATTGCGAAGCATCTACTTCGAAAAACTTGCCGGCGGAGTACCAAAAAAGTGCCGGCCACCAACCTAGGGAGAAAGAAAAATGAGGCTTTCATTTGCAGCAGTCGCGCTGATCGCGGCTGCTCTGTCGGCTTCGACAGGCATTGCTTTGGCAAAGAGCCCTACTCTGGAGAAGATCGAGGCCCGCGGAAACCTGCTCTGCCCGGGTCATGTGGGCAGTCATCTCGGCTTTGCAGAGGTCGACGCCAAGGGCCGTTGGAAAGGTTTTGACATTGGTTTGTGCAAGGCCCTAACCACCGCCATTTTTGGCACCGACGAAAAACTGGAAATCGTTCCGTTGAGTTGGGCTCAGAGATTTCCGGCTTTGCAGTCGGAGCAGGTCGACGTAATCATCAAACTCACGGGTTGGACGATGAGCCGGGACACCAAGGTGGGCTTGCAGTTCT
>CAZHBA010000041.1:0-9379 GCA_964530225.1 uncultured Rhodospirillaceae bacterium | reverse complement strand
TGGTCGAGCCCGGCGAAAAGGCGTCGATGCGGCCGGTCACCCGATCGTCAAAGCGTGCACCAACTGCGACCATCACATCGCAGCCGTGCATCGCCAGATTGGCCTCGTAGGTGCCGTGCATGCCCAGCATGCCGAGCCACTGCGACGACGACGCCGGAAACGCGCCCAGGCCCATTAACGTTGCCGTTGCCGGGTAGCAGGTCGCGCGGACGAATTCGGTAACCGCCGTGCAGGCCTCGACACCAGAATTTACACATCCGCCACCGATATAGAACATCGGCCGCTTGGCGCCGGCGATCAGGTCGACCGCCTCGGCGATGCGCGCTGGATCGCCCTGCGTCTGCGGCTTGTAGTGCCGGTGGGTGGTTTCGTCGGGTGCAGTATATTCGCCTTCGGCAAACTGAACGTCCTTCGGCAGATCGATCACCACCGGTCCCGGACGCCCGGCGGCAGCAATATAAAACGCTTCGTGCATGGTGCGTGACAGATCGTCAACGTGCTTCACCAGATAATTGTGCTTCGTGCAGGGCCGCGTTATGCCCGTGGTATCAGCTTCCTGGAAGGCGTCGTTGCCAATCAGGTGGGTCGGTACCTG
This sequence comes from uncultured Rhodospirillaceae bacterium, assembly GCA_964530225.1. GTDB lineage: Bacteria > Pseudomonadota > Alphaproteobacteria > UBA6615 > UBA6615 > CAZHBA01. Next base: position 8,784 of record CAZHBA010000041.1, on the reverse strand, counting down.
ACCGGTCAGGCAAACTACTGGTATGCTGTCCATGAGGGCATCGGTCAGCCCGGTAACCGCGTTCGTCGCGCCGGGACCCGACGTCACCAGAACGACGCCAATCTTTCCGCTCGCGCGGGCATAGCCCTCGGCCATATGAACCGCACCCTGTTCGTGACGCACCAGAACATGGCGCACCGAGTTCTGCTTGAACAGCGCATCATACAGCGGCAACACCGCACCACCGGGGTAGCCAAAAATAACCTCAACACCCTGATCGGCCAGAGCCTCGATGACCATTTCCGCACCCGACATTCGGTTCCCAGACATCACTCAACACCTTCCAATTTTTCCCCATCGATCCCCCAATTGGGGCGACGGGCGTCTACACCGACCAACAAGCGGGCGGACATAGCGCATGCCGGGGCGTATAGCCAGCACCGATCGACAGCACAGCCGGCCCGTCACTAACATCGCATAGCCCTGGACGGTGCCGGGAACGAATCCGCCAGAAACGCCTCAATGAAAAACAAGGTCAAAGGCAACGGCCCCGACCCTTGATCCTCATGCTTACCCAACACCGACGCGCAACATACGAGAATAAATAATCCTAGTCAAGATATTTTTGAAAAGATTTCGCTATCATTAAAGAAAGAATATTTCAATACCTGAATATTTCCTGGGGGCGCGGATTCGCGGTCAGGGAGTTGATGGCGGAACCACGTCATCTGCCGTTTGGCGTACCTCCTTGTTTGCTGCTGCGCCGCGGCGACCGCCGCTTCCAGGGTTGTACGGCCGGCCAAATGGGCCGCTAGATCGGCGTATCCCACTGCCTTTAGGATCGGCAAACTGGGATCAAGATTCTCGGCTTCTGTGCGCTGCATCAACGCATCCACTTCGTCGAACGCACCGTCGGCCACCATGGCGTCCAAACGGGTATCGCAGGCGGCATAGATATCGCCGCGCGGCGGTGTCAACACGATCATAGTAAAATCCAGTTCAGGGGCTACCACCGGCTCGTTCTGCCACTGCGCCAGTGAGCGCCCGGTCGCTTCAGTTACTTCCCAGGCACGCATCAGGCGCTGACCGTCGGCCGGTTCCAGGCGCGCGGCTATTACAGGATCGCGCACAGCAAGCTCGGCGTAGAATTCATCTCCACCGATTTCGGCATAGCGCGCCCGCGCTGCCACACGAATGTCGGCAGGAATATCGGGGATGGGCGCGATGCCTTCCATTAGCGCACGCAGATAGAGCCCGGTGCCACCGACCACAACGGCGCGTTTGCCGGCCTCTTTCGCGGCAGTGATTTCCGCCAATGCCAATTCCTGCCAGCGTCCGGCGGAGCAGGTCTCGGTTGCGTCAAGCATTCCATACAAGCGATGGGGTACGCGTCGCTCGTCCGCGTCACCGGGGCGCGCGGTAAGTATGCGCAGATCGCGATAAACCTGTATGGCATCGCCGTTGATAACGATACCGTCTAGCCGTTCGGCGATTGCCATAGCCAAACTGGATTTTCCACTGGCGGTCGGTCCGCCAATCACAATGACCGGTGTATCACTCATAAGCGCGTGTGGCTCGCTCACATATTAGCGCTCAATCCAGAGGGTAAGAGATAAGTCCGTCGGCCAACTTGGGCTCGAACCAGGTTGATTTCGGCGGCATCACCTCGCTGGCATCGGCAACCGCCATCAGGTCTCCGATGCCCGTTGGATTGAGCGCGAAGGCAACCGCCCACTCACTGCTGTCGACGCGCGCCGCCAAACCTTCGAGCCCGCGGATGCCGCCAACGAAATCAATGCGCGGATCAATACGCGGATCACCGATACCCAACACCGGCGCCAGTATCAAATCGGTCAATAGACCCACATCGAGGCGTTCCAATGGCGACGCCCCTGGACCCGGCGGCGAGATCGAAGTCAGGCGGTACCAATCGCCGCCCATATACATACCAAACGTATGGGGCTGGCCGGGCCGCACTGGTTGGTCAGAAGGTTCGACCTCAAAATCATCGCTCAAGCGGCCGAGAAAGGCTTTCGGCGAGAGACCGTTCAGATCACGGACGACGCGGTTGTAATCGATAATATTCACCTGATCGGCGGGGAAGGCGACGATCAGGAATCGGTTATATGCTTCGTCGCCACGGTGGTTTGGATTAGCGGCGCGGCGCAACCCGGCAACCCGCGATGCAGCGGCCGAGCGATGGTGGCCGTCGGCGATATATAGCAGATCGAGCGCACCATAGACGGCATCTATCCTGGTGATTTGAGCGGTATCGTCGACCAGCCACAGCGTGTGACCAACACCGTCGGGCCGGGTCACGTCGTAGAGCGGTGGCGTCGCCGTAACTTCGCCAACCACCGCCGTAATCTCGTCGCGCGGCTGGTGCACCACCAGCACAGGGCCAGTTTGCGCGTCGACGGAATCGATTTGGCGCACTCGGTCGTCTTCCTTATCGGGCCGGGTAAATTCGTGGCGGCGCACCCAGTTGTCATCGTAAGCGCCGACCGGCGCCGCACCGACCAACCCGGTTTGCGCGTGACTGCCCATGGTCAGCCGGTAGACGTAGTAGCACGGCGCCGGATCGCGAATGAGTACGCCGTCCTCGATCATGCGGAGAATGTTTTCGCCGCCCTTGGCGTAGACCACATCATCGAACGGATTGGTGCCTTCCGGCAAGTCGATTTCAGGCTTCGAGATATGGAGAAAACTCAACGGATTTCCGCTCGCCTGCTGACGCGCCTCGGCACTCGACAAGACATCGTATGGCGGTGCGGCAACGGCGGCGGCGCGCTCGGGTAGCGGCCGTAAGCCGGCAAACGGATAAATCAGACGCGGATCGACCATGATTGATTCGCCGAGGCTCCTTCGAGGTTCGATACACAACACATCGTGGCGTTGAATTCGCCGCCGTGATTGCACATCGGCGGGCACAAAAGCAACGTGGCGGCGCCACGGGGTCGATAATATTAATTAGATAACGTTACCGATTAGCCGCTGTCGACCCGTACGGCAACGAACCGCAGGTTGCCATTACGGTTGACCAACAACAGCACCGAGCGGCGGTCGTTATCCATCGCCTCGCTTACCTTGGAAGCGATCTGGCCCGGGCTGGACACCTCTTCTTGATTGATCTCAACGATAATATCGCCGGGACGCAAGCCCTTTTCCGCAGCACCAGAATCGGCGGTGACGCCGGTAACCAGCACACCTTTAACATCTTCGGACACGTTGAATTGCTCGCGCATTTCCTCGGTGATTGCGGTGACAGCGACGCCGAGCGATTCTATCTCGGCCTCTTCGGGTTCAACGGCCTGTCCGCCTGGACTGGTCGAGGCCAATACCGACCGCTCCTCTTCGAGCTCACCGACAACAACGTCAATGTTGCGCCGTCTGTTCTTGCGCCACACCTCGACCCTGACCGGCTTGCCAATTTCCGTTTCGGCGACGATACGCGGCAGGTCGCGCATCTGCCCAACCATCTTGCCGTCGAATTTAAGGATCACGTCGCCGGTTTTGATATTGCTCTTCTCTGCCGGACCGTCGACCATTACGTCAGCCACCAGAGCGCCGGAAGCTTTATCAAGACCGAGGCTTTCGGCGATCTCGTCGGTTACTGACTGGATTCGCACACCCAGCCAGCCACGCTTGGTGCGGCCGAAATCGCGTAGTTGGATGACGACCCGCTCAGCAATCGAAGACGGGATCGAGAACCCAACACCGACGCTGCCGCCGGTTGGTGAGAAGATCGCCGTGTTCACGCCAATCACCTGACCGTCCATGTTGAACATCGGACCACCGGAGTTACCGCGGTTTATCGAGGCATCGGTTTGCAGGAAGTTATCGTAGGGTCCCTGGTTAATGTCGCGCTGGCGTGCCGATATAATACCGGCAGTCACGGTGCCGCCAAGGCCGAACGGGTTGCCGATGGCGACCACCCAATCGCCAACGCGCGCCGCAGTCGAATTACCCCAACTGAGAAACGGTAGATCGCGGTTGACTTCGATTTTCAACAACGCCAAATCCGTTTTCGGATCGCGGCCGATCAGCTTCGCTTCGTGACGCGAATCATCTTGCAGGATGACTGTAATCTCGTCGGCCTCGGCGATGACATGGTTGTTGGTCACCACGAAGCCGGCCTTGTCGATGATGAAACCCGATCCCAGTGACGAGGCGCGACGTGGCGCTCCTTCCTGCCCGTTGCGGTCAAAAAATTCTTTGAGGAAATCTTCGAAAGGCGAACCTGGAGGAACCTGCGGAATTTTCTGCTGACGCTGTGAGGAGCGCATCGCTTGCGAGCTGGAAATATTGACTACGGCAGGAAGCAATTTTTCCGCCAGGTCGGCAAAGGATTTATGGGCCGATCGTGCGCTCACCGGTTGCACGCTTAAAATAATCGCGAGTATGAATAACAGGCTCATTAAAAAAGCACTGAGCGCTTTGGTCCACCCGGTCGTCCAACAGACGACCGCGACCCTGTTTGAAGTTTGCTTGGACAGCATAGTTCCAATTTCTCCTATTGACGCCTTGCTTTGCTCCCCACCCTAGCGCAGCCTATTTGCTATCTAATGCAAATAATTAAACCGACTATTACCTTACAAAGGCGGCTCAAGGCCGGCAGCTCACCAGCTACCGAGCGACCATTTGGGGTCCGAATATGGTCTAAATTAGGGCACCTACCGGGCAACAGCACGGCACGTTGCGCACAAAAGATAACATATGCGTGAAAGTGTTCATTACAACCGCAAAAGCCAGAGTAAGCCGAACCCGGCCACAGCGGCGAATAACCCGCCCGAGCGTAGCGCAGAGACCGGAATATCAACCATACGCGTTAGCAACGCCTTCATCCGGTCGGGGAATAGTGCATAGACCAGCCCTTCGACGATCAAGATGAGGCAAAAACCGATCAACGCAAATGTCAAAACCTGTAATAGTTGCGCAGCCATACCAGCCTATCCCAGTGTTCGCTATTTTGCCGGCAACGCTATCGCCTTCGACCCCCGCCGCGCCGGCAATCCGCCAACGTCGCCGAAGTAACGAAAAAAATCGCTGTCCGGCGATAGCACCATCGTCGTGCCTCCCGCCGAGAACGTTTCACGATAGGCCTCGAGTGAACGAAAGAACTCGAAGAACTCGGGATCTTTACCGTACGCCGCGCCGAGAATAACGTTGCGTGTGGCGTCTCCATTACCACGCAATACCTGCGCTTCACGCTGTGCCTCGGCAACGATCTCGACCTGCTGGCGATCAGCGGTAGCGCGGATACGCCGTGCGTTTTCTTCACCTTCCGCACGAAGCAGATTCGCTTCGCGTTCACGTTCGGTTCGCATGCGGTCATAGACATTCTGCGAAACAGCCTCCGGCAATTCTGTGCGGCCAATGCGAATATCGACCACTTCGATGCCGAAACCGGCAGTATCATTGGCGACGCTGTCGCGGATGTTTTCCATAACGGTGTTGCGCTGTTCCGACAACATGTCTTCCAGTGCCCGCTGTGCAACCACTTCTTTCACAGTTGACGTCAGGATGTTGCCAAATCTGTTGCCGAACGTGACCTCGTTGCGAACGGTCTGGAAGAACCGTAGGGGATCGGAAATCCGATAGCGCGCAAAGGAGTCAACTAGGATACGTTTTTGGTCATTCAACAGCACTTCTTCGGCGTCCGGATCGACGCTAAGCACGCGCTTTTCATATTTTTGCGCACTCTGCCAGAAGTGTTTGTAGTGGATACCAGGAGATTGAACCGTGTCCTTCCATTCGCCAAATTGCAGCACCAAAGCCTGCTCTGTCTCGCGAACGGTAAACACGGAAAAGGCTGCAAGGATGCCAATCACGATCACTATGGCGCCAATTACGGCAGTTCTACTCCGTGGCATTATTGGCCTCCATCGCTAGCCGCTCGGCCGCGGTTGAGTTCGTTCAGCGGCAGATAGGGTACGACCCCTTGTCCGCCTTCTGCGCCTTCATCGATTATCACTTTGTTGGCGCCGGCCAGCACGTCGCGCAAAGTCTCGATATACAGGCGGCGGCGGGTCACATCGGGTGCGATCCGGTAGGATTCATAAATATCCGTAAATCGCGCGCCCTCGCCTTCTGCTTCCTTAACCACCCGTTCCTTATAGGCGGTGGCTTCTTGAATAACGCTGGCCGCTTCACCGCGGGCGGTGGGAACGATGCGATTTTGGTAGGCCTCGGCCTCGTTCTGTAACCGCTCCTTATCCTGGCGCGCACGCTGCACGTCATTGAAGGCGTCGATCACAGGCGGCGGCGGTCCAGTAAGCTGCAATTGTATGCGTTCGATATTGATGCCGGCGCCATATTCGTCGAGCACCTGCTGCAGCAATACCTTAGTTTGGCTCTGCACCTGTTCGCGCGCCGTGGTGATCAGATCATCTAAATTGGTCTGTCCAACGACTTCGCGCATGGCGCTTTCGGCGACCAGCTTCACCGTGGCTTCCGGATTGCGAATATTAAACAAGTATTTTCCGGCGTCGGATATCAGCCATTGCACCGTAAAATCGACATCGGCGATGTTTTGGTCGCCAGTCAGCATCAGGCTTTCGCGCGGCACGTCGCGCACAGTGGTGACACGTCCTCCGAGATCGCCAGCATCGCGGAAGCCGATATTGACGCGGTTGATAACCGTCACCTTCGGCGTCTGCACCTCACCAATTACCGGTGGCCACCAGTGCAAACCGGACTCGGTTATCATTCCATCCCACTTTCCAAATAATAGCTGCACACCTTGTTCGTCGGGCTGGACCCGATAAAACCCGGAAATAAAAACCAGAAAAATCAACCCGCCAATTATCAGGATGGCGATACGGCCACTGCCGAAGCCACCAGGCAGAAAGCGCTTAACCCTGTCCTGGCTACGGCGCAGCATCTCTTCGATATTCGGTGGTGGCGCACCGGAACCGCCGCTAGGCGGCCATTGGCCTCTTGGACCACCGCCTCCGCCACCCCAGGGACCACCGCCCCCGCTTCCTTGATTATTCCACGGCATCAATAATTCCCCTGTTCCAAACTTCGTAGCGCAATTCTCCTACCCACCGTAAACCAAAAGCGGTCACGTATCCGTGGGGCGAGACTATAGCCTGAATAATTCAATGGCTGCCCCTCGGCTTATATCACATCGAATTCGCGGCTGCTGCGCCAACGACGATTAATTTAACTTCGATATCGTTAGTTGACTGGGCAATTTCAACCATGGCGACCACCGCTGAAGCTAGCGCAAATACCGCACTGGCGGGAATTATGGGTCCGCGCATGGCTCAGCACGCCACTTTGGATCGTCATCTAATATCGCAGAAACCGGGCATTATTAGGAGCCTCGTGCTTAGTATTTGGAGCCTCGTGCTTAGTTAATCCGCCGCGACACAATCGTGCGTTGCAAACAACGAGGTTCAGTATCTCTTTTGCTATAGACGCAACATCGCTACCCCGGCATTGCTGTGCCGAGAAAGAACCGCCGAGCTGGCATCATGCCTAGTCCCGCAGGCCGCTGGCCTTCTGCCCCAAAAACGGCCAGCAACGATGCGAAACGGTCTGGCAGTGTTTTCACAAAAGTATCTAGATCCTAATCCGTTCCAGAGTTACGAAACTAAATGCCGGTGCATCGCCATCAGCTGGGTGATCGTCGCGCGAGACTTCGCGCCATTGGATGCGGTCGAGGTCCGGGAAATGCACATCGCCCTCGGCGTCGATGTGTACTTCGGTGAAATAGAGCCGGTCGGCGCGGGGTAACGCTGCGGCGTAAATTTCGCCGCCGCCGATCACGATAACTTCATCGGTGCTTTGTCCTGCTGCGATCGCCAAGGCCTGGTCCAGGTCGGCCGCAACTTCTACATCGTCGGCAGTGAAATCGGCACTGCGGGTAAGGACAATATTGGTCCGCCCGGGCAAGGCCTTGCCGATTGATACGAAAGTGCGGCGGCCCATAATCATAGGTTTACCCATGGTAGTGGTTTTAAAAAACTGCAAATCGGCCGGAATTCGCCACGGTAGATCGCCATCACGGCCAATAATGCCGTTACGCGCCACCGCCGCAATGAGCGCGAGCCGCACTGACATTATCGTTAAACGGCCACCGTGGCCGGTATATGCGGATGAAAACGATAACCCTCGAGTTTGAAATCGTCATAGCCGAAACCGAATATATCGTCGATATCGGGATTGAGGACCATTTTCGGCAGCGGATAGGGCATGCGATGCAATTGTTCGTCGGCCTGCTCGAAGTGGTTCGAATAGAGGTGGGCGTCACCAAATGTATGCACAAATTCGCCGGCCTCGAGCCCGGTTACCTGTGCGACCATCTGGGTCAGCAACGCATAGGACGCGATGTTAAACGGCACGCCCAAAAAGATGTCGGCGCTGCGCTGATACAGCTGGCACGACAGACGGCCCTCGGCGACGTAAAACTGAAACAGGCAATGGCACGGCGGTAATGCCATATCGGCAACATCAGCGACGTTCCAGGCGCTGACAATAAGCCGCCGCGAGTCGGGGTCCGTGCGAATTTGTTCGATCAGGTTGGCGATCTGGTCAATGTGGCTGCCGCCGGGAGTCGGCCATGAGCGCCACTGGTAACCATAGATCGGTCCCAGGTCGCCATTTTCATCGGCCCACTCGTCCCAGATGGTCACACCGTTGTCTTTCAGATAGGCGATGTTGGTGTCGCCTTTGAGAAACCACAACAGCTCGTGGGCGATCGATTTCAAATGCAGCTTCTTCGTCGTCAACAGCGGAAATCCATCTTTCAGATAAAATCGCATTTGATGGCCGAATACGCTGAGCGTGCCGGTGCCG
>CAZHBA010000040.1:0-3403 GCA_964530225.1 uncultured Rhodospirillaceae bacterium | reverse complement strand
GCGACGCCGATGCGGTGATCAACGCCGCCAGCACCTACCATGCATTTGCTATCCGCACGCTCGTCGATGCACTGCGCGGAACCGGCAAAGCGTTCATCCATACCAGTGGCAGCAGCATCGTCGCCGACAACGCTGGCGGCGCCTACAGCGCTAACATTTACGGTGAAGATACGCCGTTCTCGCCGGAGCCAGAGAAGGCCATCTGGTACGCCATCGAGCGCAACTTGATCCTGCCCGCCGCGCAGAACGGTGTGCGTACGGTGGTGCTGTGTCCGTGCATGATCTACGGCACCGGGCTCGGCGTGCGCACAGAAAGCATCCAGGTACCACTTATGATCCGTTCGGCGCAGGCAGCCGGCGTATCGCGCTACATCGGCGCCGGTAAAAACATTTGGTCGAACGTGCATATCGAAGATTGCGCCGATGCTTATCTATTGGCGCTCGAGCACGCACCGGCGGGCTCGCACTTCTATCTCGAAGCCGGTGAGGATACGTTAGGCGATGTCGCCCGCGCCGTCGGCCGCCTGCTCGGCCATAACGAGAAAGCCCAAAGCATGACCATGGCCGTTGCTATCCGCGCCTGGGGCTCACCGATGTCGCTCAGCCTCAGTTCCAACAGCCGTCTGCGCGCCGACAAGGCGCGCGCCATGTTGTGCTGGCAACCCAAGGGCCCGCCAATACTCAACGATATCGAGTACGGATCGTACCGGGACGCTTTGCACTCTCAGGAAGCGCCGGCGGTTGGAAATCATTGAGGCCCAGTTCCTCGCGGACCGCTGCTCCTCGATGGAGTAGGGTCAGAAAGGGGACACGCCTCGATAGCGGTGATTGACCTTAGCGCAATGCTTAAACCGCGGCGACGATATCGGAAAATTCAGCGTCGCTCAGTTGTCGCCGCACCAACTGGATCTTGTCGCGAAGTTTTTCCACCACCTGCGGTTCGCAACCCTCAGGAATGGTCAGGCTGAGCTCCTTGGCCTTGGCGCGCACCGCCCACGGGCCAGAATAGTGGCCAAGCAGGTTTTGCTGAGTGTTGCCAAACACCTCTGGCCGCATGCACATGTACGGCCAGAATCCTTCCTCCGTATCAGGTACGCAGTAATGCACCTCGACCAGGTGCGAGAATGCGGTCTTGCCGACGAAGGGCATGGTGTCGGGCATCGGCCAGGGCATGGTTTCGGCGACCAGTTGCGACAGCTCGGCCATCTTGTCGAGCCTAATGCCGCAATCTATGCCGTAATAAATCTGGATCACTGAGGCGACCTCGGCCAGGCAGGCGATGTGAGCGCGCTCGCCGAGCCCGTTGACGCAGGCGTCGATGATGTCGGCACCGCCTTCCAGGCCGGCATACAAAGCGGCGGCAGCCATACCGATATCGTTATGGGTATGCAGCGCGATTTCGGTACCCGGCAGCCGGCGCTTCATCTCGCGCACCACATAAGTGTAGACCCGATAGACCGCCATACCGTTAATGTCGTCGAGGCGGATCATGTCGGCGCCCGCATCGACCAGTTTACCGCACACCTCGGCCAGCCGATCGATGGGGATGCGCGTACAATCCTGGATTAGGCAACCGACCTTGCGGTCCGGCCCGGCTTTTTCCTTGGCGTAGGCGGTCGAACCGATGGCACGCTCGATCGCTTCCTCGATGGTAATGCGCCCGCCGGCCATGGATTCGAACAGGCACATCTGTTGTTCGGAGAACGAAAACGCCAGCGAACAGTAATCGGCGCCGTGATCGAAATTCAGGTTGATCTCTGGTTCGGCCAGTTTCGGGTTGAGCACGGCGGTCGGGTGTACCAACGTGTCGATCAAAACATGGGGGTGGCGTTTCTTTACCTCGGCCATTTCCTGTGGGTCGTCATGGTGCATCTGCATCATGGTGACGCCGGCCTCTGCTAGCTTGTCGGCGATGCGCAGCACTTCGTCGCGCTTCAGCGACACCCCCGGCAATTGCCGCCCCTCACGCAGGGTGATGTCACACAGCTGCACCTTGTCGGGCAGCGTCATTTCGGCGCGGATCTCGTCGGCGAAACAGTGCTGCGAGATGCGCCACATATCAGTGATAGCTTCGTGCTTGTCGTTGACTGGATATCCGGGCATTCAATCCTCCCTTGGTAAGCGCCCATTCGAACCGCTGGCGCTGTTTTTGCCAGTTTACACCATGCCAACAGCGGTAATATGCAATATCATGGCATGCAGCTGGTTTGACCAGCTATACAGGCAACAGGGAGATGAACGATGTCCGATCCAGCAGGAAAGCATGTCAGCGTGGGCGCGCCGCAGGTCTTTCAGGGCGCTTTCGACTTTCAACTTGTCCGCGCCATGGGCACCCAGACCTATGGCGGCGCCGAAATAGGTGAATGCCTGAGTACGGCCCGCAAGATTATAAACAACGACACCGAAAGCTGGTACACGGAATGGGAGGCCCTAGGCAACCGCATCGAAGCGCTTGGCAACGACTATTTGGCGCACGGTGGCAAGGTAAGCGCCCGCGAAGCGTTTCAACGCGCCAATTGCTACTACCGTTCGGCGGAGTTTTTCCTGCAACGGAACGACTCCCGCCACCGAGCCACCTGGCAGAAGGCACGCAGTAGTTTTCAGAAGGCGGCGCTATTGTTCGACCCACCGATCGAAATTCTCGAGATCCCATATGAGGATATTTATCTGCCTGCCTATTTCGTGCCCGGTGGCAGTGACGGCGCGCCGCGACCGACGTTGTTATTGATGGGCGGCTTCGACAGTTCAGTTGAGGAACTTTACTATTTCAGTGGCGCTGCCGGCGCGCGACGCGGCTACAACGTGTTGCAGTTCGAAGGCCCGGGACAGCGCACGACGGCGCATCTACACCCCGGATCGTACTACCGTCCCGACTACGAAGTACCAGTCGCCGCGGTGGTCGATTACGCGCTGACACGTACCGACGTCGATGCCGATAAGTTGGCGCTGGCCGGCTTCAGCTTGGGCGGCAATTTAGCGCCGCGCGTCGGCTTGCACGAAACACGGCTCAAGGCTTGCATCGCCAATTCGCTGCTCACCGACTTACGCGAAGCATTTCTCGGTCTGCTTGGCTTCGAATTAAAGGCCGAACGCGTCACACAAGAAGATATCGATGCCGGTACCACGGAAACCAATGCGCCGGTGCTGGCGTGGATTAGCCGCGAAGCAGAGTGGCGGTTCGGCATCAACAATTTACCCGATTTTTTCGACGTGCTGCGCGACTACGATTTGACGGGCCAGATCGAGAATATGCCCTGTCCGTTTCTGTCGATTGCTTCGATCGGCGAAGGCCCTCACATAGTCGACTACACCCGCGCGTTACAGATGATGGACAATCCAAACTTGGATGGCATCGTCCTTAACGGCGAGGTAGACGGTGCCGACGCCCACTACCATGTCAATA
>CAZHBA010000039.1:0-2850 GCA_964530225.1 uncultured Rhodospirillaceae bacterium | reverse complement strand
TGGTGCTACCGACGTCGATTGGCCGACGCCGACACTCTGGGTCACGCCAACAGCGTTAGAGACGGAAACCGCACCGGCCTGAACTGTCACTGTGGTGGCGCCGTTGGCCGCCACGTGGACCGTGAAGATGGTGCCACGAATACCGATGGTGGCGGTCGGCGTCTTGACCAGATAGGACGTTTTCGAAAGCTTGCCCGTGGCAAAGCGCATCACGCCCTTGCTCATGGTCACGATCAAACTGCCACTGACCGGACCAGGTTTGTAGATGAAATTGTCGAGGACAACATCAGAATCGGGTCCGATGGTCAGTGTGGTCTCGTCCTTGAAGACGATCTCGGTAGCACTCTCCGAGCCCGTGCTGATCTTTTCGTTATTGTAGACTTCATCCTTGAGGGCGATCTTGCGAACCTTGCTTTGCAGCGCTCCACTGACTTGATTGACCACCTTGCCGGCACTGCCGACGCCGGTTTGCGCAGCAAATGATTGTGTTGGTGATGCGACGAGCGCCAGTGCTAACAGGCAACTCAGCATTTGCAAGAAATATGAGTGGCGATTGGACACGGCACTTCCTTCTTGGTGGCAGGTTAGCCCGCTAGAGGGTGCCTAACCGTAAGCCAAAAGTCGAAAAAACTCAAAGAAATCAAGTGCCATAATGGCCCTGCGACAATTTGTCGCACCTTGATGTAAAGTCAATATTCCTGCTCGGACTGACCACCCTCGATGCGAGAAATATGACATAGATACCGAGCTGTTGATCAGCGCCAACGTTTATTGAGAGATCCTCGATGGTAGTGGCATGTCTGGCGATACCGGTTTATGATTCCGGGTTGTATCCTTCACCTACTCATTCGAAAAAATGGCGGTGACTATGAAACCCCGCATCCTTGCGACTATCTGCCTTTCCGTGCTGGGGATCGCATTGACGACGACCACTGCACAGGCCGGCGAAGGCGTGGCGGATGAACGCATTGTTGTGCACGGCGCTGGCGCGGTAAGCGCACAGCCGGACATCGCGGTGATGCAACTCCGCATTGCGGCGACCAAACCGACTACCCAACAGGCGATGTCTGAGGTGGCGCAGATGGTGGCGCGGGTCAGCTTGGTCGCGGCGGACCTCGGCATTGTGGCGGCCCGGATTTCTACGCAAACGCTCACGCTAGTGCCGCAATTCGCCAACCAAACCGTTGATGGCCAACGCCGGCGCAAACGCATCGGATTTAGCGCCACACAAGGATTGCGGGTCGAGGTCCGTGACATCGGAAGCTTGCCAAAGCTGATAGACCGTCTGAGCGACAACGAGATATTGCAGGTCTCCGGTTTGCGGTTTGCCTTCGCCAAGCCGGAAGACCTGCTGATGCAGGCGCGCCGACGGGCCTTGAAGAACGCCCGTGCGCGGGCCGATCTTTACGCCGCAGAAGCCGGTGTGGAAGTTGGCCGGGTGCTGTCGATCGTCGAGGGCTTACGCCCTGTCGCCGGCTTGGTGCGCCCGCAGGCTAGGGCCGGCGCTAGCGTGCCGCCGGGTCAACGGCGTCTTGCCGCCGATGTTACGGTGACCTACGCCATTCGCTATCGCGACGAACAGCGCGCCAAGTAGGACTGAGAGAGACAGAAGACAACCAATTCTAACAGATGCCGATGCGCCGACGCTTGGCCCGCAAATCCTGCGGCAAGGTGTCACAATGTGCTCAAACCGCATCACAGTGTTTGTCAGCCAAGGGACGCTGTGGGTCACGATCGTCGTTTCGGCCTGGTCTGGGCACAGCCGCTCGACCTCCGGTACCGGACGCCCGGGTGGCGATAGCGGAAATGGCGGCCGGAAGGTCGGTTTGATGGCCCAAAGCCGTTGTGCCGCGTGTGTACCCGTGACGGTGGGCATCACGCGAGAGTTCATGCTGTATAGACGCCTGGAATCAAAGTAGTCCGCCAGCGGCGCCACAACCTCTTGTTATTACTAAGATTTTCGCTCCCGCTTGCTCCCCCAGTGCTCCCCCGGCCCCGCCCCGTTTCGGCACGCAAATAGTGAAGGCCCGTAAGTATTTGAACTTACGGGCCTTTTTGGTTGCGGGGGCACACAGCCACCTCAAATTACTGTTCGAGACCGCGGCCTGATATCCACCCAATTCCACGGGGAATTGCGCGGTGGCACCTACGACCGCTGAGATCTACGCGGACGCCTTTGACCGTGGCTTGCGCCCGGATCCGCTATTGAGCGTTTCGGATTGGGCTGACCGACACCGCCGACTGTCGGGACGAGCCGCCGCTGAACCTGGTCCATGGCGCACCAGCCGCACGCCATACCTGAAGGAGATTATGGACTGCTTGTCACCGGCTTCTCCGATGGAGCGCGTCGTCCTGATGAAAGGAGCGCAGATCGGCGGGACCGAGTGCGGCAACTCGTGGATTGGCTACGTCATCCATCACGTCCCCGGCCCCATGCTCGCGGTCATGCCCACCGTCGAGATGGCCAAGCGCAACTCGAAACAAAGAATTGATCCGCTGATCGCTGAGAGCGAACCGCTCCGCCGACTGGTAAAGCCGGCGCGGTCACGTGATTCTGGGAACACGGTTCTGACTAAAGAATTTCCGGGTGGCGTGCTGGTGATGACAGGCGCGAATAGCGCCGTCGGGCTCCGCTCGATGCCGGTCCGTTACCTCTTTCTCGACGAGATCGATGGTTTCCCTGGCGACGTCGACGGTGAGGGCGATCCAGTGTCCCTGGCGGAGGCACGGACACGAACGTTCTCGAGACGTAAGATTTTCATGGTCTCAACGCCCACCATCAAAGGAGCATCCCGGATCGAGCGGGAATACGAGGCCTCTGATCAACGTCGCTATTTCGTGCCCTGCCCG
>CAZHBA010000038.1:0-7600 GCA_964530225.1 uncultured Rhodospirillaceae bacterium | reverse complement strand
AAACGGCGTAAAATCGGCACCGCCAGCTTCCGCCAGCACCTTCGTGATCGCCGCCGTCAGCGTCGTCTTGCCGTGGTCAACATGGCCAATTGTCCCAATGTTGCAATGCGGCTTCGTGCGCTCAAATTTTTCCTTCGACATGCCCTTTTCTCCGCTTCACTTGGCCGCCGCGTCGAACGAAGCCGGCCCTAATTTTGGTCTCTGACTTCCGGCTTACGCCATCTTGGCGACAACTTCCTCGGCAACTGCTTGCGGCACTTGATCGTAATGATCGAACACCATGGTGTAAGTGGCACGGCCCTGGCTCATGGAGCGCAACGTGTTGACGTAGCCGAACATATTGGCCAGCGGCACCATTGACGAAATTATCCTTGCGTTGCCCCGGCTATCCATTGCGTCAACCTGACCGCGACGGCTATCCATTGCGCCAACCTGACCGCGACGGCTGTTCAGATCGCCGATAATGTCGCCCATATATTCTTCCGGCGTCACCACCTCAACGCTCATAATCGGCTCGAGCAGACGCGGTGCACCTTTTTCGAACGCTTCGCGCAGCGTCGCCTGAGCGGCGATTTCGAACGCCATTACAGATGAGTCTACGTCGTGGCTGGCACCATCGACTACAGTCGCCTTGAAGTCGATTACCGGGAAACCAGCAACGATGCCCGATTCACGCTGCAAATTGAAACCCTTCTCAATACCCGGCACAAACTCACGCGGAATCGAAGTACCGTGCAAAGCGCTTTCGAATACAAAGCCCTCACCCGGCTCGAGCGGTTTGAACGTCACCTTCATGCGGGCGTACTGACCGGATCCGCCGGTTTGTTTCCTATGGGTGTAATCGATTTCAACCGGCTTAGTGATAGTCTCGCGATACGCCACCTGCGGCGCACCAATATTCGCCTCAACCTTAAATTCGCGCTTCATCCGGTCGACGATAATGTCGAGGTGAAGTTCGCCCATTCCCTTGATAATGGTCTGGCCGCTTTCTTCGTCGCTGGCCACCCGGAACGAAGGATCTTCGGCGGCGAGGGTTATCAAAGCTTCGCCCATTTTCTGCTGGTCGGCCTTGGTCTTCGGTTCAACCGCAATTTCGATCACCGGATCCGGGAACTCCATACGTTCTAATACCACCGGGTTGTTCGGATCGCACAAGGTATCGCCCGTTGTTGTACCCTTGAGACCAGCCAGCGCAATAATATCGCCAGCCCGTGCCTCCTTGACGTCTTCGCGGTCGTTGGCGTGCATTTCCAGCATGCGGCCGACACGCTCGCGCTTGTCCTTGACCGAATTCAACAGCGATTGGCCAGATTCCAGCACGCCAGAATAAATCCGCGCGAACGTTAGAGAGCCGACAAACGGATCGGTCATGATCTTAAAAGCTAATGCGGCAAAGGGCTCGTCGTCGGAGCTCTTGCGCTCTATCTGCTCGTCGCTACCTTGCTTAACGCCTTTAATCGCTGGCACATCCAGCGGCGAGGGCATATAGGCGATGACAGCGTCGAGCAACGGCTGGACGCCCTTGTTCTTAAAGGCGGAACCGCATAGCACCGGCACGAAGGTACCGGCCAGGGTTCCCAAGCGGATGTAGGCCTCAAGCGTCGCTTCATCCGGCTCAGTGCCTTCCAAATAAGCTTCCATTGCCGCATCGTCGTGCTCGACGGCCAATGCCACCAACTTCTCGCGCCATTCGGCAGCGACGTCGGCAAGCTCGGCAGGGATATTGATGTCTTCGTATTCTGCGCCCAGCGTCTCTTCTTTCCAAACAACACCCTTCATGCTCACCAAGTTGACTATGCCGCGATGATTGGCTTCCTCGCCGATGGGCAATTGAACGACCATCGGAACCGCACCAAGGCGATCTTCAATCATCGCAACGCAGTTGAAGAAATCGGCGCCGACACGATCCATCTTGTTGACGAAACAAATACGCGGCACGCCGTATTTATCGGCCTGCCGCCATACTGTTTCAGATTGCGGTTCAACACCGGCAACGCTGTCGAATACCGCTACCGCGCCATCGAGGACACGCAGTGAGCGTTCGACTTCAATGGTAAAATCGACGTGGCCTGGCGTGTCGATGATGTTGATACGATGGTCGCGCCAACTGGCCGTGGTGGCAGCGGAGGTGATCGTGATGCCGCGCTCTTGCTCCTGCTCCATCCAATCCATCGTCGCGGCGCCGTCGTGCACCTCGCCGATTTTGTAGGAACGGCCCGTGTAGTAAAGAATGCGCTCGGTTGTCGTCGTTTTACCAGCGTCGATATGAGCCATAATACCGATATTGCGGTATCGCTCGAGAGGTGTTTTGCGAGAGAAAGCCATGTCGAAATACTCGTCCTTACGGGCGGTTGTGTGTCGGCCCTACCACCGGTAATGGGAAAAGGCTTTATTGGCCTCTGCCATCCGATGGGTATCCTCCCGTTTTTTGACGGCATTACCGCGGTTCTCCGCCGCGTCCATTAATTCACGTGATAATCGCTGCACCATGGTGTTCTCCGAACGGTCACGCGCTGCAGAGATAAGCCAGCGAAATGCCAATGCCTGGGCCCTGATGGGCCGCACTTCAACAGGCACCTGGTAGGTCGCGCCGCCAACCCGGCGCGAGCGAACTTCTAGTTGCGGCTTCACATTTTCAAGTGCTTCGTGAAACACCTTTACCGCGTCCTGGCCACCGCGCGTGGAAATTTCATCGAACGCGCCGTATACAATCCGCTCAGCCGCGGATTTCTTACCGTCGCGCATCACGTTGTTCATAAATTTACTGACCACCCGATCACCGAATTTTGGATCTGGTAAGACTTCGCGTCTTTCAGCCCGCCGTCGTCGTGACATCCCACACGCTCCCTATTTCGGCCGCTTGGCACCGTATTTCGAACGGCGCTGACGGCGGTCACCGACACCCTGGGTGTCGAGCGCACCGCGAATAACGTGATAGCGGACACCAGGTAAATCCTTGACGCGGCCACCGCGGATCATCACGACCGAATGTTCCTGCAGATTATGGCCCTCGCCGGGAATGTAGCTGGTAACCTCAAATCCGTTGGTGAGACGCACGCGCGCCACTTTGCGCAAAGCCGAGTTCGGCTTCTTCGGCGTTGTCGTATAGACCCGCGTGCAGACGCCACGCTTTTGCGGACACGACTCCAACGCCGGCACCTTCGTACGCTTGCCCGGCGTTTTGCGCGGCTTACGGATTAACTGGTTAATAGTTGGCATCAGCCTTCCTTATAATTTCTCTGGCCCGGCGAGCCCACAATACCTGGTACCCGGATAGAACACAGCAAACGGAGCAAGACAAACGGTCTTACTCCAACAGGCTCTTTTCGCCAGCCCGCACGGCGTGTCAGCATTCATATGCCTTTTGCTTGGGGTCGTGTTTAGGCTTATTTGGCGCCTACGACCGCCCCCCTACGTAGCGGCGCGGATACTACTTACGCGCCCAACCCCCGTCAACCAATAATCCTCACGATTCCGGGGGCTTGAGCAATAATTCTTCGGTCATCGCCAAAGCCGTTGCCGTGGTCGCCGCCAGGGTTAACCGGCGGCCCCCTTGTTCACAGATTAGCCGGCTATTCCGCCACTCCGGCCTCCTCAACAACAACGTCTTCCGCCGCTTCCTGCTCAGCCAACCGTTTAGCGGCTTCCTCAGCCAATTCGGCATCGCGCTGGGCAGCGGCGATACGAACGTTATTCGTGATGTGACCTGTACCGGCCGGGATCAAACGCCCAACAATAACGTTTTCTTTCAGTCCGACCAGCTGATCGACCTTGCCGTTCACCGCGGCCTCCGTCAGCACACGCGTCGTTTCCTGGAACGAGGCTGCCGAAATGAACGAACTCGTTTGCAGGCTCGCCTTGGTAATGCCCTGCAGGACCGAGGTCGCGATTGCGGGCTTCAAACCGTCTTCCTTGGCTTTAGCGTTAACCTCGTCGAATTCGATCTCATCGACAATTTCACCAACCAGATAGGTCGTCTCGCCACCATTGGATATTTCGACTTTTTGCAGCATCTGGCGAACAATCACCTCGATATGCTTGTCGTTTATGGTCACGCCCTGAAGCCGGTAGACGTCTTGAATCTCCTTCACGAGATAGCTGGCCAACGCCTCGATACCCAGTACCCGCAGAATATCGTGGGGAACCGGATTACCGTCGAGCAATAGATCGCCCTTTTGGACGAAATCTCCCTCCTGCACCGAGATGTGCTTGCCCTTCGGGATCAGGTACTCGATCGGCTCAACACCATTCGCCGCATCTTCTTCGCTTGGTGCTATCACGATGCGGCGTTTGGTCTTGTAATCCCGGCCGAATTCAATCCGCCCATTGCCGTCGGCAATAATGGCGTGATCCTTTGGCCGCCGGGCTTCGAACAACTCGGCGACACGTGGCAGGCCACCCGTAATATCCCGTGTTTTGGAGCTCTCGCGCGGAATTCGAGCAACAATATCGCCAGCTTGGATATGCTGCCTCTGTTCGACGTTGAGAATGGCGTCTACCGACATGAAATAACGCGCATCCAGGCCGTTAGCCAATTTCACCACTTCGCCTTGTTTCGAACTTTTCTTTGGGCGCAGGGAAATGCGAGGACGCAAATCGGCGCCACGCGGTTGCTGCTTCCAATCGATGACCACCTTCGATGTAATGCCGGTTGCCTCGTCAAGCACCTCACGCACCGATACGCCCCCCACCAGATCGACGTAATCGACGTAGCCTTCTTTCTCGGTGATAATCGGCAACGTATACGGATCCCACGTCGCCAGAGTCTGGCCTTTCTCGACCGTTGCACCGTCATCGGCCAGCAGGCACGCGCCGTAGGGCAGCTTGTGGTGTGCCCGAGCGCGGCCAGCTTCGTCGATCAGGACAGCTTCGGTATAGCGGCTCATGACGATGAGCACGCCTTCGGAGTTCTCAACGACGTTTCTGTTTTCAACCTTTACCGTGGCGTCGAACGCAGCCTCAATACTCGACTGCTCGGAGGCACCCTGCGCTGCGCCGCCAATGTGGAACGTGCGCATGGTCAACTGCGTGCCAGGTTCGCCGATCGACTGTGCCGCGATAACACCGACGGCTTCGCCAATATTTACCGCCGTTCCGCGCGCCAAATCACGGCCATAACAGTGACCGCAAACACCGCCCATGCTTTCGCAAGTCAGAACCGAACGGATCTTTATGGTCTCGATGCCCGCCGCTTCTATTCTGTCGACCAGGACTTCATCGATAAGCCGTCCGCCTTTGACAATAACATCGCCGTTCAGGGGATCGACGACATCCTTGGCCGCGGTGCGTCCCAGCACACGTTCCGACAAGGGTACGACAACATCTCCGCCTTCGATCACGGCCGACATGGTTAGACCTTCCTTGGTGCCGCAATCTTCCTCGATGATGATGCAGTCCTGCGCAACATCGACAAGGCGGCGCGTCAGATAGCCCGAGTTCGCCGTCTTCAACGCCGTATCGGCCAGTCCCTTGCGGGCACCGTGGGTCGAGTTAAAGTACTCGAGCACCGACAAGCCTTCTTTGAAGTTGGCGATGATCGGCGTTTCGATGATCTCACCTGACGGCTTGGCCATCAGGCCACGCATTCCCGCCAGCTGGCGAATTTGCGCCGCCGAACCACGGGCGCCGGAGTGGGCCATCATATAGACCGAATTAATTTGACCTTCTTCGTCCATGCGTTGCATTTCGGCCATCATGGCGTCAGCGACATCGTCGGTGCAGCGGGTCCAGGCATCGATAACCTTGTTGTATTTCTCACCCTTGGTGATCAAACCATCTTGGTATTGCTGCTCAAACTCTTTCACCCGGTCCGTCGTGTCTCCAACCAGCCGGCTCTTCAGGTCCGGAATAATCAAATCATCTTTGCCGAAGGAGATACCGGCATTACACGCACACCGGAACCCAAGTGACATCATATGGTCGGCAAAAATAACAGTCTCTTTCTGACCGCAATGACGATAGACCATATCGATCACTTCGCTGACCTCGCGTTTGGTCAGCAGTCGGTTGACGACATCGAACGTCACCTGAGGATGGTCCGGTAATATGCGGCCAAGCATCAAGCGGCCGGGAGTAGAATCCACCCGTCGCAAGATCTTGTTGCCCTCTTGATCCACACACTCCATGCGTGCACGGACTCGAGAGTGTAGATTTAAGTCGCCAGCGTCGAGCGCCTTTTCCACCTCATCGATCGAGCTAAAACTCAGCACGCGATAGGCCTTTACCGAACCGTCTTTAAGCGCCTTGTGCAAAGCCGTGACATTTGTCGTGTCGACCGGCTCATCCGGTTTTTTGGTGTCGGTAAAGACGACCCCACCGGATTTCAGGGCCACTTTGAGCGCTTTCTTGGTTTCGATTCCAACTTCCTCGCCACTAACTTCCTCCGTGGTGTAGGTGAGGTAGTACAGACCGAGCACGATATCTTGCGACGGCACAATAATCGGCTTACCGTTGGCGGGGCTGAGGATATTGTTCGTCGACATCATCAGTACGCGCGCTTCGAGCTGAGCTTCCAACGACAGGGGAACATGCACTGCCATTTGGTCGCCATCGAAGTCGGCATTAAACGCGGCGCAGACCAGCGGGTGTAGTTGAATCGCCTTGCCTTCGATCAGCACCGGTTCGAACGCTTGGATGCCGAGGCGGTGGAGCGTCGGCGCGCGGTTGAGCAGAACCGGATGCTCACGGATCACCTCTTCAAGAATATCCCAAACTTCCGGCCGCGCTTTTTCGACCATGCGCTTGGCCGCCTTGATCGTGGTCGAGTACCCATACAATTCGAGCTTGTGATAGATGAACGGCTTGAACAGCTCGAGCGCCATTTTCTTCGGTAACCCGCACTGGTGCAGCAGCAATTCCGGACCAACAACGATGACCGAGCGGCCCGAATAGTCAACGCGCTTACCCAGAAGGTTCTGGCGGAAGCGGCCCTGCTTACCCTTCAACATGTCGGACAACGATTTCAACGGACGCTTGTTGGCGCCGGTAATAACCCTTCCGCGACGGCCATTATCGAATAGGGCGTCGACGGATTCCTGCAACATGCGCTTTTCGTTGCGAACAATAATATCGGGCGCCCGCAGTTCGATCAGCCGTTTCAACCGGTTATTGCGGTTGATGACCCGGCGGTACAGGTCGTTTAGGTCGCTCGTGGCGAACCTGCCTCCATCGAGTTGTACCATCGGCCGAAGGTCTGGCGGCAGCACGGGCAGCACCGAGAGCACCATCCACTCGGGTTTGTTTGCGCTCTTTCGGAAGGCCTCAACCACGCGCAGCGTCTTGATAGCCTTGTTGCGGCGTTGTCCGGAAGTTGTGCGCACGTCCTCCTGAAGCCTATCCCGCATCGCGTCGAGGTCTAGCTCTCTAAGTACGTTGAGTACGGACTCCGCACCCATGCCCGCCGAGAAGACCTCTCCGAACCGCTCTCGCATCTCTCGGTAACGACTCTCGGTCAGCAGCTGACCTAAGCGCAGGTCCTCCAGCACATCTATCTGTTCCGCGAGCTCCTTCTCCATCTCCTCCCTCTCCGCTTTCTGGCGCTTCTGGGTTTCGGGATCAGGCTCGTCTGACGTCTCTTCCGAAGCCTCGTCTGAGCCTTCTG
>CAZHBA010000037.1:0-17965 GCA_964530225.1 uncultured Rhodospirillaceae bacterium | reverse complement strand
TTGCCGGCTTTGATCGGCCGGTAAACATCGCAGCGTAAAACGATGCCATCGTCCATCGAGATTGGCACGTCCCAGTCGATACGCATGCCGTCGCGAATATCGGTTTTCGACTGCTCGTCCATATACTTCTTTGGCTTCGCCATACGCTTTTTTGCTACCGGCGCTGGTTTCTTCGCTCTGGCCACGGATTTCCCCTCCAACACAAATGTTATTGTTGTTTACAATTACGGCGGCCCGTTTGGTGCGCCTTTTCATAGTATACTGATATGCTCCATGAATGTGGAAGGCCTCCGGCACAAGATTGGTTCAATCTGGCAGGATAGTGCTCTAGGCTAACGCCATACGAGTCGGTTTCTGCTGATAGCTGCAAACTGGAGTAAAGGTGGTGATGAAATTAGCGCGCTACAGTCTAATGGTGGTCGCGGGGTTGTTCGCCAGCGCCGTGGTTCTGCAGCCGGCACACGCGCAACTCAGAGATATATTTCTGCCGCTAAAAACTTTGCTTGACCGCGCGATTGAGGCGCTGGCCACGATCAAGGAGACCGAGGGTGTTGCCAAGGTGATCAATTACGCGGTCGTTCGGCACTAGCCGTGCGTGCATAAGCGGCGGTTCATAATAACAATCTCGCCTGGCATGAACCCTTCACCCAACATTGTTATATTTTCCGTCCATAAGGACGCCATGGAGGCCGCCGTACGCGCCTTTGCCGAGGACTGGCCGGAAGCGCGGATCAGCAACATTCTCGAAGATGGCCTGTTCCAATGGGTGCGCGAGACCGGTGGCGTGGTGCCGGAAATGTACGGCGCCTTCCAGACCCTCACGCGCTATGCTGTCGAGCGTGGGGCGGTGGGTATTTTGTATTCCTGTTCGGCGTTCGGCGAATGCATCAACGCCTGCATTGCCGAATTCAGCCTGCCGATGTTGAAGCCCAATGACGCCATGATCGAAAAGGCGCTCGATCACGGCTCGCGCATCGCCGTAGTCGCCACGGTTGCCGCGACCATCCCGACAATATCGGTTGAAATCGAAGGCATGGCAGCCGAACGGGGGCAGGCGGTTGAGTTGATACCCTACGTTGTCGATGGGGCATTTGATGCCTTGGCCAGTGGCAATACCGCGCTGCACGATCGGCTGGTCGCCGGAGCGGCAGAGAAAATGGAAGATTGCGACGTTATCGCACTGGCACAGTTCACCTTGTCGCGAGCCGCTCCGGCGGTTGAGATGGTAACCGATACTCCGGTGTTGAACTCGCCCGGGGCGGCGGTGGCTAAACTGCGCGAGTTGCTAGCCGCCTAAACCCTAACGCGGTTCATCGTGACCTGCGGGTAACGATAGGGCAATCCTTGTCGGACAGTCGCTCTCTCCGCCCGTGCCTATGATGCGCGGCGCAAACGGTTCCAATGTTTGCCGTGCATCGCGGAAGACACCGTCGTTAATTTAGATGGCAAAAGTGGCGATGACTGGGCACGCGGTATTAGGCTGGTCTGTGCGATTTTCGCGGGCGAGCAGCGCCACCAGTGACATCACGCACAACTCGTTTTTGTTGCGGTGCCGACGCCGGGAACCAGCTCGATACTGTTGTAAAGACGTTGGGGTTAATATCGGTCATCATCGATCACAATTCCGGTCAGCTGTTGAAAATATGCCGCTGATCCAGACTGCCGGTAAGCTTAGTCCATCTGCCGTGGTCACGCCCAACGATAGAGTGGCGAAACAGGCTTTGCAGTTATGCTGGCACTCATCGATAATTTGGCCAATTCGCAACAGGGTGCTACATGACCGAAATCACTCGAAATGTCACGAAAGCCAACGGTATTAACCTGCATTACCGCGAGGCAGGACAGGGACCGGCTATGATCTTGTTGCACGGCTGGCCACAGACGTCTTATTCGTGGCGCAAGGTCATTCCTCCGTTATCGGAGCGATATCGCGTGATAGCGCCCGATTTGCGCGGCATGGGAGATTCAGACAAACCAGCCGGCGGCTACGACATGCGCACCGTCGCAACCGATATTCGCCAATTGGCGGCGGTGCTCGGTCTCGATAATTCCTACCTGGTCGGCGCCGACTGGGGCGGTTTGGTGGCCCGGCGCTATGCCCTTGACTGGCCGGGCGAACTGTCCCGCGTGGCCATTGTCGACATCGTTCCCCACGCGCAAATCTTCGCCAACTTCACCGCTAACTACGCCAAGGGCGCTTGGCACTATTTTTTCAACGCGGTGCCGGACATGCCGGAAAGCCTTGTTGCCAACGATGTGCGCGGATTTCTACAGGCTTTCTTCCGGCCCAAATACCACAACCCGGCCGATCTGGAGGACGCCATCGACGAATATGTCCGCGCCTATTCCAAGCCCGGCGCTTTGCGCGGCGGCTTTGCCTACTACAAAGCGATGTTCGAAGAGAACCGGCGACTCGACGAAGAAAGTTTAGGAAAGGCCATACAGGACCCGATCCATTGCGTTTGGGGTAACAGCGGTGGCATGGGCGGCCCCTTCGACGTGTTGGAGATGTGGCGACCTGATGCGCCCCATGTCACCGGACGCGGAATCGATGACTGCGGGCACTATGTGCATGAAGAAGCGCCGAGTATCCTGGTCGAGGAGCTCCTCGAATTCGGCAAGGGATAGGCGAAGTGCGCCAAGCAGGCGGCAAATACGGAACAACTGGCTGAGGAAGAAGAATTGGTCCTGTCAGCGGATAGCCAGTTGGTGGTCATCGAAATGCAACGCACCGAACTCAGTCGGCTGCTGCGCGAGCAGCAACGCTTGAACGAGTACGTCGACCAACTGTTGCAGCTGCACGAGCGCGAGCAGGTCTTGCGCCAACAAATGCAGGCGGCCCTGAATAAGCTGGCCGGGCAACGCACGTTATCGCCGCCCATTCAGGGCGAGGCTCAGCACGAACACTTGGTCGAACGGGTTAATCGCGCGGAAGGCAAGTTCACCGCTCTGCAATCGGCGGTAGGGCTGTTGGTTGCCGCGATCGAGCGTCAGACTGCGTCCGCCTAATAAGCGAGCGACCGGCGCCGGCGATTAGTGCGCCATCAATACCGGAATTTGCGCTTCATTAAGTATATGGTTAGTGGCGCCGCCGAAAATCATTTGCCGGAATCGGCTTTGCGTGTAGCCGCCTTTAACCAGCAGATCGGCGTTCAGCTTTTCCGCTTCCTGGAGCATCACGGCGCCGGCGGTGGCGGGCGAACGCTTGCCCACTGAATTGGACACCTCCGCGTTGACGCCGAGGCGGCGCAGGCCACCGGCAACCTCATCGCCGCTGGGACCCGGAACTAACGCGCCTTCGACGGAGAGTACAGTGACACGCTCGGCGCCCTGTAGGAACGGCCTCGCGAAGGCCACGGCCCGAGCCGTTTCTGTGCTGCCGTTCCAGGCGATTACCACATGGTGGGCCACGGATTGCGGCGGTGTTGGCGGTGCAATCAAAACTGGCCGGCCGGATTCGAACAGTACGGTCTCCAACGTGTTCATCGCCGGGGTCAACACGCCTGGGGTTGGTCTGCCGACAACGATCAAATCAAAAACCCGGCCCCGCTGGCCGAACACACCGATGCCCGACGCTTCGTCCTCAGACCAGCGTGCGCTTAGTCCTTCGGCGCTGGCGCTCGCTGCGACGGCCAGGCCGTTATCGCGTACGAACCCTTCGAACTGCTCTTGCAGACGGCGGGTTCGGCTTTCCTGTTCCTGCTCGAACTGCTCTTCGGTGCCGGCCAGCGCGGCGACGCCACCCTCGAATCCAACCGCTATGGCGCCTGCCAATGAGGGTCGAATACATAGCCCCTCAATGTAGCTATCAAACTGACGTGCCACAACCAATGTGGTCGCCAGCACCGACGGCAACACATCGCTCTCCTCCAGCGGCACGAGTATTGATTTGTATCCCATTTGCGATCTGCCCATCCCTGGTTCGTTCGGTTTCTATAATGTCCCCAGGTCGCCCCGTAGAGCAAGGGGACAACGCCTTATAGCGTGGTCGTAGCGGCAGTTGCCTCGCTGACGGCCTTCGGGTACATAACCGCCGTTCCCATAAGGCGCGGCAGTGGCGGAATTGGTAGACGCGCAACGTTGAGGGCGTTGTGGGGGAAACCCCGTGGAGGTTCAAGTCCTCTCTGCCGCACCATCGGGAATTTGCAGCGGATTGGGCACAGGTAAAGTTTGGCATTCGCGGACCACCCTTGATCGGTGGCCTCGGGTGGCGTATCAGGCGGACCTTCCGTGAGCCGTGCGGCTGTGGCGAAATTGGTAGACGCGCTAGCTTCAGGTGCTAGTGGGCGCATGCCCGTGGAGGTTCGAGTCCTCTCAGCCGCACCATCTTTTTGATTTTCTCTAACATTTCCGCCGAAATATCTTTGTTTGTCAAATAGATGGGCGCGTTTCATAATCCTAAAATTAGCACAATAGGCCATGGCGGACGGTAGTTTAGTCCCTATATGATAGGCGGCTCGGCGAAACTGCGCCGCTTAACGGATTGGGTGGAATGCCCCATAGAGAAAGAAAGCACCGGACTGGTATATGGGCGCGCACGCGTGGCTATTTTCTTGCCGGCCTGTTGGTGGTGGCGCCGGTGGGTATTACTTTCTGGCTGAGCTGGCTGGTGCTGAACTTCATCGATGACCGTATCACGCCGTTAATCCCCACGGCCTACAACCCTAACACCTACGTGCCGTTCGGTATTCCCGGTCTTGGGGTCATTGTCCTATTTGTATTCATTACCTTTATCGGTGTCCTGACCCGGCTTCTCCTGGGACGTTGGATCGTGCACGGTGGCGAACATTTGCTCAGCCGCATGCCGGTGGTGCGCAGTATCTATAGCGCCACCAAGCAAATCGTCGAAACGGTGCTGGCGCACCAGTCCGACGCGTTCCGCCAGGCGGTGTTATTCGAGTATCCGAGGCGCGGCAGCTGGGCCATCGGCTTCGTCACCGGTAAGACCATCGGCGAGGTTCAAAACGTGACCGAGGACGAAGTGGTCAATGTATTCTTGCCGACCACACCCAACCCGACGTCCGGCTACCTATTATTCTTGCCGCGCCGCGAGTTGGTAGATCTTTCTATGAGCGTCGAGGACGCCATTAAAATGATTATTTCAGGCGGCATAGTAACCCCGCCCGACATACGTCCGGTTGAGCAGCAAAAAATCAAGCGGGTGGGTCGCGCCGACAGCGATAAGCCGACGATCGGCGACGACGAACTCGCGCCCAGCAAAGCCAATAAGGAACCGGTTACCGCCGATTAATGGGGTCGGCTAATCGGGTTTTAGCCGGCTCGGGCCAATCGCACCGCGGCGTCGCGCTCGAACAAGTACAACAAAACTCTCAGCGCTTCGCCGCGCTCCGTCTCCAGGGCTGGGTCGCGCTCGATGATCAATTTCGCATCGTTGCGTGCCATGACCAATAGCTCGCCATGGGCTTCCAGATCGGCCAAGCGGAAATCCGGCAGGCCAGACTGGCGCGTGCCAAGCAGGTCGCCGGCGCCACGCAGGCGCAAATCTTCCTCGGCAATGCGAAATCCGTCGTCGGTCTCGCGCAGAATGGCCAGGCGTGCACGAGCAGTTTTGCTGGACTCGTTGGCGTAGACCAACAGACAGGTTGAGGGTTTGTCGCTGCGGCCGATCCGCCCGCGCAGTTGGTGGAGCTGGGCCAGACCAAAACGCTCGGCATGTTCGATCACCATGACCGTAGCATCGGGCACGTCAACCCCAACTTCGATGACGGTGGTCGCTACCAGCAAATCAATCGGCGGGGTCCCTTTGGCGGCTCCGGTGAAGCGGCTCATCGCGGCGTCCTTTTCGCGTGATCCCAACTGTCCGTGTATCAGACCGACCCGCTCGCCAAAAATCTCTGCCAGTGCGGTATGGCGCGCCGTGGTGGCGGCAAGATCTATACTCTCCGATTCCTCAACTAGTGGGCAGACCCAATAAACCTTTGCGCCTTCAGCGAGTTTACGGCCAACGGCGGCGACCACCTCGTTGAGGCGCGACAAGGGGATAGTGCGGGTATCGATGGGCAGGCGTCCGGCCGGCTTTTCGGTCAACCGCGATTCATCGAGATCGCCGTAGAAAGCCAGCATCAGCGTGCGCGGGATCGGTGTTGCCGTCATTAGCAACACATCGACCGCAGCGCCTTTTTCGGCTAACAGCAAGCGTTGGTGGACGCCGAACCGGTGCTGCTCATCGACCACGGCAAGCGCCAGATCGTTGAAAGCGATATCCTGTTGGAACAGCGCGTGGGTGCCGACGACGATGGACGTTCTGCCGGAGGCAAAGCGGCCGAGGATTTCCTGCCGCGCTTTGCCCTTATCACGTCCGGTCAGTAATACGGCAGACACACCAATCGCCTTGGCGAGGGGCGCGATAGTGGCAAAATGCTGTCGTGCGAGGATTTCTGTTGGTGCCATCAAGGCCGCTTGTCGGCCTTCTTCGATTGCGTTCAGCATCGCCATCAGCGCTACCACGGTTTTGCCACTACCGACATCACCCTGCAGCAGGCGCAGCATGCGCGTGTCCGACGCCATGTCGGAGATGATGTCGTCGATGGCCTGGTGTTGACTCACGGTCATTTCGAAGGGCAGGGCGTCAACGGCTTTTGCGCGCAGAGAGCCATCGCCGATGGTCGGTAGACCCGGCCTCTTGCGGGTCCTCGCGCGCACCAGCCCAATAGCCAATTGGCTGGCCAACAACTCGTCATAGGCCAACCGCTGGTGCGCCAATTGGTTGGGGTCCAAATCAGCGAGGTCAGACGGTTCGTGTACACTGACGATAGCCTCGTGCCAGCCTGGCCAATCCCGTTGTGCCGCGAAAGCCGGATCGAGCCAATCGGATAGCTCAGGCGTCCGACCAACGGCCTCAACGATCGTGCGGCGCAAGACGTTTTGGCTTAGCCCTTCGGTCAGCGGGTAGATGGGATGCACCTGCATCACCGCATCACGTTCGGACACTGGCGTGACGATATCGGGGTGGGTCATTTGCAAGACGCCGTCGAAAAGCTCTACCGTACCGCTTATTACCCGCTGCTCGCCCGGTGGCAGGGTCTTTTTTAGATAGTCGGCACGGGCGTGGAAAAACACTAGATCAATGTCGCCGGTCTCGTCAGAGCAATGGATCTTATATGGGATGCGTCGGTTAGCGACTGGCGGCAGACGGTGGCCGTCGACACGGATGGTCAAGGTGGCAATACGTCCGGGTTCGGCATCGCGCACCAATGGCGCGTAGCGACGGTCAAGCAAGCCCGTTGGTAGGTGCCATAACAAGTCGGCGATGTGCGGACCGGCGACGCGCTCGATCAACCTGCCGATACGCGGTCCGACGCCCTTAATCGAAGTGACGGGCGCGAAGACGGGAAACAGGATTTCGGGACGCGTGTGGACGGACAATGGATAAGACCCGAATGACTAGCTTCAATGGCTGACAGCATGCGGTGAGAGCAGTGTACAGATAGATCGAACCATTTTGACGGAGCGGATTTAGGTCAAGGCCAAGGGCTTCGGTAAAGAGCATAGCCGTAGCTATGGTCGAGCCTAAGCTCGCAGGATTTGGCGTATAGACACCCACCCCCTCCGGGCTGGCGTTCGGCGGGCAACCGCTTTGTCCGATGGTTTACCCAATACGCCGCATTGGGCTGCGCCGTCTTCCGCACCGACCGCCAATAGAAATGATTCCATCTATCTGTACACTGCTCTAGCCGCTATATCCTACGGCAGTGTCGCCCTGTCGGCCAGTAATCGTCGCGCTAAAGCGCCGACGGCGCGTTTTGCTGTGGAGGAGCTTAGAGCCGTGGAGCCTCAAGACATTCGCATCAAGCGTTTGCGTTACCGCAGCAGCTACACCGGCACCAAGGAAACTGACGTGTTGCTGGGACAGTTCGCGGCACGCCATCTGGCAGAGTTGTCTGCCGACATGCTCGACCAGTATGAAGCGCTAATCGAGAACAGCGATCCCGACCTGTTTATGTGGATCAGCGGGCGCAAACCGGTTCCGCCGGAATGGGATACGGAGATTATGGCGCTGCTGAGAAAATTTAGAACCGGACTGTAATTTGTTGTTTTTCAAGGATAATCCCTTCGCGACCAGTAAGGACGTAACGTTCACCGGCGTGCCCGAAGGGTGTGATGCATTGTTACTTGCCGAACTTATAGACAGTGCGTCCACTGAGCAGGTGCGAACGATATTGCACGTCGCCAGTGACGAAGCGGCGATGGCGCGTACTGCCGACGCGGTACGTTTTTACGCGGCTACTGCCCGGATATTGACGCTACCAGCATGGGACTGCCTGCCCTATGATCGGGTGCCGCCGCGTCATGACGTGATGGCGACCCGCCTGGCGACGTTAAGCGCCTTGGCCAACCGGGGCGATGGAGGTGCACCGGCACTGGTTGTTACGACGGCCAGCGCCGCACTCCAGCGGCTACCAACCCCGGAAATCGTTGCCGCCAGTCACTACTCGGCCCAGCCTGGAGATACTATTGATACCGCTCGGCTCGTCGCGTTCTTATTGGAGAACGGCTATCTGCGCACCGATACCGTGCGTGAACCCGGTGAATTTGCCGTCCGCGGCGGCATTATTGATGTATTTCCACCCGGCACCGAGGACCCGTTGCGCCTTGATCTCTTTGGTGATGAGTTGGAGGGCATCCGTGGCTTCGACGCTCTGAACCAGCGGACCATCGAGGTGCGCGACAGCCTGAACCTGATGCCGGCCAGCGAAGTTATTTTTGCCGCAGGCACTGCCGAGAGATTCCGCAACCGTTACCGGAAAATGTTCGGCGCGGTCCGCAGCAAGGACGCTCTTTATGAGGCGGTCAGCGCCGGTGTTCGCCACCCCGGCATGGAGCACTGGCTGCCGCTGTTCTACGATTCCGTGGCGACGGTGTTCGACTATGTTGACGGACCTATCCTCATCGGCTTGCAAAGCGCCGAGGCCTTGAACGCCCGCCAGGAGCTGATCACCGACTATTACACCGCACGGGTAGACTTTGCCGCGGCGGTCAAGAAGGGACAACAGTCGGATGACAATGTTGTTTACAACCCGCTACCGCCGGAAACGTTGTACCTGCCCGAAGACGAGTGGCAAGCTCGTCTGGACGATAGGGTTATCGGACGTCTCAACGTGTTCCACGCGCCAGATACCACCCCCGATATGGTCGCTATCGAGGGCCGCCGCGCGCATAATTTTGCCGATGCTCGTAACCGGCCCGACGTCGATTTGTTCGAGGCCGTCGGCCAACGCATCGCTAATGACAGGGCGAGCGGCCAGCGTGTGGCGATCGCGGCCTACACCGCCGGATCGCGCGATCGCATGGTGCAATTGATGTTCGACCACGGCATAGATGGTGCGCAAAGTGCGGAGACATGGGCTGACGTTGGCAAAGCAGTCGCCGACCTACTACCGGTCTTCGTCCTTGGTCTAGATACTGGCTTTACCTCCGCCGGGCTGACTATCTACACCGAGCAGGACCTATTGGGGGACAGGCTGGTTCGCCGCGCACAGCGAACCCGGCGGGCGGAAAATTTCATTGCCGAAGTGGCCAGCCTATCGGAGAGCGATCTTGTCGTTCACGTCGATCATGGCATTGGCCGATTTGAGGGTTTGGAAACGTTAGAAATCGGCGGCGCCCCCCACGATTGCTTGCGCCTAGTCTATGCCAACGACGACAAGCTGTATCTGCCGGTCGAGAATTTGGAACTCCTGTCGCGCTTCGGTTCGGAAGAGGCGACGGCGCAGCTCGACCGTTTGGGTGGGGCCGGTTGGCAGGCGCGCCGCGCCAAGGTCAAGGGGCAAATAAAGGAGATTGCCGGCGAGCTGTTGCGCACTGCCGCCGAGCGGCAATTGCGCGAGGGAGAGAGGCTGCCGCTGCCGTCGGGACTCTACGAAGAGTTCTGCGCCCGCTTCCCGTTCAACGAGACCGACGATCAGACGCGTGCGATTGATGATACGATTGCCGCGCTGTCGAGCGGTCGGCCCATGGACCGGCTAGTGTGCGGTGATGTGGGGTTCGGCAAGACCGAGGTTGCCTTGCGGGCGGCCTTCGTGGCGGCGCTGAACGGCTATCAAGTCGCCGTCGTGGTACCAACCACGCTGTTGGCGCGCCAGCATTATCAGACTTTCTGCGAGCGTTTTGCTGGGTTGCCCGTGAATATCGGCCAGCTATCGCGCCTGGTTACCGGCCAGCAGGCCCACGATGTGCGCGTCGGCATGGCTGATGGCACCATCGATATTGTCATTGGTACCCACGCCCTTTTGAGCAAGAGCATCGAGTTCCGCGATCTCGCCTTACTCATCGTCGACGAAGAGCAGCATTTCGGCGTCACACAAAAGGAGCGCCTGAAAAAATTACGCTCCGATGTACATGTTCTTACGCTGACGGCGACGCCTATCCCACGCACCTTGCAACTTGCCCTGACCGGGGTGCGCGAGCTGAGCCTGATCGCGACGCCGCCGATCGACCGGCTGGCGGTGCGTACTTTTGTGATGCCCTACGACCCAGTGACCGTGCGCGAAGCGATCATGCGCGAGCATTTCCGCGGCGGCCAAACCTTCTATGTCTGTCCACGTATCGAGGATATGGCAAACCTTGAAGAGCGGCTGTGTACCCTGGTGCCGGAAGTAAAAATCGCCGTCGCCCATGGCCAGTTGCCGGCGCGGGCGCTCGAGCGGGTGATGGCTTCGTTCTACGGGGGCGAGTACGAGGTTTTGCTGTGCACCAATATCATCGAGTCCGGGCTCGATTTGCCGTCGGTCAACACGATTATCGTCCACCGCGCCGACATGTTCGGCCTATCGCAGCTCTATCAGCTGCGCGGCCGGGTTGGCCGCGCCAAGGTGCGCGCCTATGCGTATTTGACATTGCCTGTCGACCGTCAGTTGTCGGACACCGCGCGCAAACGCCTAGATGTCATGCAAACCCTGGACTCCCTGGGGGCCGGCTTTAGCCTTGCCAGCCATGATCTCGATATCCGTGGCGCCGGTAATCTTTTAGGCGAGGAGCAATCGGGTCATATCCGCGAAGTTGGGGTTGAGCTGTACCAGCAGATGCTGGAGGAGGCAGTAGCGGCGGCGCGCGATTCCGGTGGCGGCGCAGTGGTGGCAGAGTGGACACCGGTGATCGCGCTGGGTACGCCGATCCTCATTCCCGAAACCTACGTCGCCGATCTGGCTTTGCGGTTGAACCTCTATCGACGTATCGCCGCATTGGTCGAGCCAGCCGAAATCGATGGCTTCGCCGCCGAGGCTATTGACCGCTTCGGTCCTTTGCCGACGGAAGTGGAAAATCTGCTGCAGGTGGTGGCGTTAAAAAAGCTCTGCCACAACGCCGGTGTCGAAAAACTCGATGCTGGCCCCAAGGGCGCTGTCATCAGTTTTCGTGACAACTCTTTTGCAAATCCCGGGGCATTGATCGAGTTCATCACCAGCCAGGTCGGCACCGTGAAACTGCGTCCTGACCACAAGCTGGTCTATCAGCACAAATGGGTCAACGATAAGCAGCGCCTGGGTGGCGTGTACCGGCTGATGATGCAGCTTGCCAAACTGGCCGCCGAGCCAGCGACGACGGTAGCGCAGTGACCTCTTTGCATCAAAAGTAAGCGCATTAACGTTCTCCGCGTAACAGGGTTGTTAGCACCACTTGCACGGCGCGTTCCACCGCCTCATACCCACAAGGGAGGGGAGTTGGGGAGGGGATCAAAAACTTTCGTCCTGTAGGGTATGATTTACTCCGCTGCCTGCCGGCTGAAATTAGCTAGATCGAGCAGGGGATAGAACGCTTCTGGCTCCTGCGCGCCGGAGATCGCGTACTGGCCGTCGATAATGAAACAGGGTACCGCATCGATGCTCAATCGCCGTGCCCGCAAATCTTCCGCCGCGACTTCGGGCCTGTCGGCGCTGCTCGCCAGATATGTCTTTACCGCGTGTCCATCGAGATCGACGGCGTGGGCAATCCGGGTTAGGACGCCGTGATCGCCGATGTCCTCGCCCTCCAGAAAATGAGCGGAAAAAAGTGCCTCAACGACATCGGCCTGGGAACCGTAGGCGCCAGCAAAACGGATCAAGCGGTGGCTGTCGAGGGTATTTGGAGTATGCTGAATGGCGTCAAAATCGAAGGCGATCCGTTCGCTTTGTCCGGCTTCGGCAATCGCATCGTGGAACTTCTCGGTGCGTTCCTTGTCCTCGAATTTGGAATTGAGGTAGGTGGCCCGGTCCATACCATCCGGCGGCATGTCTGGACTGAGTTGAAACGGGCGCCAGGTAAGGGTTGCGGCGATATCATCGCGTGCCACCAGGGTACGTTCGAGCCGACGCTTGCCGATAAAGCACCAGGGGCAAACCGGATCGGAATAGATATCGATTTGAACCATGGACGCACCGTGCGGTTAAGGCAACACTAGGTCAAGTCCTTGGGACTAAAAAGGGGAGAATGGTAATGGTCATCGAATATCGCGCTTATACGATGAAGCCGGGAAATCTGGCCCGTTTCTATGAACTGCAGGTCGAGCGGGGTTTCGACGGCGTTATGGCGCCGATCATGCGCGAATGCCTGACCGGCTACTTCGCGACGACCAGTGGGTCAGCCGAGCAATTGGTCCACATTTATTCCCTCGACGATCTTGAGGACTGGCGCCGCCGTTACGCCGATGTCTATGTGGTGCCAGAGTTACAACCCTATTTCGAGTCAGTGCGACCGCTGATGCTGCAGCAGAAAAACAAGTTTCTCATGCCGGCGCCAATCGCCGCCATTTCGCCGCTGTATGGCGAAGGCCGCGACTGGCGGCCTGGCGATGCTCCGCTGGCCGATATGGCGCGCCTGCCGAACCTTCTAATCGAGGAACAAACCATATCGCTGACGCCCGGCGGATTGCCAAAATATTGGGTGGCTTATGAGGAATTCGCCCTGGCGGCGATCTCACCCTTGAAGCCCAACCTGATCGGCTGCTTTTTCAATCTGATTGGCCGCTTGCATCAAGTTTCACATTTTTGGTTTTTCGACGACATGGACGACCGCCAACGCCGCCACAATGCGGTTGCCATGGATCCGCGGTGGCGGGAATTCCTCAATCAAACCCAGCCGCTCGTGGTGAGTCAGGAAAGCAAGCTGATGACACCGGCGCCGGTTCCCGACATGTCACCCTTGTTTACAGCTGCGGCGTAACCAGACTGATCTACGAATTTTTCGTTTGTATCGGGCTGGTACGAACCCTGTTTGACACCGTTCAGGCGCCGCAGCAGGCTATAAGCCATCAATTCCTCAGAAATCTCAGCGCAACGGTGGGCGGTAATGCCGACGCGATCAGCGATGGCGAAGTAGATAGTCGACAGCGTTCAGATTTAGTTGGAGGTATGAATGGCAACAACTTCTTAAATTATCTACGCAATTGCCGATGCAAAGCAGCCCAAAAGGTGATTGAGGACTCTGGCGGAGACGTTGCGAAAGGGGCAAGCGACGCCATCATGGGTGCCGGCGGTGCGGTTAAGGGTATTTTCAAGAGATTAGGCAAATAGGTGCGGATCGCCTCTGCAATTAAGAATTACTGCGCAGCCAAACAATTTTTTGAAAATCAACTGTCGCACTCGCCTTAGCCCTTGCTTACGGCGCGTCGTCGTGGCCAAATAGGCGCAATGGGAAATCCAAGTCTGATGATTCAGGGCGAGGGGTGTGAAGTGGCGACCGCGCAAGCAATACCGCAAGTAAAAACCACATCGCGCGCCTCGACTATTGCCGTGGCCGCATTGTTGGCGTTCTTCGGCCTGTCGCTGGTGTGGGTGTCGGGGTTCGCTAACGCCGACGTGTTGCACAACGGCACGCATGATTCCCGCCACAGCCTGGTTTTCCCCTGCCACTAGGTTAGCTCGCCATGCTGCGCCGGATGGTAACGACCGGCCTGTTCGCCGGGTTTTTAACAGCCGTGATTTACAGCGTAGTGCAGGCGTTCACGGTAACGCCGCTGATCCTTGAAGCCGAAGCCTATGAGCAAGTCGGTGGCGGCCACAGCTACGGTGTTGTCGAGCATCTACACGATGACGGCCAGATCCACCTCCACGAGAAAAGCGCCGCCACAGGGGTGTCTGACGTAGAGCCGGTAGCGCCGTGGCAGCCGCTGGACGGCCTCCAACGCTACGGCTTTACCTTTCTCGCCAATATCGTCACCGCGGTGGGCTTTGCCTTTGTCATGGTTGCAGCGTTCGCCATCCGGGCTAAGCCCGTCGATATGCGGGTTGGGCTGTGGTGGGGCATGGCGGGCTACGTCATCTTCACACTTGCGCCGTCGCTCGGGTTGCCGCCGGAAGTGCCCGGCGGCGGTGCGGCAGAAATACAGGTCCGCCAGCTTTGGTGGTTTGGTGCCATGGGCGCGACCGCGCTCGGGCTCGGCCTATTGGTCTTCGCCAAGCCCCTATGGCTGCGCGCCATTGGCGTGCCCGTGATCCTGTTGCCCCATCTGATTGGTGCGCCGCGCCCGGCCGGCCTCGAACCGGGGCCAGTACCACCCGAACTGGCGTCGCTCTATGTCGTCTGGACGCTGGCGGCGGCACTGTTCTTCTGGCTGTTACTCGGCGCCAGCGCCGGCGAAATCTATCGGCGCCTCGGCGAGAGCAAGGCGTAGGGGCGGAGCAAATCTGGCGGAGAGAGGGTCCGCCGAAAACCCATGTTTTCTCAGGTTTTGACAATACCGTTTAATTGCTACCCACAAATCTACCCCCAAACTAACTCGGCATTGATCGACGGCGGGTCGGGCGGCTGAGATCGGCGAGGGCGATTGCTGAGCTTGGGCCGAGGGGGCGCAATAAGCTGCAATTCCCAGCCTCTTTTACAGAGTATACTCTACAAGAAAAGTTGACTTTTCCCGGTGTGAAACCCACTTTTAACGCAAACTTTTAACGGTGGTTATGATGGCTATAGTTGACAGAGTTAAATATGACCAACCTAACGACCAAGAATTCGTCTGGAAATTTCCAGGGGAAGAATTGAAGTTGGGTTCTCAAGTAATAGTTAATCAAGCTCAAGACGCCGTTTTTGTCAAAGGCGGAGAGGTCTTGGACGTTTTGCCCCCTGGAACCCACACACTAGAGACAGGAAATATACCTCTATTAAACAGGCTTTTAAATCTACCATTTGGAGGCGATACCCCTTTTACTGCAGAAATTTGGTACGTAAATAAAAACGTAAAGAGAGATTTAAAATGGGGGACCCCTTCACCGGTTCCAATAATGGATCTAGCTTTAGGATTTCCCGTCAGCGTAAGGTCTTTTGGCAAATGGGGCGCACGAATAACCGACACCAGGTCATTCTTGACCCAGATTGTGGGGTCCCAAAACAGTGCTGACGCTTTAAAACTTCAAAATTATTTTATTGGGGAAATAATCCAAAAATTAATTTCCGTTTTATCTGAAGGGATTACCAACGATCAAATTTCTATATTACAAATTGCGGGGTCCTTAAACGAATTATCTGAGCGAACATATTCTTCTATTTCGGATGAATTTGATCGATTTGGTTTGGAGGTTGTGAATTTTAATATTGAAAGTATCAACATACCTGACGATCAAATGGCGCAAATCCAAGAGGTATTTTCTAAGGCAATGGAAGCGAGAGAGTTATCGAAAGTGGAAGTTGGCGGGGCCTATCAGGCTATCAAGACCTTTGAAGTACTGAATGCTGCAGCCGAGAACCCTGGTGATGGTGCAGGCGTTGGAGCGATGCTAGGAGCTGGCATCGGTTTAGGAGCTGGATTGCCTATCGGACAACAACTTGGACAAAACCTTAATGTGGAAGCAAAGGGTGGTTCAGCAGTTACAATTGCCGATAGACTTAGAGAGTTAAAAACGATGTTGGATGAAAACCTAATTACAGAAGAAGAATTCAACACCGCACGTGATAAAATTATTGATGAAATCTAAAATGAACAAATTATTAATAAGTATTTTCTTAATAACTGCCGTAGGTATTGTCGCCGTAGCTGCTCTCATTCGACCAGATAAATTGGGTAACCTAAATTTTTGGCTTAGTGTGGGATGGATCGTTTTTTTAGCGGCACTAAATTGGGGAGTTGCAACACTTCTGGTCCATAAATCACGAGAAGGTAAAAAATCAACGTTAATCGGTGCCCTTCCATCCATGGGTTTTGTGGTTTTTTTATATTCTCTTATAAGTGGCTCTTTTTTAGTAGGTTCTTGGTTCTTTTATAATTTTGAAATTTTGCCAAATTGGCATCTTATAGGTCAAATAATTTCGTTTTGCATCTTCGCAATTTTATTTGTTTTGTTAATTATTGCTTCCAAAGCTGCGGAAGTAAATGTGCCTGACGATGTGTTGCCGAAAGAAGATTTGATCAAAAAGTTACAGGTGATTTCAAACAATTTATCCGCTGAAAAAAAAGAGCTAGATAAAGACTTGAAGAAATTAAAGGAAATTATTCAGTACTCGGTGCCGCACTTAGCTAGCATAAAAAACCTGGATGGTTATAGGCTTCTCGTTTTGTCTATTGAAAAATTAGAGCCTAACTCAACTGAGATTATTGAGTGTAGAAATAAAATTGTGGAACTAACCAATTTAGCAAAGTCATGTTAGTCGCGATCTCTGAACAGTCTTTCCGAAAAGTTCTGCCATGAAATGTAATAATTGCGGAGCCTCCTGTGACACTCACATTTGCCCTTATTGTAAAAGTACACAGGTTAATCCAGCCGCACAAAAAGCCGCCCAAAAGAAAGAAGCTGACAAACGGGAAATTGAGCAAGAATTGGCTCGCTTAGAAGGAAAAAAATCGTTCCTTCAAAAATCGTTCGGTCTTGCGCCAAGCGATATGCTTAACAAAAAAATTAAAATTGTTGACAGAGAAATTGCTGCTATTAAAAATTCTGAGAGCTCGAAATAGGTGAGTTAGTTTCCATGGCCAAAAAAGAGTCAATTTCAGATAATGTTGTTACTGAGAAAAAATTTATAAAAGTTGTCTTCGATCCTTATGAAGAATCTACCCTAACTTATTCTAAGGATGAGTTA
Organism: uncultured Rhodospirillaceae bacterium; assembly: GCA_964530225.1. Taxonomy (GTDB): domain Bacteria; phylum Pseudomonadota; class Alphaproteobacteria; order UBA6615; family UBA6615; genus CAZHBA01. The sequence continues at coordinate 967 of CAZHBA010000037.1, read as the reverse complement.
GGGTTTTATTACTCCGGTCACGGAACCCACGCCGCCAAAGTACATCTGACTATCAGAAGATATGAGGATGAAGATGAAGATCTTCTCGGTTTTTATTTTATTTCTGAGGCGTCCGCATCTTCCGGTTATCCCAGTTGGGACGTGGTCACCATGGATAATATTGCATTTAGCTGTGACGAGGAAATCGTAAGTCCTATAAAGACTGAAAGCGGGGAAAGCGACCACGGTATCCAGGGCGACGGCAGTTCACAAGTTTATTGGAAAAAAGGTACAGCGGTTTCATTTATTGAAGTCGAGGACTTCAAAAAGATTTGTGATGCTGAGAGCATTCAGATCAGGTATTTTGGTGGGGAGGGGCGTTATGATTTACCTAATGAATCCGAAGAAGAAATTCAGCTGGCATGCCGTCGTTTTTACCATGAGAGCTACGACGACAGTGCCTATATAGAGCATGTTAATGTTGAACGTGATAGGCGAACAGCGGCTGCACATGATAGGCTTCGCGCTGCTTGGCGAACAGCGGAGTTAGCCAAACCATTCACCGTTGGGCAAAAAATTTCACGAATACTTCTGACCTTTGTCGGTTTCTTGTTCGCATGGGTAATCATTGGCGGAGCATGCACGCCCTGCCGCGGGGGAGGTGAATGGATTGGAGGTATTATAGTCGCCGTTGCAGTCTATCGTCTGACGACTGCCGGATTCAATCGTTTTTAACTCTCTAAGTCTATCGGAAATTGTAACTGCTGAACCACCCAAAGAAAAAGGAAAGTCTAATCGATTGTTTATATGATATTAATGGATGTCCACGAACATCAGTGGACTACAGTATGGCGGAGGAGGAGGGATTCGAACCCCCGGAACCTTCCAGTTCAACGGTTTTCAAGACCGCCGCATTCGACCACTCTGCCACCCCTCCGGTTCGGGGTTGGTTTATTAAACTTGATTGGCAGGGCGGGAGGGATTCGAA
>CAZHBA010000036.1:0-16768 GCA_964530225.1 uncultured Rhodospirillaceae bacterium | reverse complement strand
GCGACACGGAAGTCCAGTTACCGAAAATCACGTCCACCTTGTGCTGTTCGAGAAGTTCGCGCGCTTTTTCCGCAAACAGCGGCCAATCGGAAGCCGGGTCGACGGTCACCGCATCAATTTTCTTACCAAGCAGGCCACCCTTCTTGTTCTGCTCGTCAATCATAAACAGCATGACGTCCTTCAACGCCGTCTCGCTAATCGCCATGGTTCCCGACAGGGAATGCAAAATGCCGATCTTGATGGTCTCGGCCGCCTGCGCCGAACCGGCGACCGCCACACCGGCTACCAAAGCCGCAGCCACTGCGACCCCCTTAAACGTCTTATTCAATTTCATCTTGATACCCTCCAACAGAGTTCGGTGTTGCACCGCATTACAAATTACAATTGCAATCACCGTGCCAAAAAATTGGTAGGAACCTATATCGTTGAAATTACTTTGTTTTTCTGTGCTTTCCATCAAATCGCCCCGAATATGAGTAACTTTTACGACGGCAGATTGCCTAATATTTATTCAATTTAGATTAATTGCCTAATAAAACGGCACACAGGCGTATGAAACTCGAGCCGATGGGGCTAACCGCTTGGAAAATAGGCCTATGTTGCGCTTGGGGAGCGAACCCCGTAGGGGTCGTTGTTGCGCCACAGCAAGGCCTCGGGCCCCGCGTGCCATCTCCGAACGGTCGCGGGGTTTTATTTCATGCGGGGGATAGTAGCTACGTCTTATAGCGATAGCCGACGGCAAATAGCCGGTAGCTGAGGGCTGCCAGTGCGGCAACGCAGACCAGCAAAACGGCCACGCCGATCAGCGGGTCGGCGTCAGTGCGGCCAGTTATACCGAACCGCACGCCGTCAACGATATAAAAAATCGGGTTGGCACGCGCCCAGGGTTGCGCCGCCGCCGGCAATTTATCGACGGGAAAAAAAACGCCGGAGAAAAAAACAAAGGGCATGAAAATAAAAATCTGGATACCATTGATGTAATCCCATTTTTGCGCCCACAGGCCCGATATCTGGCTAAACAGGCCGATGATCAGCGAGCCGGTGACGGCAAAATAGAACAGGGCGAGGGGTTCGGCCGGAAATTGGCCACCGAATGGCAACAGCACCGCCCATACGACCGTGCCGCCGATGAACCCCGCCGTCACAGCCGCCCCGGCATAAGCCATCACCAGCTCGCCGGGCGTCAGCGGCAGCATTGCCACGTCAGTGAAGATGCCCTCGGTCTTGTCATAGACGATCGAAAAGGCTGATGCCTCGAACGCCCGTTCAAGGATTGCCACGGCGATCAATCCGGGCACCAGGAACTCCATGAACGGCATGCCAAGAACGACCTTGCCCGAACCGCCAACGACCAGCCCAAATACTCCGGCAAACAGCAGCGCGCGGATGGCCGGCGCTGCCAGGGTAATGCCCCAGATCTTGAAGCCGCGATGGACCTCGCGCCGATAGAGCGTCGCCAGTCCACGCCGGTTGATGGCGCCGAAATGGCGCACTTTGGGCTGCCCCACCATCAGCTTTTTAACTTGTAGCCGATTGCGAACAACCGGTAAGCGAAGGCGAACAGCGCCGCGTTGATCGTGACCATGACCGTCATGCTCAGCCACAAGGTACTGTCCGACTGACCGATGAAGCCATAACGGAAGCTATCAATGGCGTAAAAGAGCGGATTGAAATACGCCACGTTCTGCCACACCTGGGGCAACCGTTCGATTGAAAAGAAAGTGCCCGACAGGAACGACATGGGCACGACAGCGAAGTTGGTCATGGCAGCGATATGGTCGAACTTCTCCGCCCAGATTCCGCCGATCACGCCTAATAGCGACAGCATCACCGAGGCGGCTACGCCGTGAAACAAGATGGCGAAGGGATCGTGGATATCCAAATCGACGAACAGCCACAGCGCCGCGCCTGTGGTGAGGCCGACCAAAACGCCGCGCGTCACTCCACCGCCAACATAGGCGACCGTCAATTCAGCCGGGCTCATGGGTGGCATCAGCACATCGACGATATTGCCTTGCACCTTCGACACCATCAGCGAGGACGAGGTGTTGGCGAACGAGTTTTGTAGGATCGACATCATGATAAGGCCGGGCGCCAGAAAGACAACGAACGGCACATCACCGACCGAACGCCCGTCACCTTTGAGCGCGACACTGAACACGATGAAAAACAGCAGCGACGTGACCACCGGCGCGGCGAGGGTCTGCGTGCCGACTTTGTAGAATCGCTTCACCTCGCGGGCATACAGCGCCCACATTCCACGCCAGTTCACCGCGCCGATGGAACGCACCGCCGGCGGCCCCTCCAATACGCCGGAATTGCCGTCCGGCGGTATTTGCGTACCTTTTCGCATCAGATCAGCCATGCTTTAGTATTCTCGACAACTGCGCCGGTATGTATGGAACCCGGCAAGGCAAGACAAGCTGGGTAACGGATTTATATGCTCGACCAACAGTCCGAAGAGGCACGTCCTGGTTCGCCGCAAAAGAGACGACGAATTTCAAAACCCGCAACCGCGGCGCAGCTGGAAAAGACGGCACTGGCGCATATCAACCGTTACGCCACCTCGGCGGCCAATCTGCGCAATGTTTTGCTGCGCCGAGTAGAACGCTCGGTGCGCCTGCACGGAACCGACCGTAGCGAAGCCACCGGGTGGGTCGGCGAGATCATCGCCCAGCTGCTAGAGCAACGCCTGCTTGACGATACCGCCTATGCACGCGGACGGGCGAACAGCCTGCACCGCTCGGGCGCGTCACGGCGCAAAATCACCAGCATACTGCAACAAAAGGGTGTCGGCCGCGACGATGTTGACGCAGCACTAGCCGCACTTGCCGCCAAGTACGAGGACAGCGATATAGTGGCCGCCTGCAACTATGCGCGGCGCCGGCGGCTCGGTCCCCACCGGCTGCCCGAGGCGCGCGAGGAATTCCGCGAACGCGACCTAGCGGTACTGGCTCGCGCCGGGTTCGGCTACGTTGCCGCACGGCGTGTGATCGAAGCCCAATCGGTGGAAGATTTGGAGACCAACGTGCTTGCCTAGGCGCTATTCACAATCGCCGTCGGTCGAAACCTCGGCGGTCGAGCCGGACGATTCGACGATTGCGGCACCCGCCCCCGGACCACTTCCCGCCGGTGGTTGAAACACCTCCGGCTGATCGCCGGGTAGGCTCTCGACATAAAGCGAAGAGCTGGGAAAGGCGAAGTCGCTTTTCGACTCAGCGACAATTTCCTTTATTCGGTAGGCCAGTTGTTCCTTGATCACTAACCACTCGCCCCACACGGTAGTCTTGGTGAAGCAGTACAGCATAATGTCGATGCTGCTATCGCCGAAGCTGTCGATCCGCACGAAGGTCGAAACCTCGGGTGGTTTGGCGAAGTCGTCCGAGCCGAGGACATAGGCTTCGATCTGGTCGCGGATGTAGCGCAGTTGATCGACAGTGGTGCCGTAGATAACGCCTATCTTCCAATAGATGCGCCGGTGGGTCATCTCCGAAAAATTGATCACCGCGTTGTCGGCTAATTCGGCATTGGGCACCTGCGCCAAGGCCTTGTCGAACTGGCGCACGGCGGTCGAGCGGAAGCCAATGGCCTCGACCGTGCCTTCAACCACGCCGTCGACGCGTATCCAGTCGCCTACCTGAAACCGCCGCTCGGCGAGCACCAGCACGCCGGACAATAGGTTCTTCAGCAGGTCCTGAGCAGCCAAGGCTCCGGCCAGACCGAACAGGCCGAGCCCGGCAAGTATCGGGCCAATTTCGATTCCCCAAACATCGAGGATCGCCGCGGCGCCGATGAATATGAACAGTATTTTGATCGCCTTGACGAGCCACGCGACCATGGTCTTGGAGAACAGGTCCCTGAGGCGGCCCATCAGGAAGCTAAGCGGTTGAATCAGGGAAATTACACCCCAGAACAAGCTCAGCGTGACCAACGAGCGGGTGAGCTTCGCCGCGATGACGTCGGATGACCCTTCTAATTGCAGCACCTCGGTGGCGATAAAAAATCCGAATACTATGGAAACGAAGCGCAACGGCTTTTCCAGCGCGTCTATGGTGTAGTCGTCGATCTCTGTGGCCGTTCTAACCGACAGGCGCTTGAGCCGGGAAATCACGAAGCGGGCGAACAGCCGGCGCACCACCAGGAACACCGCGAACGCCCCGACCCCGGCGACGATACGACCAAAGCTGGTGCCAAACGCCGCATTGTTCCACACATCGACGACGATCGCCCAAAATTCGATTAAGGATTCCATTTTACAACTAGCCTATCACCTGCCCGCGCGCACACGTTTAGCAAACGGCGGCGGGAAATTAAAGCGCGGCGCAAAAAAGCGGCAGCACCCCACAACGCTGCCGCTTCCAATTTGGCTGTAACTACTTAAATCAGGCTGGATTTCGCCCTACCCCTCCAGCAACGATTTTTCGATGCTCGGCGTTAGCGGCGCAGTCAGGTAATCTAACAGCCTATTAAAGTAATCATGAAAGTGGTCTTGGAACCGACAATTATGGGTCCAATCGCCTGGAAATTAGGGTGCCGGGATCAGTCTTAAGCTAGCAAATATTCGCGCAAAAACCTCGCTAGCGGGTCGACCACCATGTTGCTGGAGCGCATTTCCTGGTCGATATACGCCATCTCGATATAGCCACCGGCGTTGCGATAGTTCTCGGCGAACCGCTCGGGTTCATTGAGGTCGAGCGGAGATTCGGGATCGCGGTAGTCATGGACTGGATCCGGCTGGCCCTGAATCCAAATTGCCGGTGGGGTCTCGACCGCTTCGCCGTTTTCCAACGCCAGCATCGGGTTACCTTCGGCCATCGCCTGCTCGGTCCCCCAATAGACATCATGACGTTCCGGCAGATCGCTAACCCACGCCGGCGTATGCGCTTCACCGCGCAACCGCACCACACGTCGGTAGCGTGACAAGGGATTAATGACCGGCCACAGCATCCCCACACAACGCACGTTTGCGTCGACGGACGGCAGGCTCGCGCTGAGCTCGATTTCGGCATATCTCGGGTCTTGCGGACGCATCGCAGCCAGCATTGCCAGATGCCCGCCACTGGATTGACCGACGATTCCGACCCGGTCACGATCAATCAGCAGCTCCTCAGCATGTGATTTCAGCCACCGAACAGCGTAGTTGATATCGATCAGCGACGTTGGATAGCCATCGCCGGCCTGGCGGAAATCCAACGCCGCGACGGCAACACCGGCCACCGCTAGCACCTCATCGCGGGCCTGGCAACCATTTAGATCGCCATTTGTCCAGGCGCCACCATGCAGGTCGGCCACCACCGGAAAGGGTCCAGGGCCAGCCGGGCGAAATAATCGCATGGCCATGGGCCGACTGCCGTGATGGAGATATTCGATGTCTTCAGCCGTGTAATCGAGCATTTCGGTCGTCACCTTTGGAAACTCGTTCTAGCAAGGTGTTACATAGATTAGCCAAATCGGCCTTCCAGTCACCACATGGCGCTACGTTTAAGTCGTCATTAACCAATTCCACCAACAACCATTAAACCCCGGGTTTGCTGAGGTGGATATGGATTGTATCAGCATTGAAGAGCAACTCGCGCTCTTCAACGGATTACCAGTGGTTGTTTACACATGCGAACCAGCCGGTGATTTTGCGACCAGTCCGCCAGCCCTGGCGTCACTGCCCAGCTTGGGCGGGACGCTTCAGATTTCCTCAACAATCCAGCTTTCTGGGTATCGCACGTCCACCCCGATGACAAGGCGCTGGTAATTAGCGGGATATACAATTTTCATGAACGCCATGCGCGCTGGCGGTGCCACGCCTGTCCGCAACTGGGACAAGGAATAGCGCCAAATGCGTGGATTTCGTTCCGGCCAGTCGAGGCCAAAAAAGCCGCCCTTCGGGGCGGCTTTTCTCTTTCACCCCATAAAACATATGACGCGCATTACGGCTGTGCCAAACCCAGTTCGTTTTGTTTCTTGCGGGTCAGGCCGCAGGCGACGACACGGTGTGATTCGCGCAAATAGTCCTTGAGTGTGACGTCGGGCAGCCCCGGCTCTGTGTAATGCTGGATCCATTTCATGCCGCGGGTGGCGAAATAGGGTGCCGGACGCAGGCCCGGCTGCTCCCGCAGTAATTCATAGGACATGTCGCTCACCTTGAAGGTGAAGCCCGGCTCACGGTCGTAGCTAACGCCAATGGCGAAGACCTTGCCGCCGACTTTCCAGACATGCGACCCGCGCCACTGCATCACATAAGTGGTCGCCGGCAAGGTACGGCAGAACGCGTTGAATTCGTCATGGGTCACGACAACACGTCTTTTACCCGGGGATCACCGGTAGCAGCACATGCGAGGGATAGTCAGGGCCAGTGTGCACGGTGACCTGGCCGCCGTAGATCTTGGCCGGGCGGTTACCCTTCAGATCGTGCTTGAACGGACCGACGCCGTAATAGACCCGCCCGGCGACGGTCCCCTGCCCAGCCTCGAAGCCGGGATAGACATAGTCGCGGCCACGTAAGCTCAAACCCAGTCGGTAGCCTTTCGGCAATACGATCGAGGTCGGCCAGATTTCGATGTCAAGTTCATAGATCTCGCCCGGCGTTAGTGGCTGCACCTCGTCATGGCTGTGATAGGGCCGGTAGGGCAACGTCTGTTCCGCGTCGAGCTTGCGGTGCGAGGCGCGCAACCAGCCGAGTCCAACCGGCGTGTGGGGATCGTTCGAGCCCTGGTATACGAGCTCGCGCATGTCAGGCGTGAAAGCCCGCAAGACCAGGAACAGATCGGCGTCTTCGGTCTCCGACGACACGAACAGCTTGGCTGCCACCGGCCCGGTGATCTCGGTCTCCGCTTCGACCGGTGGCGTAAGGAAGGTTAGGCCATCACTCAGCGCCTCGTAGGTAACGGTCTTCGTCACGTCCGGCGTCAGTTTGGACAAGGACTTGTCGTTCGGCTCAAGATACATTTTCGTCCACTCGGTGCGCGCCAATGGCCATTCGTTTTCGGCGCGCTCGACAAAGGTCTCGAACGGATGGCGGATCTGCAGCTGTACCTTGGGCTGCTGGTCCCAACCGGTATCCTCGCCTTTCAGGAAGTGGCCGAAAAAGCGCTGCTGCAGCGCCATGCCGTAATCACTGTAGAAATGGGTGAAGTGGTCGAGGCCGTGAACTTCGAGCCATTTTTTGTCGCTGGCCGCGTTGACGTAACCCTCGATATTGCCACGCGGATGCAGGCCGACCCCGCCCCAGTTACCGGCCGACAACAGCGGCACATTGATCTTCGAATAGTCGGGCATGCGTGCCTGCCAGTAATCGTCAAACAGGGGATGGGCGAGGATGTCGGCACCATAGTCGGTCCGGTTGGAAGCGAGTTCTTCCTCACTCATAGTCTCGGGGCCGGAAATCCAGTCACCGTTGATCCGGCTTCTGTAGCCGTTCGCACCCTTGCCGTACTGCCGCGGCACGACCGCCTCGCGGTACCAGGTATCGACGAAGCGGCTGGCGATGCCACCATGGTGGCCCAAGTCGCGGTAGAAATCGGCTGCGCCCTCCCACACACACATTGCCGCTAGATGCTTGGGCTGCAGCGAAGCCACCTGCCATTGATTCATACCATAGTACGAGATGCCGTTTAGCCCCACCTTTCCATTCGACCAGGGCTGCGTGCCTGACCATTCGATGCAAATGGCGAAATCTTCCGCCTCGCGGGGCGACCAGACTTCAAGATAGCCCGGCGATCGTCCGGCGCCGCGCGAATCCACACGCACGCAGGCATAGCCGTTAGGCACCCATATTTCAGGGTCGATAAGTTCCCAGTTCTGATAACGGTTTGACGAGCGCGCCAGGATGTCTGGATTATATTCCTCTAGGCGCTTCCACTGGTAGGGATAGCCGTCCTGGAAGTGTAGCCACTTGGCATAGGGTCCATAGCTAAGGAGGATGGGGTGGGTCTTGCTGTCGTCGGGCCGGTAAACATCGGCGCGCAGTACGACCCCATCATCCATTGTTATTGGCACGTCCCAGTCGATGCGCATGCCATCGCGCATTTCGGATCGAAAAGTCGTGCCGGTGCTCGTCCGGATGTTGTCCATGATCTCTTTCCCGTTTGTTATTTTTATCGCCCGCACAAACGCCATTCCTGCAGCCAAAAGCATATCAGCGCAGGCAGCCGTTTCGAAGGTAATTCGAATTTACGCTGTCTACCGAAGCGACAAACAGATTAGCGTAGAGGTTCCTGCCTAAATCAAGCCGCGCTATCATAGCTAGTGGTTGGCCGTCTACGAGGTGACGGCGTTACGGATCGCGTCGGCGAAGGTAACAAACCACTCGGGTCCGTCTTCTTCTTCAGCCGAACGCCGTTGTTAAAAAGCTTTCATGTCCTGGTCTTCACCGCCGCCGGTTAATTTTTGGCCGACTTACCTTTGGCTTTGACCTTTGATTTCCCTGCCGCGGGTTTGTCGTTTGTCGTGCCCTTCGCTTTTGGCTAGGTAAGCCAAACGAATTACGCAGCCAAATTTTGGCGTTGAGCCGCGTGCGGCCCAAGCGGTTTAAAGCGAACGTGCCGGCAATAGCCTTCAACGCCCTGTCACGTAGCGGAACTCACAACTAGTGAACGGTGCCGCCAGCGTTCCTCTGGTCACCAGAATGAAGCCGGCACCACTAATAAAAACCATGAAGTTGCCGGTGCTGAGCATAATAGCGGCGACAAACAGTCCAAGTCCGACCAACGCTGCAACGAGGGTGTCAAACGACATGTAAGCCTTTTAATATCGGCTGACCACAAGGGAAGATAACGAAGAATTCTCTACGCTTGGCCTAAGCTCGGCGGCGTTGAAAATTGGTTAACGCGTTACTACCGCTAGTCGGATAACATTTTGAAATTATTGAGAAAGTATTAGGACCCTAACGCCGATCAGGCGCGCCATGCGCGTAACCCCTGAAAGTCCCAGTCACGAGCGCGCCAGAAGCGACAACAAAGGCCAAGCAGAATAGGGATATCGTTTCAATCGACACCCCAATATCCAACAACAACCCGAAGACCGCTGGTGACAACGCCGATGTCAAAGCGATCAGCGCCGCCATCATGGCGCGGATCGCGCCCAAATGGACGACACCGTAAAGTTCCGGCCACAAAGCGCCCATCACCGGCATAAGAATACCGATGCTGACCCCCAGTAAACCCAGATAGACGAACGGTACGATGGCAGCGTCCGAAACGGCGATGACGGTCAGGGTCGCCGCCAGCGGTGCCAACATTGCTAGCAGGAACCATACGCTACCAAACCTGTCGATTAACGGCCCGACCATGAGCGATGTCGCCACTTTGAACGCTGCAAACAACATAAAGGCACTGGCGAGAAGCTCCAACGGCCAGCCCTTGACGGTGGCGATGTGCACCTGATGAAAGAACAGCCCGGTGCCGATAAACGAAAACGACAACACCGCCACCGCCGCAACATAGAAACGGGGATCGCGCAGAACTTCGCCGCGCGTCCATTGCGCGCGCGAGCCCTGCGCTAGTCCTGCCGGCCGTCCGGTACGTTTGAGATAGGCCCGGTGCCGCTCGCCGTGACCGTGAATCAACCACGGCACCAGAATGGCCAGCGCGACGGCAACAGCCGCCGCCGCGACGAACCAGGTTTCGCGCCAGCCCAGTATGACGATCGTAGCGACGACGATTGCCGGCAGCACGGCCTCGCCCAACGACTGGCCCATCGCTGCGATACTCACGGCCTTACCCCGGTCGGCATCGAAATAGCGCCCCATACTGGTGCTGGAAATATGGATCATCAGGCCTTGGCCGGTGAGTCGGGCGAGATACAGGCCGACGGCTAAAATGGCGATCGTCGGCGCCGAGGCAATCACCAGCATCGCCGCAATCAAGCCGCAGCAAACGCCGGCGGTGTAAAGGCGCAGGTCGACCCGGTCAATCACCCGGCCCAGCCAAATCAGAGTCACGGCACTGCCAATCGTGGCAACTGCGAACCAAGACCCAAAGCCGCCGTGCGATAGCCCGAAATCGGCGCGAATATCGGCTCCCGATAGTGCAATGTAAAAGGTCTGGCCGAAGCTGGACGACAGCGACATGACGAAGCCGAAGCCGACGAAGCGCCAGTTATTCCGTAAAAACAGCAAGTAGCTCATCGCAGAGTCCGGTTAGTCGGGCGCCAGCGTGGTGGCGGTCCGGCGACATAGCATAAAAGCGCTGTCCGCGCCGCCCGCACGCCCATTCCCTGGACCGGTATGCTATAAGCGCCGCCGGTATGAGGAGGAAAACAGAATGAGTAAGCACATTGGCATTGTCGGACTGGGCATCATGGGCTCGGCGATTTCGGGTAATTTCCTGAAATCCGGATATGCCGTTACCGGTTTCGACATCACCGCCGACCGTTGCGAGGAACTGGCAGGCAAGGGCGGCACCGTAGCGGGATCGCCCGGCGAGGTCGCCGCCAACACCGATATCGTTCTGACATCGCTGCCAAGCAGCGCGGCATTGGACGCCGTGGTGTCGGGCGATGACGGTATCGCCGCGGCGGCAAACACCGCGGCCCCGGTGATGGAATGCAGCACGCTACCCATCGAGGACAAGCAACGCAACCATGACGCCCTGGCCGCTGCCGGTGTCACGCTGCTTGATGCACCACTCAGCGGCACCGGCGCCCAAGCGCTGAACAAGGACCTGGCGGTATATCTCAGCGGCGGCGAGAACGCCGCCAATATATGCGCGGAGATCACCGAAGGCTTCGCCCGTGTTCACTATTACGTCGGTGAATTTGGCAACGGCAGCAAAATGAAATACGTCGCCAACCATCTCGTCGCCATCCATAACGTCGCTGCCGCCGAGGCACTGGTTTTGGGTATGAAGTCCGGCTTGGATGCGCAGACGATTTTCGATGTGATTTCCGACAGCGCCGGCAACTCGCGCATGTTCGAAATACGCGGGCCAATGATGGTTGCCGACAATTACGACACGGCGACGATGAAAATGGAGGTCTGGCAAAAGGACATGGGTATCATCGCTGCCTTCGCCAAATCGCTTGGCTGTCCGACACCGCTGTTCACCACCACCTCCGATCTCTACACCGCCGGCATGGCTCAGAGCCGGGCAGAACAGGATACCGCCGCGGTCTGCGCCGTTTTGGCCGAGATGGCGCGGCTTGAACGCTAGAGCAGTATCCAAAAAAAGAGGCCGCCGGCTTACCGCCGGCGGCCTTTCTTATTTAGCGTTTCCCAAAAACGTTATTTGAATACGAGTTCAGGCAAGATCGTGACAATGCCCGGGAAGTTATAGAGCAAGATAATCAGCGCCAAGAGCAGGACCCAATACGGGGTCGAGCCCTTGAAGATGTCCATTAGCGTCACGTTATCCCCGTCCCCTTGGTCGGGGATTGACGCCTTCACCGTGTATACCAGAAGGCCGAATGGCGGTGTCAGGATACCGGCTTCGATGGCAAGAATACCGATCAGCGCATAGGCCAGCGGATCCATAGCAATCGCCGCCGCGATGGGTGCAAAAATCGGCACCGTCAGCAGCATAATTGAAACCGAGTCAATGATCATGCCGAGAATGAACCAGACGAGAACCATCACCATAATGATCGCCCACGGGTCCAGACCCGCATCGTTGAAGAAACCCTGAATGGCGGTGACAACACCCGTCATGGTCAGCGTGCGCGAGTAGAGCTGCGCGGCGATCAGCAGGATGAGCAGCGGTGCCGCCGTGCGGCCAACCGCCAAAATGCCTTCGTAGATATCGGCCCAGCGCATGCCCTTGACGATGCCCAGGGTCAACGCAATCAGTGCGCCGATGCCCGCAGCCTCAGTCGGCGTAAACCAGCCCGCCCAGATGCCGCCGAGAACCATGACGATGAGACCCAACAGGCCCAAACCGCTAACCCACATGGAGACGGGATCGATATCGTCGTCTTCGCTGACGACCAAGGCGCTGTCGGGCGTGACTTCGGCACCTGCGGGTTTTGGATGTACGACCTCAGTGTGACCGACCAGGTCCGGCTTGAGGATCGCCGCGCCCAAAATATAGACCGCGAAGAACGACACTAGGATCAACCCGGGCAGCACACCGGCGAGGAATAATTGGCCGATCGATTGCTCGGTCAGAATGCCCCACACAATCATCAGCACACTCGGCGGGATCAGCATACCGAGGCAACCGCTACCGGCAATCGATCCTAACGCAAAGCTCTTGTTGTAGCCGTGGCGTTTCATTTCCGGGTAGGCAATGCGGGTGAACGTCGCGGCCGAGGCAATACTGACGCCGGTCACGAACGAGAATACCGCGTTGCCGAATAATGTTGCCAATGCCAGGCGTCCGGGGACGCGACGGAAGGTTTTCTGCAAACCGACATAAAGGTCGGATGTCGCTCCCGACCTGCCGATGAACTCGCCCATCAGCATGAACAGCGGAATCACAGCAAAAATGTAATCGCGAATGGCATCGTAGAAGGTGTTCTGAATTAGCGCCAGGACGACGGTTTCACGGCCCGTAACCATGAAAACCCCCACGGCGCTGGTGACACCTAGCGCGACCGCCACATGAATCCCTGAGAACACCAGGACGAGCAGCAAGATCAAAACGACGGCAGCAATATCAGCAGAAAACATGTTGCGGCTTCCCTCAGTCGCCTAATCAGCCGCGATGGGCTGAGCTTTGTCGACGCGTGATTGCAGAATCTCTTTGAGCGCGAGCATCGAATAATTAACGACCAACAACGCGGCAGTTAGCAACACCACGACCCGCGCCGGCCATGTCGGTACCCGCAGCGCGCCTTCGCCTTCGAATTCGCCACTAATAATGGCGTGGACGGCAGGATCTTTGGTTCCCCAGAACAAGGCGGCGAAAAATACAGCGCCCAAAATATACCCCATGCTGTTGATAATCCGTTCCGGCATACCGCCGATCAGGTGCAGCAAAAAGTCCGCCCGCAACATCGAACGCGACAGCACGCAGTAAGCCGCTTGCATGAACGCGATCATAACGATCGAGTTCTTCACGACTTCGTGCGTACCCCTGAGCGGAAAACCGAAAAACCGGCCAAAGACATCGGCGAGAATGTAAAAAGCGAGGAGAAACGCCCACATGGCGGCAATCACCATCAGCCATTTGCTTAATCGTTCGGACCACCTATCAATGTGGCCGATAACAGGGATATCCAGATGGGACACTGCGCTTGTTCCCTTCGGTTTCTGCTCCAAGGCCCATCTTACGGCCCCAGGCGTTCATTGCCGTGCCGCCCCAGTGGTCCAGGACCCACCTTCATTCAGCGGCGGCGGAGTATAGAAATGACTCCATCTCTTGTCACGCCACATAATCGCTTGTCACACCACATAAACGTGAGTAACAATTACACTATGCGTGTTCGGTGATCCGAAATCCTCTCACCGTTCGTTGCAACCGCGACTGGTTTTGCGGCATACTCAGTACTAGAAGAAGAGCTAAATTCACCCCCAAGACCGTGTCGCGGGTTTGCGGTCTGGTAGCATAAGATAAAAAAGGGATGCCGCGGTCTCTACTAGGGATACAGGAGGAAACATTGTCCAAATCAATCGGAATTCTGTCAGCCGGTGCTCTGGCCATCGGTATGGTAGCTGGCGCCGCCAGCTCAGCGAACGCTGACACCTTTAACTTCCGTATAGCTTCGGGCCACGCCCCGCAGACCGGCTATGTTCGCATGATGTCGGAACAGTTCGTGCCGCGGGTAAAATCGAAACTCGAGGCGTTGGGCCATAAGGCCAGTTTCAACGAAGCCTATGGCGGGTCGATCGTAAAGGTTGCAGAAACGCTTGAAGGCGTTCAAGACGGCATCGTCGATCTCGGCGGATTTTGCTTCTGCTTTGAGCCGTCGAACCTATTCTTGAACGTTTATCCGCTGTGGATGCCGTTCGACGCCCAAAATGCCGTGCTCGGAACCAAGGTGGCACGAGAGATCTACAACAGTGTGCCGCAGATGGGGGGCGTGTTCGAAAAGAAACACAATCAGATACTCCTCAGCATGTTCGGTTTCGACAATTACGGCCTCTACACCACTTTCGCGTGGGACAAGGTCGAACAACTCAAAGGCCGTAAGATGTCCGGCGCGGGCCCGAACCTACCATGGGTCGAGGCCGCCGGCATGGTACCGGTCGGCACCACATTGCCCGACGTCTATCCGTCGCTGCAGACCGGCGTTTATGACGGCGTGATTCTGTTCCCGTCCGTCGGTTGGAGCCATAAACTGTTCGAACCGGCGCCGTATTACACAATCATGGGATTCGGTTCGAAAACGTTCCATGGCCTCACCGTAAACAAGGACACTTGGGCCAAACTACCGGCCGACGTGCAGAAGGCCATGGCCGCAGCCGCGACGGAAACCGAAGAATTCACCGGTCCGTGGGTTGACGAGTTGGAAGCAACCAATCTCGGCCGCATGGTCATGAACGGCGCCATTGTCCGCAAGGTCAGCCCCGAAGCACGGTTGAAGTGGGCCAAGACACTGGCCGACTTCCCGAACAAGAGGGCCAAGGAAGCCGACTCCAAGGGTCTGCCGGGTTCCAAGGTCCTGCGTATGGCTGTCGATATCCACGAGAAGTTAGGTCACAAATGGCCGGTTCGCTACGTAATCAAATAGTCTGAACGCACCTATATAAGTCCACATTGGGCCGGCCTTCGGGTCGGCCCTTTGCTTATCAGCGAACGGCCATTTAGGTACACTTAATATGCCAACTACAAAGGCTGACGGAACATGAGCGGCGAATTCGAGAAAATGACATTCCAGGTCGACAACGGCGTTGCCATCGTCACCATCAACCGGCCGGGGGCGCGCAACGCGCTCGACGAGGCCGTGCGGCGCGACCTCGACCGCGCCATAGCACGGGTGAAGAAGGCGCCGGAGATACCATCCACGCCGTGGTTTTGACCGGTGCCGGGGGCGCGTTCTGTGCCGGTGGCGACGTCAATGCGCTCAAGGAAATGTTGGGTAAACCCGCTGGCGATATGCGCCAAAAGTTGCGTAGCACCCATCCCCGGATTACCAAGTGGTTCAATCTGGAAGTACCGACCATCGCCGCCGTCGACGGTGCTGCGGCAGGCGCTGGTTTCAGCCTGGCGCTGGCCTGTGACTTCGTCTTTGCCAGCCCGCGCGCGCGATTTATTCTCTCGTTCGCCCGCCTGGGTCTGGTGCCGGATTGGGGCGCGTTATATACACTGCCGCGCATCGTCGGCCTGCAGAAAGCCAAGGAACTAGCATACTCCGGCCGCATCATCGAACCGGAAGAAGCGCACGACCTGGGGATCGTTTACGAGATCACGCCCGACGGCGAGGCGGTTGCCCAAGCGGTAACCTTTGCCAACCGGTTGCGTAACGCCTCGGCATTATCCATCGGACTCACCAAAAACATACTCAACCAGACCTTCGAGCGTGATTTTCAGGGCCTGTTGGCCCTGGAGGCTTCGGCCCAGCCGATCGCAAATAACAGCGATTATCATCGTGCCGCGGTAAAGCGATTTCTCGACAAACAGCCAACTCTGTTCGACTGGGAAAAACAGGGCGGCTAAGGCCTTAATCCGTACCGCCAGACTTGCACGCAACGATATGGAAGATGTGCCAGTGCTTGTCTTTGCCGCGCACGGTTGTGGAATCTTCTTCTTCCTCGCGCAGCATCTCGACGTCGAATCCCTCAAGCAACGAATCGATAGCATCACGATCATGAAAGGTCATACCCGGCCGTCCGGCCCAGCTGTCGCGTGGCCCATAAAGCTGGCAAGCGATTCGCCCGCCAGGATTTAGGGACCCAGTGATGCGCCGCCAAACCACGTTAAAGTCGTCGGACGCCATTAAAGGCAGGGCGAAACTGCAGTTGACTAAATCGCAGCGCGGCCACTCGGCCTGTTCGAAACTCGCGTTCTGACCGATTAGGTTAGCGCCCGCCGGCAAATCGTCGCGCGCCGTAAGTTTCTCGATCGCCGCCGGTTGGGCATCAATCGCCAACACCCGCCAACCGCGGCGCAAAAGCTCGATTGTGTCACGGCCGCCACCGCAAGCAAGATCGACGGCGAATCGCCCCTCAACTACGGCCACACGATCGAACCGGTCGAGCGCGAGCAGCAACGTCTCACGCGGTGGCCGCCCGCTGGTTTTCTCGTAATAGGCCGCCCAGTCCTGCGGGAAGTCGGTGTTATCTATCATCGTTGCGTTAAAGTTTCAGGGACCGTCGGTCGTGCGCCACCGGCCATTTTTCCGGTACCGGTAAATCAAACACCAAAGCTTCGTCAGCATCGATCACGCTCCAATCGCCGCGCTCCAGTTCCCCTTCGAGTTGACCAGAGGCCCAACCGGTATAGCCCATCGCAAACAACGCCTTTTCGGGCCCCTTTTGCTCGGCTATGGCGCGCAAGACCCGGCGGACACCGCTTACCGATAACCCGTCTTCCACCGTCATCGTCGCACCACCTTTTGCGGTAAAATCACGCGAATGCAGGACGAAGCCTAATTCGCCCTGTACCGGCCCGCCGAAATATAATTCCAGTTCCAAGCCGGTCGCAGCCCCCTCGAGGTCCAACTGGCTAAGCAATTTCGCCAATGGCAATTTCGTCATCGGCTTGTTGATAATCAGCCCGAACGCGCCCCCCTCATCGTGACGCACCAGATAGATTATCGATTCGGCGAAACGCGGATCTCGCATCGAGGTATCGGCGACCAATAATTTACCGGCAAAGTGTTCGTGTTCGCCGTCATCGGCGAATGCACTCGCGCTAAACACCAGAACCAACACCGGTAGCAATATGCGCAGCGAATGTCT
>CAZHBA010000035.1:0-59555 GCA_964530225.1 uncultured Rhodospirillaceae bacterium | reverse complement strand
CTCTATCCAGCTGAGCTACGAGCGCGTGTGGCGCTGACATTACGCTTTTGTCTGAATCGGTCAAGCGTGTCGCCGGGATCAATTAGCGCTGCGTGCGTTGATCGAAAGCCGGGATGTGCCCATATTATAGCTTCTCAACCTTGGGAAGAGCGACCGATGGTAGACAGCGACACGAGCATCAAAGAAAACACAGGCAAAATCGTCAAAAGCGACGAGGAATGGCGCACGCAGCTGACGCCCGAGCAATACCATGTCACCCGCCAGCACGGCACCGAGCCGGCCTTTAGCGGTGAGTACGATGATTGCAAGGATCAGGGCGTCTACAAGTGTGTGTGCTGCGGCAATCCGCTGTTCGATGCGGCGCAGAAGTTTGACAGCGACACTGGTTGGCCGAGTTTTTATGACAGCATTACCCGCGGCGCGGTTGACGACCGCAGGGACCGCAGCTTCTTTATGATGCGCACCGAGATCGTTTGCGCCAAGTGCGACGCCCATTTGGGTCACGTGTTTCCCGACGGTCCGCCGCCGACCGGTCTGCGCTATTGTATGAATTCGCTGGCGCTCGATCTCGAACGCAAGGACGAGGACTAGATCCTAACGCTGCGCCGGTGCCTCATATTTTAAGACGGCGCTTCGCGCCTCCTCAGCATGGGGCTTGTTTTATTTGTTTATCCTCTACCCTCATCCTGAGGAGGGCCGGTAGGCTCGTCTCGAAGGATGAATGGAGATTACGTTCTACCACTGCGCCAAGGCGCGCGCCGGGTCGACCGTGTCGGCGCCCGAGGGCAGGCCGCCATTGGGGTTGTCGAGCCAGGCCAGAATGTCGTGCCAGGATGTCTCGGCCTTCAGGTCGCGCAGTAGCATGTGAAAGCCAGCGTCGTAAATTGCTACTTTGCGGGGGTTTTCTGACGGCGGTAGGTTCGCCAACATCTCGAGCGTAGCGCGTGCCGGAATGATGTCGTCGTTGGCGCCGTAGAGAATGAGCGAGGGCGCGTCGTAGACCTTGGCCCCAGCCAGCGCGGCGTCCATTAAATTGGTGATGCCCCATGCTGCGTCAACCCTTGTTTCCTTGATCACCAAAGGGTCGCGGCCAAGCGCTCGCAGCATCTCGATATTGTCGGACGGCTGGCGTTTGAGGCCGCGCCCGCCAATGCGCATCCACGGTGTTGTATAGACCAACAGCCATAGGGCGGCGGTCTGGTAGAACGGCATGGTGGCGCGGCCCCACACTGCCGGCGCTACCAGGATCACGCTATCGGCGGGAAAGCGCCCTTCCGCCCACGCCGCTATCATCACCCCACCGCCCATGCTGTCGCCCAGCGCGTGCACAGGCACACCGGGATAGGTGGCGCGTGCGGCGGCGAGGAAATCGCGGAAGTCGGCGGTGAGCGTTTTCGTGCCGGCCCAGATGCCGGGCTCGGGCGCGGCACCGAAGCCGCGTTGGTCGTAAGCCAAAACGGCGATGCCGTGGCTGGTAAAAAACGCTCCGATATCGGCGAACGCATTGCCATAATCGTTGAAGCCGTGCAGGGCGACGATAACGGTTCTGGGATTTTCTTCGGGCAGCCATCGGCGCAGCGGCAGGGAAACACCGTCGCTGGTAGCAAAACTATTAGCGGTCAGGTACGGGGTCATGGAACGGCGCGGGTCGGGGCTGGGGTCTTGCAGACGTGGTGCGCAGGCGGCCAGTACCAACATAGCCAGCAGGATGAAGGAATAAGTTCGCATTGCCTTACCGTGATCACGGTTGCGTGCGGGTGAGTTCGAGGAATACGTCTTCCAGATCGGGCTCCTCGGTCGACAGATCGGTCACCGTCAGCCCGGCCGCGGCGACGGCGCCGAGAATGGCGCCGACCTCGGTCTCGCTGGTGCGGTAGCGGAAGGTCAACTCGTGGCTGTTGGGAAGATCCACATGGAAATGGCTCAACGTGCCGGGCAGAGTGTCGATATTCTCGGCCACGGTGAGGCGTAGTTCCTTATTATCAAGGCGCGCCACCAGCGAGCGCGTGTCGTCGCAGGCGATCACCTGGCCGTGGTTGATGATCGCCACCCGGTCGCACAGTTCTTCGGCTTCCTCGAGATAGTGGGTGGTCAGAACCACCGTCGTGCCGTTAGTGTTCAATTCGCGCACGAAGCTCCATAGCGACTGGCGCAGCTCGATGTCGACGCCGGCGGTAGGCTCGTCGAGCACCAAAACCGGTGGGTTGTGCACCAGCGCCTTGGCCACCAGCAGTCGTCGGCGCATGCCGCCGGACAGGGTGCGCGAAAAGGCCTCGGCGCGGTTGGTTAGCCCAACGCGCGCGAGGATTTCCATGGTGCGTCGCTCGGATGGCGGCACGCCGTAGAGCCCGGCCTGCAGTTCCAATAATTCGCGCGGCGTAAAAAAAGCATCAAGATTGAGCTCCTGAGGCACCACGCCGATGGCGGCGCGCGCGGCGCGCGCATTCTTGTCGATGTCGATATCCCACACGCTTGCCGTGCCACCGGTCTTGATCACCAACCCGGCGAGGATGTTGATAAAGGTCGACTTGCCGGCGCCGTTGGGTCCGAGCAGGCCGAAGATGCCGCCACGCGAAACGTCGAGATTGATGGCTCTGAGCGCATGCACCGGCTCGCTGCCATTGCCGCGGTAGACCTTGTCGAGGCCACGTGCGCTGATCGCCAGCGTCGGCAGATCGTCACTGGTTGGCTCTTGTGCGGCCCCGGGTTTGGCTCTGGCGTCGTTCATCTGGTTTCTGACAGTTGAGACAAATCACCTATTCGCCTATGTATGGGGCCTTGCCGTGCATGGCAACCGCTATTGCCGTGCTGGGTCGAATGTTTGGATAAATCCTCATACTGGGCTTGTCGAGGTATAGGGATTGATCGCGGCTTCATCCTTCGACAGGCTCAGGATGAGCCGAGAGAGGAAACCGAGGGGCTTAGGACCGATGGAACTGCCCGAAATTGTCGAGGTCGACAGTCCCACCGTTGCCTGCGACGGCGGCGCGTTGGGACATCCGCGCGTATTCCTCAACATGGGCGGTATGGCAGAAGTCGACTGCCCCTATTGTGGCCGCCACTATGTGATGAAAGCCGGCGCTACAGTAGCGGCTTCCCACTAATAACCAGGTTGTCGAACGCTGACACCGTCAACCTTTCCTTCGCCCCTCGAAACCGGGCGCCTGACCTTGCAGCCGGTCGACCGCGCGCTCGCCCGGGCGCTGATCGGCGACCGCAAACACGCCAGTGAGTTAGCCGCCGGGTTGCTGCACCGCGATTTTCCCGACGCCGACCTGACGGCCAAGCTGCCGGCGTTCGCCCAACGCCTCGACGATGCCGCCAATTCGGCTTTGGGCGCCACGGCACCGCCCGATACCGGTGGCTGGGGCCTGTGGCTGTTTGTCTTCAAGTCCGAACGCCTGGTCGTCGGCGCGGCCTCGTTCAGCGGTGCGCCAACCGCCGAAGGTGCGGTCGAGCTCGGATATCAGGTCGTACCGGCGCACCGCCGCCGCGGCCTCACCGTCGAGGGCTGTTCGGCTCTGATCGATTGGGCGTTCACGGATTCGCGCGCCCAGCACATTGTTGCCGATTGCGCCGTCGATAATGCCGCCTCGGTGCGCACGCTGGAAAAACTCGGTTTTGAAATCGCGGGTGCACGTGGCGATCAGCTTAACTGGAAGCTGGTGCGGGCCGGCTGGCCGGGCTTGCCATAATTGGACTCAGCTGCGCTCGAAGATGCAGCGAATTTGGGAGAACGAAGATTATGAACGACAATCTGTCGTATGTACTGTATGGCTTCCCGCAGTCGGGCAACGCCTACAAGACCGCGCTGATGTTGTTGATAACCGGCACGACTTACGAATTTAAGCTTGTCGACTTGATGAGCGGTGGCAATCTCAACCCGGAATATCTAGAGATCAACCCACTGTAGCAGACCGCGGCCAGTTTGCCGGCGAACTCAGCGCAGCGAAGATCGAACAGGCGAATGCGCGGATCGTCGCGTGGCGACCGAGAACAGACCCAAGTAATTCGTAACACCTCATCCTTCGACAGGTTCAGGATGAGGCCTTTCTTCCGGTGGTGCGCGCAAGCCGATACCAAGTAATCCACCGCCTAAAATGTTCGCGGGTCTCGCTCAGGCGCGCCGAGTGCGCTAAATCTTAGCCATGGCGAAAGCAAAACCGAAAAATGTGGCGGAAAAGCTCTACCTGATTGACGGTTCGGGGTTCATCTTTCGTGCTTTTTTTGGATTGCCTAGAATGACGCGACGCGATGGTATGCCAACAAGCGCCGTCAACGGCTATTGTTCAATGTTGCTCAAGCTCATCGACCAGGCGCATGCCGACGGCGCGTTCGACTATATGGCGGTGATCTTCGATACTGCGCGCAAGACTTTTCGCAACGACATCTACCCCGACTACAAGGCCAACCGCGACGCGCTGCCCGAAGAGCTGGTGCCGCAGTTCGAGCTGGTGCGCGAGGCGACGCGCGCCTTCAACCTGCCGGCAATCCAGTTGGAGGGATACGAGGCGGACGATTTGATCGCCACCTACGCCCGCGCGGCGGTCGAGCGCGGTATCGAGGTGGTGGTGGTGTCGTCGGACAAGGATTTAATGCAGCTGGTGCGTCCCGGCGTCACCATGTTCGACCCCATGAAAGACGTGGTAATCGGTGCCGCCGAGGTGACCGAAAAGTTTGGCGTGGCGCCGGACAAGGTCATCGACGTGCAGGCGCTGGCCGGCGACAGTACCGACAATGTACCCGGTGTGCCGGGTATCGGCGTCAAGATTGCGGCGCAACTGATCGAAGAGTATGGCGACCTCGACATCCTGCTCGCGCGCGCTGGGGAGATTAAACAGCCCAAGCGCCGCGAAAACTTGATCGAACATGCTGAGCTGGCGCGCATCAGCCGCGAACTGGCGACCCTCAAGGACGATGTCGACACGGAAGAGAGTGTCGACGATTTCGCGCTGGCTAACCCCGACCCGGCGACGGTGATCGAGTTCTTGCAAAGAATGGAGTTCGCAAGGCTGATCGAGCGGGTCGGAAAGCGCCTTGTGGAGGAAGAAAAGCTGGATGTAACTGAACTGGCTGCAATGGTTCAAGAGGAAGAAATTGACAATTCTGTGGATGATTTGCCGTATGAGCTGGTGCAAGACGAAAAGGCGCTAGCTGCCTGGATCGAGGCGGCCTATGCCGCCGGTGTCGTCGCCTTCGATACCGAGACCACCTCGCTCAACGCCATGCAGGCCGAGCTCGTCGGCTTCTCGTTGTCGACCGAGGTGGGCGCCGGCTGCTACGTGCCGGTCAGCCATGTGAAAGCTGCGCCGGCCGAGCTGGACCTGGATGGCAGCGGTGCCAATAACGCCAACGGCGAGATTAAGCAAATACCTCTAGCGAAAGCGTTGAAGCCGCTCAAGGAATTGCTCGAGGACCCATCGGTTCTCAAAATCGCCCACAACGCAAAATACGATCTTCTGGTGCTGGCGCGCGCCTGCGAGCAGTATCTGCCGAAATTATCGCCGCTGGTGCCCGCTGCCCTCGACGACACCATGTTACTGTCCTACGTGCTCGTCGCCGGGCGCAACCGGCATAATCTCGACGATCTGGCGCTTCGCCATCTCGGTCACGAGACGATCAAGTTTTCCGACGTCGCCGGCAGCGGCAAGAACCAGATTAGCTTCGCTGAGGTGGGCTTGGATGCCGCACTCGACTATGCCGCCGAAGACGCTGACATCACGCTGCGCCTGCACCGGGCGTTGAAACCGCGGCTTGCCGTCGACCACCTGACCACGGTCTACGAGACCATCGAGCGGCCGCTGGTGCCGGTGATCGTCGCCATGGAGCGCGTCGGCATCAAGGCCGACGCCAAGGCGCTCACCGCGCTGTCGAAGGATTTCGGCAAGCGCGCGGTGAAGCTGGAAGAAGCGGCGTACAAGCTAGCCGGCGAAGAGTTCAACATCGGCTCGCCCAAGCAGCTCGGCAAAATTCTGTTTGATAAGCTTGGTATCGAGGGCGGCAAGAAGGGCAAGACCGGCGCCTATTCGACTAGCGCCGACATCCTCGAAGACCTCGCCGCGCAGGGCTACGAGCTGCCCCGCACTGTGCTCGACTGGCGCCAGCTAGCGAAACTCAAATCCACCTACACCGATGCGCTGGTGATCGAAATTAACCAAGAGACGGGCAGGATCCACACGTCTTATGGCATGGCTATCGCCTCGACCGGCCGCCTGTCGTCTAACGAACCCAACCTGCAGAACATTCCGGTGCGCACCGAAGAGGGCCGCAAGATCCGCGCCGCCTTCGTCGCCGAGGCTGGCCACAAGCTAGTGTCGCTCGACTATTCGCAGATCGAGCTACGTGTGCTCGCCCACGTCGCCGGCATCAGCGCGCTGATCAAGGCCTTCGAGGTCGGCCAGGACATCCATGCGCTAACCGCCAGCCAGGTGTTCGACGTGCCCTTGGACGAGCTTGGTCCCGACCTGCGCCGCCGCGCCAAGGCGATCAATTTTGGCATTATCTACGGCATTTCCGCTTTCGGCCTGGCGCGCAATCTGGGCATCGCGCGCGGTGACGCCCAGGCCTATATCGACGCCTATTTCGAGCGCTACCCCGGTATTCGCGACTATATGAATGAGACCATCGCGTTCGCCGCCGAGACCGGCTACGTGGAGACTCTGTTCGGCCGGCGCATCTATTTAAGCGGCATCTGCGACAAGAACCAGGCGGTGCGCAACGCCGCCGAGCGCCAGGCGATCAACGCGCCGATCCAGGGCGCGGCGGCCGACATCATCAAACGCGCCATGGTGCGTATGCCGCCGGCGCTAACCCGCAAAAAGCTCGCTGCGCAGATGCTGCTACAAGTGCATGACGAACTGTTGTTCGAGGTGCCCGATGCCGAGGTCGACGCCACCATCGCGGTGGCGCGCAAGGTGATGGAGGGCGCCGCCGCTCCGGCCGTCAACCTCGCTGTGCCCCTGGTCGCCGACGCTGGCGTTGGCAATAATTGGGACAAGGCGCATTAGGGGAAACAAGACTTAAGCAAACGTAGGCGTCTCAACTTTGTCGCACAGGCTTGAATCTCGCGATTCCAGTGGTATTTCATTACTCCATTGATGCCAATTATCACGTTGATGGCGGGCAATTAATTCTAAACATGGCCCGCAATTACAATTCTCTATGACATCATATACTTCGTCGAGTTTGTCGCGATCGAACGTTTGATCTTTGCCGTTTCGTTCAAGATCAAAAGCAATCCAGACTTTTGCGTAATCGACTTTGTGTGTGTCCTGACTAACGACTTTCTCGTCGACCACTAGTTGAGCCTCAAGTTTGGTTTCTTCCCATCATGACGGTCGAAGCAACGTAGAAAACGGTTTTGAGATATCGCTTTCGTTGCCGTCTTCTTTCTTTATTTGTTTTTCGGTAAAGCGAAACGCCGTTAGTGCGCCATAGAGCTCCTAAAACTCTTCAGGAAAATCTTCAGAAAGAATCACTGCCACGTGTCGCCAATCACAGTCAGCGAAACATGTATCCTAGACGCTGGCAACGAGCCGCGCTATCGGTTTTAAATTGTCTGGACTAATTTTTTAACCCAGCTAACAAAAACAAACTATTGGTTTGCGAGTTTAAAAAACCGTCCGCAGCAAAATTTGTTTGGGTTAATATCATCCCCACCTCGCTTGAATAAATCCCCAATTGCCAGGGCTATTCAGGTATTATCGCATTCAAGTTGTTCCATCGGCTCGGCGTATGAACAATATTTAGGCTATGCTTATTGCCACAAAGGCAAGTAAGCTCGACGATGTGGAAAAGTATTTAGTCCAGTATCGAAAACCATCTGCTTTTGCAGGTAGCGAATTTGGTTGATCGTTACCGGTTTGGGGTGAGGCGTTACCAATGAGTGATTCTAGCATATCTGACGCCGGTGACGGTCCGCGGACCTCGGCGATCGTAAAATGGTTTAATCCGATAAAAGGGTACGGTTTCGTTCAACCGGACGATGGTAGCGGAGATGCTTTTGTGCACGTCTCCGTACTAGAAGCCGCCGGCCACCGTGACCTGCCGGATGGCGCTACCGTCGAATGCGAAATTAGCCAGGGCGAAAAAGGGCCGACCGTAATCACGATCTTTAGTGTTTTAGCGCCCGAAGGCGGGGACGAGGCGGTTGCCGGCGTCGAGCCCGAGGGACCGTTGATCGAGGGCATAGTAAAATTCTTCGACGCCAACAAAGGCTACGGCTTTATCGTTCCCGATGACGGGGGGCCGGACATTTTCATTTCCGGGCGCGTTGTTGCGAGCAGTGGGTTGCGTATGTTGGAACCCGAGTCGCGCGTACGGGTCGGTACGCAGCAGGGTGACAAAGGCCCGCTTGCCGTTACGGTTGAACTGATTTAACCGTCGTTGGAAGCTCTCTAAGCGAAACTTATTTGCGGCTCCCGCCGCCGCGCGGTCGCGCCTACCAGCTTGCGTTGGCGGGCAGCCAATCGGCAAGCAGTGCGTTGAAGCGTTCCGGTGCCTCCCAATAAGGCGAGTGGCCGGTATCGCTAAAATCGACGACCGTGGCCGACTGCACGTAAGCGGCAACCTCGTGCACCATCGACGGCGGAAAAAACAGATCGTGTTCGCCAACCACGAAGACGGTCGGCACCTCATATCCGTCGAAACTATCCGGCGACAGCGTGACCGTAGGGTCGGAAAAACGGGTCCGCCAAGCCGGATCGAAGTTAGTATTGAAAGCGGATAGCTGTTCGTACAGCGCAAAGAGTTCCGGTTCGCGCACACGGTAGCCCGGTGCGAAAGCCCTGTCGGGGAGCTCGATGGTATTCACCGCCTCGTAGTTGCGCAGGCGGACGCGCAGGTCGGGGGTGGTGATCCCGCCCATCGTCGAAAACAGCATTAAGCCTGCCACCCGCTTAGGTTGGGCCAGGGCGAACCGCAGGCCGAAGATACCGCTCATGGACTGGCAGACGATGGCGGCGCGTTCGATGCCGCTAGCATCGAGGACTGCGCCGATGTCGTCGACCATGTGGCCGATCTGAAAAGCGTTGGGCTCGCAACGCGAACGGCCGAAAGCGCGCTGGTCGATGACAACGACACGATAGTCCGGGGTAAAATGTGTGACCTGTTGCCACCAATTGGCTGCGTTGCCGCGCGGCCGTGCAGAAGTATTAGCGCCGGTTCGTCGCCCAGCACCTGGTACCAGATTTCTGCGCCGGGCCTGTCGAGGGTCGGCATCTCGGTCAGGCTTCGCTACGCGCCGTGCGAGCCAACTTCACTAGCTCCGCTCTCGCTTCGTCGGGATTACTGACCGCGCTGCCAAAATCCAGGCGGGCGTTGGCGTCGTTGCGGTCCAGATCGATCCCCTCCGGGTCGATGCCGGTTAGGCGCCAATCTATCCCCGGCCGCCCGACCAGATTGTGGGCGTACAGGTTTACGGATCCAGCATGATCGGCGTTCATATGTTCGATGATCTCGGCCTCGGCGGTGGCTAAGTCGCCCATCGCGGCGGTATCGAACATGACATCGGCATGCTCGAGAGTATGAACATTACCGAAGCCGCCGACGAAGTGGACACTGTCGACGCTCACGCGATAGAGGTGGAAGTCGGTGAATTGGGTGAAGGATCGGGTCGATGCGTGGCGCGCCAGAAAACGGTTTTTTAGCAACGGGTCGTCGCAGGGCTTGGCGCGGCCGATCACCGATACCCGCCCCTCGGCGATAGCCTCGCGGGTAGACTTTGCAAACAGCAGGGACACGCGGTCATCGGCGGCAATGTTGCGGCTGTGGCGGGCCAGGTCAGAAAGTAGCAGCAACGGTGCAGCATCATGGCCGCACGCGGTCAAGGACAGGCTGGCATAGGGCCCGCCAGCAGTTTCGGTGTCCAGGGTCGCCAACGTCGCCATCCGGCCGGTGCGCATTAGCTGGCGGGCGACGCGCCCCGGTTCTTTGTCTCGATCATCAATAGTCATAGCGGCGCACACTAACGGTATTGTGCGCTGATTTCACGGTCTCATGTAGAGTCGACTAATTACCGCTTTTTGCCGATGCCGCGTGCGATCCGTGCCCGTCGCCGCTGGCCCGTGCGCTAGCTGGGCCGTGCGATCCGGCACCCTCTATGACCGCCTCGATCTCGATCCGGCCGGCGCGCTCGAAAATCAAGGTTAGGGGGACGGTGGTGCCCTTGGCCAGGCGATTGTGCAGGCCGATGAGCATGACATGCCGCCCACCCGGCGCGAGTACCACATGGCCGTTCGCCGGCACGTCGATGCCGTTTTCGACGGGGCGCATTTTCATCACGTTGCCATCGCGAATCATGGCATGCAGTGAGGCAATGTTGGCCATCTCGGTTTCGACACCTGTCAAACGGTCCGGCTGGTCGCTCGTGTTTTCGATCCTTAAAAACACACCGCCGGCTTTTTGCGATGGTGCCGTGGCTCGCGACCATGGCTGCACGACGGTTAGCGGACCCTGCTTGTGCTCTGGGGTCTGCGCCAGGACTGTTCCATTGGCGGCGATGGCAAAAGTCGCTATGAGAACAAGGCTACTGATAATAGGCATCGATGCCTCCAGTTACTTAACCGCGCATCTGCTGGCGTATGAGTTTCGCCATTTTTTTCGGTGACGTGCCATAACGGAATAGCAAGGCCACCTTTCCTTCGGGATCGAGCAGATACACGTACGAGGTATGATCCATCAAATAAAAGGTGTAATTCGGATCTTCGACCCGGCGGTAGAAGATGCGGTAGGCGTCGCCTATCTGTTTAATCTGTTCGGGTGTACCGGTTAGCCCAATCAGCCGCTCGTGGAACAGGGGAACGTATTCCGCCAGCACGGCCGGCGTATCGCGCTCGGGGTCGATGGAGATCATTAGCGGTGTGACTGCCACCGAATCGTCACCTAGTTCGTCGAGCGCCAGGGCGATATCGCCCAGCTCGGTCGGGCAGACGTCGGGGCAAAACGTGTAGCCGAAGAAAATCAGCGTGAAATTACCGAGATAATCACGCTCAGTGACCTGACGTCCGGTATGGTCGGTGAGCGTAAACGGTCCGCCGATCTCCACGTTGGCGATTATACCGCTCGGCGCCTTGGTGATGTCGGGGTCGCGAATTACCAGCCATTCGGCCAAAGCGGCGGCGGCGGCGATGACGACGATGGCGAGAAGTAAGGCAAAGCGTGTTGATTTTTTCATGGGTTGAGAATTAACCCTTCATTTGGCCGGACAGCAATGGGACGCGCGGTCGCAGATTACTCGCTTTTCCGTGGGAATAATCGGCTGAATCGTGAGGTTTGCGGTGCTGCGAAGGTGGTTAAAGCATTGAAATATGGCCAATCATGGCCCAAATCCAGTCGTAAATCCGCCATAATAAGACAACACGGTGGCCCTGGTCCTGGAGGCGCCTTCGTGTGCCGCAACCGTTTGATAAGGATAGTTCAATGGCGCAGACAATAGCTCTGGTCGATGACGATCGAAATATTCTGGCTTCGGTGTCGATGGCGCTGGAAGCCGAGGGGTTTAAGGTGGATGCCTATGCCGATGGCGACGAGGCTTTGCGGGGTCTGACCGCGCAACCGGTCGACCTAGCCGTGTTGGATATTAAAATGCCGCGTATGGACGGCATGGAACTTTTGGGTAGATTACGTAAGGGCACGGCGGTGCCGGTCATTTTTTTGACCTCGAAGGATGATGAAATCGACGAGGTTATCGGGCTGCGCATGGGTGCGGATGATTACATCACCAAGCCGTTCTCTCAGCGCCTACTAATCGAACGAATCCGCGCGGTGTTGCGCCGCACGGAAGCCGACGACACGGTCGAGGAAGGCGCCGGCAAAATAATTCGCCGCAGCGGTTTGGTTATCGATCCCAACCGTCACCGCTGCATGTGGCGCGAGCGCGAAGTTGCGTTGACGGTGACCGAGTTCCTCATCCTTCAGGCGTTGGCGCTACGGCCCGGCCATGTGAAAAGCCGCGACCAGTTGATGGACGCCGCCTATGGTGACAGCATCTATGTCGACGACCGCACCATTGACAGCCACATAAAAAGGCTACGTAAGAAATTTAAGGAAGTCGATTCTGAGTTCACACAAATAGAAACCTTGTACGGCATAGGTTACCGCTACAAGGAAAACTAAGCCAAAGACGACGGCGAAAGCCGTTTTGGGGGAGTCAAAAACTGGATACTCGAACCGGATACGATAGCGATGCTGCGGCGCCAGACACCAAGGCGACCGCCAAAGCGCGTGCGGTTAAAGTTGGCTGGCGCGGATTGCGGCGGCTGCGTTGGCTGCTTTTATGGCTCGCCCAGCGCCGCGCCTCGACATCCCTGACGCGGCGTATTTTAGCGATCAACCTACTTGTTCTGCTCGTGCCCATCGGCAGTTTTTTCTTCCTCGACCAGTATCAGGAAAGCCTAATCGAATCTGAAATTACCGCCTTGCGCACCCAAGGTGAAGTATTTGCAGGCGCCGTCGGAGCTGGTGCTGTTGGCGAATCGCCGGGCATTGGTCAGCGGATCGAGCCAGTAAGGGCGAACCTGATGTTGCGCCGCTTGACCGAGCCGACCAGCACAAGGGCGCGGATGTTCGTGCCCACCGGCGCGCTGGTCGCAGACACCCAGTACCTGACCCTTTCCCGGGGTTTTGTGGTAGTGCGGAAATTACCGCCGCCGGACAGCGATATAGACATCGGCTGGTGGGTCGGGCGAAAGGTCGATGCTCTGCTCAATTGGCTGCCGGGTCAGAGTGAGCTTGCCCTTTACCAGGAGTCCAGCCCGTCGAATGCCAACGACTATCTTGAAGTCCAGCGGGCGTTGTTTGGCGAATCCGATGCGGCCGTCAGGCGGCACGAGTCCGGGGGAATGGTGATCTCGGTCGCGGTCCCCGTCCAACGCTACCGTCAGGTGGTTGGCGCGCTCATGCTGTCGACCGGCGGCGATGAGGTTGAGGCTGCCATGCGCGCCATTCGCCTCGATATCTTGCAAGTATTCGCCGTCGCCCTGGGCGTGACCGTTCTGTTGTCGCTCTATCTGGCCGGAACCATCGCGCGGCCGATTAACCGCCTGGCGGCGGCGGCCGAACGCGTGCGCACCGGCCGGGGGCGCCACGTCGAAATCCCCGACTTCGCCGGCCGACGCGATGAAATTGGCGATTTGAGCCGAGATTTGCGTTCCATGACCGACGCGTTGTGGCAGCGTATGGACGCGATCGAGCGCTTTGCCGCCGATGTCGCCCACGAAATTAAAAATCCGCTAACGTCGCTGCATAGCGCCGTCGAAACGGTCGCCCGTGTCGACAATCCCGGGCAGCAAAGGCGGTTGATGTCAATCATCTCCGACGACGTTCACCGGCTCGATCGATTGATTAGCGATATTTCCGATGCCTCGCGGTTGGACGCGGAACTAAGCCGCGATATGCCGACCGCCGTCGATGTTCGCCAAGTCCTGATGGCGCTCACCGATATCGAACGTGCTGCGGCTTCGGGCGACAGTCCGACAATCGAGTTGCAATTGCCGGACGACACCGATTTGACCGTTTGTGCGTCGGAGGGGCGGTTGGGTCAGGTGTACCGCAACGTAATTGCCAATGCCCTGTCCTTCAGCCCGGCAGCCGGTCGGATAGCTGTCCGCGCCATGCGGACCACTGGTAGCGGTGGCGACGTTGTCATGGTGTTGGTCGAGGATGACGGGCCCGGCCTCCCGGAGGAAAATCTCGAGTCCATTTTTGAACGCTTCTATTCCGATCGCCCGATCGAAGGTGCGGATGGGAGGGGCGAAAAGTTCGGCACCCATTCAGGCCTGGGTCTGAGTATTTCGCGCCAAATCGTCGAGGCAGCAAGTGGACGTGTCTGGGCCGAAAACCGCCGCCGTGCCGACGGGACAGTGTGCGGTGCCCGATTTGTCGTCGAATTACCGGCCGACCACGGCTAACAAAATTAGCGCCCTGTAATACCGGTGCAAATCCTGCGCGTTGTGGCGGGGATAGATTTGCACGTGTCTGGCGTTGAAGGATTTGTCATAATTGCCGATAACGTCGGCGTGGGGATGCGCTGGCCGCCTAATTATTAGCGGAAGGGGCTGAGGCCATGCCGATTAGCCGCGTAGAATCCTTGGTTTACGGTGTTGCCGATACGGCAGCCGGTATTCGCTATTTCGAGAATTGGGGACTGGAAGCCGCCGAACAGGGCAAAAGCGGTGCGGTATTCGCCACGCCTGCCGGCCAGACCATTCACCTGCTGCCGATCGACGATTCTTCGTTGCCTCCGGCGCCCGATGGCTACCGGTCGACGGTGCGTCAAACTGTGTGGGGTGTCGACACAGCTGACGATTTGGAGGTGCTTGGGGCTGAGTTATCGAAAGACCACGACGTGGCGTGTGCCGCCGACGGCACCTTGAGCACCTTCGACGAGAGCGGATTTAGCCTCGGCTTTAAGATAGCCCGGCCCGTGGAAGTTAGAGTCGAGCCGCCACGGGTGAACCTGAACGAAAATTCGCAGCGCCTGAACGAATTTGTCGAAGCGATCCCGCGAGCCCAACCGCTGCGGCTTGGCCACGTAGTTTATTACATTTCCAAAGACGGCGCTGACAGCGCGGTGTCGTTCTATGTCGACCGATTAGGGTTCCGCCTGTCTGATAGCACCATCGGGCGCGGCGATTTTATGCGTTGCGCCGGGTCGCGTGATCATCACAATTTGTTTTTGCTGCAACGCAACGACAGCCCTGCGTTCAGCCATGCGGCGTTCGAGGTACGCAATTTCGACGAAATCATGATGGGTGGCGCCTGCATGAAAGCGCATGGTTGGAAGCCCGATACCACCCCGGGCCGGCATATACTGGGCTCTAATCTATATTGGTATTTCCGCAATCCGTGCGGCGGCAACACCGAGTACTTTGCAGATATGGATTGCGTGGACGACGATTGGGAGCCGCGTATTTGGGAAACCAGCCCGGGGTTTTCCCTGTGGTCGTTCGACGATCCCGACCAACCGCAAACGCCACCCGCCGCCAGCATGTGAGGGCGAAGTTTTGACACCGGAGCCTCAGGACCATTCCGACTTTGATGCCGTCGCGGCGGCGGATGCACTGGTGCCAGCATTGCAGGCGCGCGCCGAGGAAACCGAAGTGGCGCGTAGTGTTCCGGCGCAATCTATCGCTGATCTGCGTAACGCCGGGCTGCTGCGCATGAGCCAGCCGCGCCATTTCGGTGGCAGCGAATTGTCGCTCGACGAATCCGTTGCGGCGGTGTCGCGGCTGGCCCGTGGCTGCGCGTCGACGGCCTGGGTGTGCGGCGTCTACAACGATCATTCTATTACTATCGGCATGTTCGACCCGCAGGCGGCGGAAGATATTTGGGGCGATAACCCCGACGCACTGGTCTCGGCTGGGTTCACGCCCTCGGGCTATGTCGAACGTGGCGATGGGGGTTTGCAGTTGCGCGGCACCTGGAGTTGGTCGAGCGGTTGCGACCATGCCGACTGGGTGATGGTGGTGACGATGATACCAACGTCGGACGGCGGCGGGCAGGATGCTACGTTTTGCCTGGTGCCACGAGACAAGGTTCGCATCAACGATAACTGGATGGTTATGGGTATGGCCGGTACTGGATCCAAGAATCTGGTCATCGAGAAAGCGTTTGTGCCGGATCACATGACCTTTTCGATGGCAAAGGCGAGCAACGATTCGGCCGGGCGATTACGCGAAAAACGCGCACCACTGTTCTGTCTACCGCGTTCTGCCGCTGTCCCCTTTATGCTGTCGGCACCGTCTCTGGGTATTGCCGAAAGCTTGTTGGCAATGCACATTGAGAATCTTGATGTCAGCAGTCGGCACGGCGCGAGCATCAGAGAGTTGCCAACCATGCAAATGCATGTTGCTGAAGCGGCGGCGGAAATCGATTGCGCTCGGTATTTGATGTTACGTGACTGCCGCGAGGCAATGGGGGCGATGCGTGAAGGCCGCCCGCTTTCAATGTTGGAACGCGCCCAGGGGCGGCGCGATCAGGCCTATATCGTTATGTTGTGTCGGCGTGCCGTCGACCGTTTGTTCACCACGGCGGGCGGTAGCGGGATATTTCTAGACAACGAGATACAACGCAAATTTCGTGATATGCACGCCCTCAGTGGACATATCGCGCTGAATTGGGATGTTGCTGGCACCACTTTCGGACGGGTTGCGCTCGGCCTTGATCCGGCGACACCACTTATTTAGAGGCCATGAAGTAGAACCGGTAGGCACTAGGTCAACGCAACCGTAGCGTAGGTCGCTCGCGGCATTATTTAGGGCGGTCTGGTTCGTGCTGACGAACCTCTGGGTGACCGGGGCGGGCGGCGAGACATCGCGGTTGATTTGGAACTGGCACTGACCGTTAACGTATCGTGCAGTCTCGATTTGTACTACCGCGATTACGTCATCGGTGGGACCGGGGCCTTTCCGGAGATCGCCGCTAATGTCAACGATTTTGCGCGGAAGGTACACCGTAAATTCGAGCTCAAGGTTGGCGGCCTGCAGCCGCAGCCAGTTTTGTGAATCATTGTAGTTCAGGCCTCCATTTTCTAATTTTTTCTTGTTGTATCGCTTTCTCAAATAATTGCTTCTGTGCCTCTATTTCAACCTCGCTTTTTGGTTTTGGCGGCTCATAATCAATGAGCGATTTAAACCCCAGAAAACCCAAACCAAGAGCAATGATTACTCCTATCGCAGTACCTATCCGATGCCAATCGATCCTCGCTTTCTTTTCCCCTTTTCTAGGGGTCCGAATTAACAAAATCACAAAGCCAATCATTAGTATGAGGATAACTGTGTTTAGGATTTCCAAGCCGTCTATTACATAGGCTCCAGCTATTTGCGAGATTATAGGGTGTACACGCCAGTCCACCCTGCGGCATCGGTGAGACCATGTGGCGCGATCGCCACGGGTCTTAGGCTTGCTCTTACCACCCCTTGCAATCGTTAGATGGCGTTCGATAGCCTCAAATAAATTAACCGCGGCAACCGCCTCTTGCTGTCTTATATAAGACTCGTTACTGTCTGGGTTAGCTAAAACACGCACCCAGCGAATTCGCACGGAATCAATCGATGCTCGCAAGGGTTTGATCATAGGGGGAAGAACACATGAAGCGAATTAATATTGGGGTGATTGGTACTGGCTGGACAGGGGGTATTCGTGCGAACGCCTGCGCGCGTAGCCCGCTGATTGACGAGTTACATATCGCCGAGATCAACCCCGACCGTCTGGCCGAGGTGAGGGGCGAGACCGACCCGGTATTTGCGACGACCGATTGGGAAGAGCTCTTAAAGAAAGACGAGCTTGAAGCCATCGTTATTTCGGCGACACCGGAATCGACCCATTACCCGATGATTAAGGCGTCGTTGGAGGCCGGCAAGCACGTCTTTGTCGAGAAACCCATTTCGACGACGATTGAGGAAGCCGACGAGGTAATCGCGTTGGCCGAGGAAAAAAACCTCAAATTCACGGTCGGCTATTCGCAGCGTTTCAAGCCGAAATTCGCCTATGTGAATAAAACTTTGAAAGAAGGATTGGTGGGCGAACCGGTGACCTGTCTGGTTAGCCGCAACGTGACGCGTGAGCTCGGTAACAAGATAACTGGCCGCTCGAAACTGTCGCCGGCAGCAATGGAGGCGACCCACGATCTCGACTTTTTGTTGTGGTGCTTGCAGCCACGCAAGCCGATCCGGGTTTATTCCCAGACGTCGGGCAAGCTGTTCAGCCAAAAGAGCGACACGCCCGATCATCAGTGGATCATGGTGACCATGGACGACGGCACAACGATTACCGTTGGTGCCGGCTGGATCCTACCTATCGGCTATCCCAATTATTCCCAGTGCTGGATCGAAGTGATTGGTACCGATGGCGCCTTGACCATCGACGATACTCATAAAGAGGTCCAGTTCAACACCACCGAACACGGTATCCGCTATCCTATGTCGTCGATGCCGGGTGAGCCGGTCGACCACGTGTTCGCCGGGCCGATGGCCGACGAGACGATCCATTTCGTCGAAGCCGTGGTCTACGACCAGCCGGTTATGGTCAAGCCGGACGAGGCGCGGATGGTGATGGATGTCTACACCGCCGCTGATTTGTCGGACGAGTTAGGCGAGCCGGTGACGCTGCCGCGTAACGACCCGTCGGCGGCATTGGCGGTAAAGTAATTAAAACCGGTAGACTTCAGCTGCACTGGGTGGCGTCGATAAGGATGCTGTGCAGGGAAGGTTAAACAGGAATGTCTGATACCGGCGGGCGTCCGGCGTCACGTGGCGCGTAGAACTTCAACATAGTCTTTGGTGTGCCCGGCATCGTGGCTGGTGTCGTTCTGCTTATCATTATGCCCGATCAGGTTGAACGGCCACTGTTGCTATTTGGCTAGAAACCGTCCGGCCTCGATCCCGGTTTTTCCCGTGAATGGTTGCCGTTCCTTTTGTTGTTATCGGTGACTAGCTTTTATGGCGCGCGCGTGCTGGTGGAAGAAAACGGCATTCGCAATCTCGACAGCGAAGCGGTTATCAACGTCCCGGTGACAATCTTGGGTTTTCTCGTCCTCGCTTTGGTTGTGCCATGGTTGGGTTTCGTACTGTCGTCGACTGTTTTGCTTGCGGTCTTGTCGACATTTTATGGCAACCGGAACCTGATTGCGTGCGCTGTCTGCTGGCGACGCCGACTTTACTGTGCCGTTGCTGTCGACAACCGCGGGACAGGCGACAAGGCGCGCACACTGGCATGTGTACGCGACGAACGGGTTGTCGGGAGCCCGCCAACCTGCAAATCCTTGGGCTTTCCCTGCTAACTCGGCGAGGTGTATTACATCATCATGGCATTGCTGGGTATTCCGACGAATCACCTTGCTCTACTGCGCGAGGCCTTCGTCAAGTTGCAGTAAGACAAGACCCACAAGCGCATGATGAAGCGGCTGGGTGAAGATACCAACCTCATGAGAGGTGTAGACTACGAAAAGCAGCGTCCGGCACAGAACGATGTTTATAAGATTTTGGTCGACAATATAACCAAAGGCTAATCGCCTTTACTTTTTTTGCTAAGCTGGCAGATGGCAATCCGGGATTGAGCTGCCGCTTGTCGCTTATTTGGGCTTAGGGGAGAGTGAACGATGGATCAGGCGATTTGGGCCACCTGGTACGATTTGCTCGATGAGGACCAGGATGAATATCTCGATTGGCTGCACGGCGAATATCTGCCCGAGATGTTGGCCCGGCCCGGATTTGCCTGGGCCGCCCACTACCAGAGCGAAGGCGGTGGCGCCGATATGGCAAAGGTGCGCGCCGCGTTTCCTGAATCCGTTGGCATGGAGGGCGTCGGTGGCGGTACCCAGTTCCTTGTGCTGGTCGGGGCAGTGGAACCGACGACCTTTATGGCGCCCAGTGTGGTCGACGAACAAGCAGCGCTAACCGGCACGGCACGGCATATGCTCAACCTGCGCCAAGGTGTGCGGCCATGCATATTTTCGGTATTTGCGCAGGTCGATGGTCCGGAAATGGATCAGCGGCCAGCCGGCACGACCCCGGGGCCGGCGATCCAGATGGGCAGCTTCCGCACAGCGAAATTGGAAAACGAATGGGATGTCGGCCCCTGGTATGCGCAACATCGCTTGCCGGCGATGGCACGCATGCCCGGTTGTATCTCGACCCGGGTGATGCTGTCTGTTGCCGGGTGGGCGAAATACTCGGTTCTCTATGAGTTTACCTCGCTCAAGGCGCGGTTGGAGCATTTTGAAAAGGGCCATGAGGCGCTGGCGCAGGACGAAAATGAATGGTCGGGCCGACTCGTCCGCTACACCATGCACACGCCGGGCTCACCGACCGTCGCCGAACGCATCTGGCCACCGATCGCCGATGGCTAAGATCGACATTCGCTTTGGTGGCTATCAGGGGCCGACCTCGGTCCATAGCCGTGCCGTGACCGTGTTCGGCGATATGCTGGCGCAATCGCTAGGTAACGATCTTAAATTTGAGCATACCCTCAACGTCATGGATCAGGGGCATCCGGCTACCGATCTACTCGACATGGTCACCACCGGCGAGATGACCCTGTGTTATTTTGCCTCGAGCTACCTGGGCGGCCGTGTACCGGAGTTCGAATTGCTCGATCTGCCCTTCACCATTCGCACCCGCGCCCAGGCACATGCCCTACTCGACGGACCGTTGTGCCAGTTCCTTGCCGACAAAATTACTGAGGTTACCGGCTTTCGCATTGTGTCGTGGTGGGATAACGGGTTCCGCCATCTATCCAACGGTGTGCGTCCCATTCACCGCCCGCAAGACTGCGCCGGCCTGAAAATCCGTACCCTGCGCAGCGATATCTACGTGCAAACATTTGCTGCCCTGGGCTTCGAGCCGGTGTTCTACGACGTCAAGGAGCTGGCTGACGCGGTGGCTTCGGGTGCGGTCGATGCCCAGGAAAATGCCCTATCCAACACGTTCAATCTGGGTGCCCACAAACACCACCGCTGGATCACCATGTTCGGCCATTTCTTCGGGCCAACCGTCGTGCTTTGCCATAAGCCCACCTATGACGGTTGGCCTGCCGATGTGCGCACCGCCGTCGACGGCGCACTGGCGGTGGCGACCGCGGCGCAGCGCGAATATGCTGATGCGGAAGAAGGCGCCATTCTGGAAAAATTTGACACCTCGCAGAACGAGATCATTACCTTAAGCGAAGACGAGCGGGCGGAATTCACCGCCGCCGTGCAGCCGGTCGTCGAAGCCACCATCAGCCGCTATCGTGACGAATTGTTCGAGTTTCTGCCGGGCTAGCGAGCCCTCTTTCCCCTCGTCCTTCGACAAGCTTAGAATGGGGGCTCAAGATGAGGTGTTGCGGGTACAGCCAGCCTCAATCGGCGCTGCGGATGGCGTCGAACTCGGGATAGAGCAGGCTGTAATCTTGTTCGGCCATGCCGCGGTCGGTGGCGTGGCCGAGAAAGTTCAGCGTCTCTTTGGCATAGCGTGCGTCGATGCCCATGGCCTCGGCGAAACGTACGGCCATGCCGAGATCCTTGTTCAAATTGTAGACCCGCGAGCGCGCATCCCACTTCTCCGATAGGATGTGCTTGGGAAAGCGAAATTCGCTGGAGTAGCTGCGTGCGTTGGAGTGGTTGAATACCTCGATCATGTCGCCCAACGAGATGCCCGCCGCCTCGGCCATGCGGCCAGCCTCGCAATTGGTCAGGAAAATCGTGTGTACGACCATATTGTGAATCAGTTTCATGGCGTGGCCGGTGCCGCTATCGCCGAGATAGAAAATGCTCTTTGCAATCGCATTGAGTAGTGGCCTCGAATCCTCGAAGGCGCTTTTGTCGCCGCCGATCATCAACGTCAGCGTGCCGGCATCGGCACCCGTCGCGCCGCCGCTCATGGCAGCGTCTAGGTAGGTAACGCCAGCCTCGGCTGCTTGCGCTGCCACCCGCCGTGTGTCCTCGGGATATGACGTGGTCAAATCGAACACCACGGTGCCGGGTGCGGCCTTGGCTAATACGCCATCATCGCTGTTGAGAGTCGCCTCGATTTCCGGTGTCGCGGGCACGACATAGATCAAGGTTGCGCCATCGGCGGCCATGTCGCCGGGGGTCATGGCATGGGCGTTATCGCGACCCTCGAAGCGAGCGACGGCGGCGTCGGAAACATCCCACACGCCGGCGGTAAAACCCGCGTCGCAGAGGTTGCGAGCGACGCCGCCACCCATGTTTCCCAGGCCAATGACGCCGACTTGTACTTTGGTCATGACAGTCCCCCCATGAATATTCACGTGCCGTTGCCTACACCGGTCGTCGAGGTGCGGCAACCCCGCGGGGATCGCTTCTAACGGGCATCTGCAGCTTCGTTGCAGGTCCTTCTCGAACCAGTGACGGGCATAGAGTTCGTCGTTGAAGGGGGCGCGACCTCCCGGTAATCGCTGGCGCGGTATAGGGCCTGCGCCTCGGTGAGCGCGCCAGTCCGTTTGCTGATGTTGCGGTTGAAGCTGCGCACTTGATTTACGCGATTGGAATCCATTATCTGATTTTAGTCAGATAAATCGTCTATGACATCGTTCTGTTCAGCAAGGCATGCGTCGGTCCTGCTAACCGCGCTCGGCGACGTAGGTATGGCGGTCGGTGTTACAACGGCTGACCCGCCATTCGACCGGGTGCGCGTCCAGCGCCAGCGACGTGCGGTCGATCTCAAGAAGCGGCGTGCCGGTTTCGAGGCCGAGCAGCGCGGCTTCGTCGGGCGTGGCGGACACGGCGCGCACGCGCTCTTCGGCTTTGGCGATGGTGATGCCGTATTCGCTCTGGTAGAAGCGGTAGAGGTTTTCCGGTAGCTTGAAGCCGCTGCCCAGTTTTGGAAACAGCGCCTTAGATACGGTTACGCTGTCGATGATTACCGGCTTGCCGTGCAACGCGCGCACCCGCCGCACGGTGACGACTTCAGCACCGGCGGCAAGCTCGAGACGTGCACGCTCTTCCGTAGCGGCTTTGCGAATATCTGACGAAATAATCTGGCTCACCGGCATCGTGCGGCTGCCGTCTTTGCCGACCAGGTTGAAGAACAGGAACAGGGCGCGCCGCTCGGTGTGTTCGGAAACGAAGGTGCCGCGCCCCTGTCGGCGTTCCAGCAGGTTTTCCGCCACCATGTCGTTGAGCGCCTTGCGCACCGTACCCTGGCTGACATTCAATTTATCGGCGAGTTGAAATTCGCTGGGCAGCACGTCGCCGGGCTTCCAGTAATTGTCAATTAGCCGCTGGCGAATTATCTCCTCGACCTGGGCGTAGAGGGGTTTGTTGGCGCCTGCCGCACCCCGGCGGGACGTCTGCCGTTTCTGGGCTTTTGTTTTCGTTGTGGCTGTTTTTGTCATCGTGCGAGTGCCTTAATCGGCTTAAGGTTCTGGCTTACTGGTAATAGTCGTCGAGATTGAGAGGTAACTTCAATTCTTCGCCCCGGGCTGACGATAAATCCATGGCCATTGTCAGCAACAGGTTCTTGTGCCCTTCGGCAGCGGTCGCGTGGGGAGTGTCCATGCCTGTGTAGAGGCGCTGGTACCACGAGTTGGTCTCTTCGCGCATGGGCCCCCAAAACTGGCCGCTATAGACATCGCCGGCCGGGTAACTGGTCAGGAAATCCACGTGGCGCTGGTATTCCGGCGTAAACCCATCTGGCACATAACCACCGCCCTGAGGTACTTCGGTGGCGAGGATGAGGTCGCGATGGGTGTCTTCCACATCGATCACGCCCTTATTGCCAATAATGCCGATTTCCAGCCCATACACCGCGCCTGGCCATACAACTGGTGCGGCCCAGCTGATGTTCATTGAGAACATGGTGTCGTCGTCCATCATGAACAAACCGAAAGTCGAATCCTTGGTGCCGTATTGGGACAGCGCCAGATCATTTGAGCGGGCATAGATCGAGATCGGTGTTTTGCCTTCCATCAGCCACATCGACATGTCGAGCGCGTGGGTTCCCGATACCACCATCGGCGTCAGGTTTTCGCGCTGATTGGTGCGTTGCACGGTGGCGATGGGCACCATGCGGTTCATAATCGCCCGCGTTATCACCCCGGTTACCTCGCCGATCTGTCCGGTGTTGAGACGTTCCTTGATGGCGAGAAAGCGGCGGCGGAAGCGGTTAGTATAGCCGACGACGACATCGATCCCGGCGGCCTCGATAGC
The DNA here is from genome assembly GCA_964530225.1 of uncultured Rhodospirillaceae bacterium. GTDB lineage: Bacteria > Pseudomonadota > Alphaproteobacteria > UBA6615 > UBA6615 > CAZHBA01. The sequence continues at coordinate 35,908 of CAZHBA010000035.1, read as the reverse complement.
GTCGAGCACGCGCTGGGACTCTTTGACGTCGGTGGCCAGCGGTTTCTCGATGAACAGGCTATGTCCCTGCTCGACCGCTGCCAGCGTTGGCATCACGTGGTGATTTTCGTCGGTTGAGATGATAACGGCGGTGACTTCCGGCCGTTTCACCAGCTCTTCGTAGTTGGTGGTAAAGAAGTCGGCAGCGGTGTCGGCGGCGAGTTTTTTGCCGAGATCTTCTTTGATATCGCACAAGCCGAGCCAGCCAATGCCAGGATAATCGCGGGCGATCTCGGCGCGGATACGCCCGATCGTGCCGCAGCCGATTATTGCTAGCCCAATTTCGTTACGTTCGCCCTTCATCGCTCTCCAAATGCTCCCTGGTTTGTTATGGCACTAGACTGTTGCCGACGTTGCTAGTTCTAACCACGTGGCCGGATCGTACCGAGTCTTATATAAGTCAGCAAGGAAGGGTCGTATTGTCGATATTTATTAACGCGGCGGGACATGGATAGGTACGCTAGCGCCCGTGGTAGCCATACTTGGGTGGCCGCGAGGCCGTGCGGTATAAACCCTGCCAAGGGTAACTTTTAGGGGAACGTATATGTACTCGGTTGATATCCACGCCCATTTTTATACACGCGGTTATATCGATATTCTTGAAAAGCACGGGCATACGGTTGGCGTCACGGTTGAGCACGGCGACCGCGGGGATGTCTGGATTGCTCCGGCAATAGGACGTAGGCAGGGTCCTATCGACTCCAGCTATTATGATGTCGATGCCCGCGTCGCCGGCGCGGATCGCCAAGAAACCGACTTGCACGCGCTGTCACTGACCAACCCCATGTGCCACTACCCTGATGACGGCCTCAATCTCGATTTGGCCCAGGCCTATAATGACGGGACGTCGGAATTTCATGTGGCCCGCTCCGATCGTTTCGTCGGCCTGATGACCGTGCCGATGCTCAACGAAGCGGATGGTATTGGCGAAGTGGAACGGGCGGCGAAACTGCCGGGTATGTGCGGTGTCTATATGGGCACCAATGTCGCCGGCCATAACCTGTCGGACCTGCGTTTCACCGCAATCTTTGACAAAATCGCCGAACTAGAACTGCCCATCTTTCTGCATCCGACCAACGTTCTAGGCACCGCTCGTCTGAGCGACTACCACACCATCAACACCATCGGGAATCCGACTGACACCGCGGTCGCCGCGACGTTCCTAATTTTTAGCGGTATCCTCGACCGGCACCCCAGGCTGGAAGTCTGCCTGCCCCATGCCGGTGGCACTTTCCCAATTTTGATCGGTCGCATCGACCATGGCTGGACAGTGCGCAAGGAATGCAAACATCTGCAGGAGGCGCCGTCGACCTACCTGCGGCGCTTTACCTACGACACTATCGGTCACGCCAATTACGTCATGAAATACCTGACCGATTTGGTCGGGCCCGACCGCGTGCTGCTCGGCAGCGATTATTGTTTCGACATGGGCCATGAAAAGCCGGTGCAGAACGTGCTCGGCTACGACTGGCTTAGCGACGACGAAAAGGCGGGCATTATCGGCCTCAACGCCGCCCGCATCCTTGGCGTGAAAGTGCCGGTAGCGTCGGAATAGCTGACACATGCAAAGCCATCCTCCAGTTCTCATCCATGCAACAGCAGTTGTGCTGCCGGCCGATACGAAATGGGCTTGGGTGCTACTGCGTGGGCCGTTGGGTAGCGGCAAGTCCGATCTCGCGCTGAGCCTAATCGCCTATGATAAAACCGAATTGTGCCAGAACGACGGTGAGTTAGTGCTGCGCACTTCGGCGCGCCTTGCCGGGCGTATGGGGTGCGCGGGTTGGGGCTAGTCGAAATACCCACAGTTGACCAAGCGCCATTGATATTGGTAGCTGAGTTGGTGTCTATGGTGGAGATAGAGCGGTTGCCAGCGCCGCAATCCGTCGCTCTGGCGGGTGTCAGCGTGGCGAAGGTGCACCTCACTCCGTTCAAAGTATCGGCCACGGCCAAATTGCGACTAGCTACGCAAACTGCAAAAGCGGACACAATCGGCGCTCTCGATATAGTGGCGGCGTTATGATCGGCGACACGGCAACGGGCGGCACCCTGGCCGATCGCGTTATCCTGGTGACCGGTATGTCGGGCGCTGGCCGGACGGTGGCGCTAAAAGTTTTGGAGGATTTGGGTAGTGAGGCAGTCGACAATCTGCCGTTGCGTCTGATGACGACCCTGGTCGGTCAGGGACCCGCGACGGGGCGTGGGCTGGCAGTCGGCATCGATATTCGCACCCGCGACTTCGACGCTGACGTTTTTGCCGATACCGTCGCCCAATTACGCCGGCAAACGTCGATTCCTATCGACATCCTATTTCTTGATTGCGACGCAAATGTATTGCAGCGCCGCTACACGGAATCACGCCGCGTTCACCCTATGGCCAGCGACCGGCCGTTGGTTGATAGCATTATCGCTGAGCGGCTTCTGTTGGGGCCGTTACGCGAAGCCGCGGACATAGTCATCGACAGTAGCCACACCAATACTCACGAGTTCGCTGATATCTTGCGTAGCCAATTGGCGAACGAGGAGGTCGCGGCCCCGCACATACAGGTCATATCGTTCGCCTACAGAAACGGGGTGCCGCGCGATGCCGATCTTGTGTTCGACGCTAGGTTTTTGCGCAATCCTCACTATGATCCCGATCTCCAGCCGTTGACCGGCCACGATTCGGTTGTTGGCGCATATATCGAAAACGATACCGATTTCGCTGCGTTCTTCGAACGTTTGACCGATCTTCTGGCGTTATTGCTGCCGCGCTTCCAGGCGGAAGGTAAAAGCTATCTGACGATTGCGGTGGGATGTACCGGCGGGCGTCATCGTTCGGTTTTTGTTGCCGAGAAGCTCGGGGCGTGGCTCGACGGACAGGCTTTGCGTGTTGATATGTGGCACCGCGAATTGTAGGAAGGCGGAACTGGCAGCGCCGATAACCAAAGCGCTAGCCGGAAGGGTAATTCATGATCAGAATAATATTGGTCACCCATGGCGGGTTGGCCAATGAGTTTCTTTCCGCGCTTGAGCATGTAGTTTACCCGTAGGCAAATGCGCTCGCCATATCGATCGAACCCGACGACGATATGGCGGCGCGCCGCCAGGATATCTTCAACGCGGTAGCCCGGGTAAGCGATGGCGTCGGCAGAAGACGGTGTTGTTTAGCGACGCGTTTCGATTGTTAGCGAGTGCGGCCTGCATGCGTGCGCCGCGGCGAAGTTCGTGCAGTTAGCGGAGCAGTTTGCCGCCGAAATAACCGTTGCTAAGGACGATATCGACGTGCTGGGCACATCGATTATGGGGCTGTTACTGTTGTCCCGCCAAGGATTATGAGATCGAACTACGGGCCAGCGGCCGCAAGGCCAAAGCTGCGGTCGCCGCACTGGCGAAACTTGCCGCTACTGGGTTTGATGAGGGGTAATATTATATTTAATATTCCTTAAGCCGGTTAGATTAGAGGTCAGCTGAGTTGAAATATTCTCGGTGGAACCTTAGTTGTCGCCCAGGGGTCGGTCTGGTAAGACGCGGCCAAAGCCGAACCTATGGCTCCGATTGATCGCCGATATAGGTTCAACCCAAACGTTTCAGGAGTTTACGGATGACCGCCGTTGCCGATGCCACCGCGGGTGGCGATTACAAGGTTGCTGATATTTCGCTAGCCGAATGGGGGCGCAAGGAAGTCGCCATCGCCGAGACAGAAATGCCCGGTCTGATGGCTGTGCGCGAGGAATATGGCGTGGCCAAACCGCTCGCTGGCGCGCGTATTGCTGGCTGTCTGCATATGACGATTCAGACCGCAGTCCTCATCGAGACCCTGATCGAATTGGGTGCCGAGTTACGCTGGTCGTCGTGCAATATTTTTTCTACCCAGGATCAGGCAGCGGCCGCGGTTGCCGCTGTCGGCGTGCCGGTTTTCGCGTGGAAAGGCGAGACCGACGAAGAGTTCTGGTGGTGCATCGTCCAAACCATCGAAGGACCTAATGGTTGGCGACCAAATATGATCCTCGACGATGGCGGCGATCTGACCGCGGTCATGCACGAGAAGTTTCCCGAACTGCTGGCCGATGTCCGAGGCCTCAGCGAAGAGACCACCACGGGCGTGCATCGGCTGCACGAGATGGCGCGCGACGGCTCGTTGAAGGTGCCCGCTTTCAACGTCAACGACAGCGTCACCAAATCGAAGTTTGACAATCTTTATGGCTGCCGCGAAAGCCTGGTCGATGGCATTCGTCGGGCGACCGACGTCATGATGGCAGGCAAGGTGGCGCTGGTGTGCGGCTTTGGCGATGTCGGTAAGGGTTCGGCGGCGAGTCTGCGCAACGCTGGCTGCCGGGTAATGGTGACCGAAATTGACCCCATCTGTGCGCTGCAGGCAGCGATGGAAGGCTACGAGGTCGTGGCCACCGAAGAGGCAGCCCCTCAAGCCGACATTTTTGTGACCACGACCGGAAACGTCGATGTCATCACAATCGACCATATGCGCGCGATGAAAGACCGGGCGATCGTGTGCAACATCGGCCATTTCGACACGGAGATTCAGGTGTCGGCGCTACGCAATTTTCCGTGGCACAACGTCAAGCCGCAAGTCGACGAGATTGAGTTCCCTGACGGCAAGCGGATGATCCTGCTGGCCGAGGGGCGGCTGGTCAATTTGGGCTGTGCGACCGGCCATCCCAGTTTTGTCATGAGTGCCTCGTTCACCAACCAGGTTCTGGCGCAGCTCGAGCTGTGGGACAATTCAAGTGCATATGAAAACCAGGTCTACGTGCTGCCCAAGCACCTCGATGAAAAGGTGGCAATGCTGCACCTGAAAAAAGTTGGGGCGACGTTGACGAGGCTGACACAGCAGCAGGCAGATTATATTGGCGTGCCGGAAACAGGTCCGTTCAAAACCGATGCCTACCGGTATTAAGTTCCGAGATCGCTTGCGGTGCTTCTGAGGCCTGCCTAGACTTTTGCCGGCGTCGCGGTCGAGCGACTCGGAACTAGGTTAGAGTCTATTATTGTGACGATTCCGGATATAGTCCTGCTGCTCGCTCTTGTTGCCGGTTGGCTTGCCGCCGCGGTTAGCGCGGAATGACACCGCCGCCGGTCGGCAGGGTGCCGGCGACCGTTACGCGAGAGCTAATCGATATAGCGGCGACGGGAAAATTGGGCACCGCGGTTGCCCGATTGCTACGCGCGGGCGATGTGGTGGCGCTTTACGGTGAACTCGGTGCTGGCAAAACTACGCTGGCGCGTGCCCTGATAAGAGCGCTCGGTTATGCTGGCGAGGTACCGAGCCCAACATTTACGTTGGCCCAGAGCTATGACCTGTCGCTAGTCGCCGTCTGGCATTTCGATTTCTACCGGATCGATAATCCGGAAGAGATTGTCGAGTTGGGCATCGACGAGGCGCAGGCCGAGGCCGTAACCCTTATCGAGTGGCCCGAGCGCATGGGCCCGCTGTTGCCGGCCGACCGCTTGGATATTGTTTTGTCCTACACCGGTGACGATGACGGTAGGCGCGCGGAGTTGTGCGGCCATGGTAGGTGGTGCGAACGGTTGGCGGAGGTCGGCGATGAGCTCTGAACGCCCGTCGGTATTCACCATTCCGTCCTACACGCCGTTTGTCGATGCGCTTGCCGCCGGTGTTACCGATAGCCATGCCAGCGCCGACGATCCCCTGGCCTTGGCGCGAGTGCTGATTTTGCTGCCGACGCGACGCGCTTGTCGCGCCTTGCAGGACGCTTTTTTGCGCCATAGTGGCGGCCGGGCGCTGGTGTTGCCACGCATGGTGCCTATCGGCGACGTCGACGAAGAGGCGCTACAATTCGATCCGCTGGCGCTGCAAACACCGGAGACGGCGCAAGCGATACCGCCAGCCATTGGCGATATACGCCGCCGGCTTTTGCTAGCGCGCCTGGTGCAGCAGAGCGCGGCCCAGACCCGTGATGAGCAGGGAATTAACGGCCAGTTACCGGTCGACCAGGCGGTCCATCTGGCCGGTGAGCTGTCGAATTTTCTCGACCAGGTGCAGACCGAGCGTCTCGGTTTCGACCGGCTCGCCGAGCTGGTGCCGGAGGATTACGCCGTCCACTGGCAACTGACGCTCCAGTTCCTGGAAGTTTTAACTAGCGCCTGGCCTGAGCTATTAGCGGCGGAAGGTGCTGTGGACGCCGCTGAACGGCGCAACCTTCTGTTGGCGGCGTGCGCGGTCAATTGGCAGCACAGCCCACCGGCGACGCCGGTAATTGCTGCAGGCAGCACCGGTAGCATTCCGGCGACGGCGGATCTGCTCGCCGTCATCGCCCGGTTACCCGCGGGCGCGGTGGTGTTGCCGGGCCTCGACCAGGATTTGGACAGCACCGCCTGGGACTTGGTTGAATCGTCCCATCCACAATATGGTTTACGCCAACTGCTCAACCATCTTGCCGTGACGCGCGAAGAAGTCGGAGACTGGCCTGGTGTGCCGTTGATCAAGCACCACCAGAGCGCACGGGCGGACCTTACCAGTGCCGCACTCCGGCCGGCTACTGCGACCGACGACTGGTACGAATTGGGCGAAATCGACGCCGCTGCTCTAAGTGGTTTGACCCGTATCGACTGTGCCGGTGCCGATGAAGAGGCGGGCGCCATCGCGTTGATTATGCGCGAGGTCTTAGCCGACCGGAAAAGCGGCCGCACCGCGGCCCTGGTGACGCCGGACCGAGGCTTGGCGCGCCGGGTGGCTGGAGCGTTCGCGCGTTGGGACGTGGTTGTCGACGACAGCGGTGGAGTGCCCTTGGCCGAAACGCCGCCGGGCGTGTTTTTCCGGCTGATTGTCGAGATGGTTGGTCAGGCGGCGGCGCCGTTCCCGCTTCTGTCGGCGTTAAAGCATCCATTAGCCGCAGGCGGTTTAGCCCCGGGGACCTTTTGCGGTTTGGTGCGAGCGCTCGAAATCGCCTGTCTGCGGGGTCCGCGGCAGGCGCCAGGCTTGGCGGCGCTGGCAGCTGCTGCCCGCCGTGCCACCGAAGCCGAAGAACCGGAACTCTCCGCAGCCGCCGATTTGCTCGACGCTCTGGTCGCCAATGCTGGGCCCTTCGTCGACTTGCTTGAGGGGACTGCGCGGCCGGTTGGTGATATCGTTGTGGCGCATGCTCGTTTTGCCGAGGCCCTGGCAGCGAGCGATACACAAACTGGAGCCGAGCGCTTGTGGGGTGGCGATGCGGGCGAAAGCCTTGCCGCCTTTGTCGCTGACCTGGCCGATGCCGGTCATCTCCTGGGCTCGGTGTCGGCGGCGCGCTATCCGGCCCTGCTTGAGGCCTTGTTTGCTGGACGGACAGTGCGCCCACGCCATGGTAGTCACTCGCGTCTCGCCATTCTTGGCCCGCTGGAGGCGCGCCTGCAGCGCTACGACGTGATGATTTTGGGTGGGCTCAACGAGGGTACCTGGCCACCAGAGATCGCTGCTGACCCGTGGATGAGCCGGCCCATGCGGGCAGATTTTGGTTTGCAGCAGCCCGAACGGCGCATCGGCCTGAGCGCTCACGACTTCACCCAGGCACTAGGTGCGAAAGAAGTTTATCTGAGCCGCTCGTTACGGGTCGATGGCTCGCCCACCGTACCGGCCCGTTGGCTGACCCGGCTGGAGTTTGCCGCGCAGGCGCTGGGTCTTAAGCCAGCGGAAATGACCGCAAGAGGTAGCAAATGGCTGGCCTGGCACCGGGACCTCGCCTTGGTGCCACCCGTAGGCGTGGTGGTATCTGAGATTTCCGATCGCGGACGGCCATGCCCAACGCCGCCGGTCGCCGCGCGGCCACGGAAGTTGTCTGTCACCGAAGTCGAGACCTGGATGCGCGACCCCTACGCCATCTATGCGCGCCACATCCTAAAATTACGGGCGCTGCCGCCGCTCGATCAAGCACCCGACGCCGCTGACTACGGCTCACGCATTCACCATGTGCTCGACCGTTTCCTCGGCAAATGTCTGCCAGGACCATTGCCCGATGAAGCGCTCGCCCAACTCATAGAGAACGGGTCAGAAATGTTGGCGCCGATCAAGGCATTGCCTGCGGTGTGGACTTTTTGGTGGCCACGCTTTCAGCGTATTGCTGAATGGTTCATCAAAACCGAGATTGCGCGCCGCGCTGGCATTGCTGAGACCTTCACCGAGGTGGCGGGAACGCTAATTTTGACTAGTTCGGAAGGGTCGTTCGAGTTAGTCGCCCGCGCCGACCGCATCGACCGCCTGAGTGACGGCAGGCTGGCAATTATCGATTTTAAAACTGGCGCCGTTCCTCGCACTGCCGAGGTGGTTGCCGGTTTTGCGCCGCAATTGCCGTTGGAAGCGGCTATCGCCGCTGCCGGGGGATTCGAAAACGTGTCGCCGGCTCCCGTTGGCGACCTGGAATTTTGGCGGCTTAGCGGCGGACGGGTCGTTGGAGCCGTTTCGTCGGTCGGTGGCAACAATCCCGTTGAATTGGCTGTGCGCGCGCGGGCCGGGTTGGCCCAGCTCATCGAGACCTTCGACGACCCAGCGACGCCCTACGAAAGCCGCCCGCGCGCCGACTGGGCGCCGCGCTATTCCGATTACGAACATTTAGCTCGGGTCAAGGAATGGTCGGCGCCGGGTGCTGACGGTGGAGAAAGCGCATGAGCGTTCCCGGCGTATCGAAACAGCTTCACCGGCTAACGGAGGCCGCGCAGCGCCAAGCGGCAAACCCGCGCGCCAGCGCCTGGGTGGCGGCGTCGGCGGGCGCGGGCCAGACCAAGGTTTTGACCGACCGGGGACTCAGCCAGCTACTGGCCGGGGTCGCGCCCCAGCGCATTCTCTGCCTCACCTTCACCAAGGCGGCGGCGGCGGAAATGGCCCAGCGGGTCAACGGCGAGCTGGGCAAATGGGCGATCGCCAAAAGGCAGGACTTGGCCACGAAGTTGGAGGCACTGACCGGTGGCCCGGTTGACGCTGAACGGTTTGCCCGCGCCCGCCGCCTGTTCGCGCAGGTGCTTGATGTACCCGACGGTATGAAGATCATGACCGTCCATGCCTTCTGCCAATCGGTGTTGCGGCGCTTTCCCATCGAAGCCGAGGTGGTACCCCATTTTACCGTGATGGACGAGCGCGATTCCAACGAACTGCTGGAGGCGGTTCAGCTCGAATTGATGGCGCGTGCCCAGGCTGGCGACGGCGATTTGGCCGCTGCGGTGGCCGACATCACCAGCCGCATCCACGAAATTCGCTTCCCCGATCTCATGGCCGAGCTAGCGGCAGCGCGCGGGCGCATCGCCGATCTGGTTGCCCGCTGCGGCGGCGTCGACCCCCTGATCGCGGCCATATATGAGGTGCTCGGGCTCAATGATGGCGAAACTCCCGAAGCCATTGTTGCCGCTGCCTGCGCGGAGAAGTCGTTCGATAGCACCGCCCTGCAAAGGGCCGCTGCCACTCTGTTGCAAGGCAGCGCCGCCGATCAAGGTCGGGCTTCTAGTATCGTCAGTTGGCTATCAGAGGCGGATAACCGGAGAGAATTGTTCGAGGCCTATTGCGGAGTTTTTCTAACCAAGAAAGGCCAGATACGCAAATCGCTGATCACCAAATCAGCGCTCGCCACCGACGAGCAAGCCGGCAATTTCCTGAAAGCGGAGGCAGCGCGGGTTCACGCGGTGCGGGCGCGTCTGCGCAGCACCAATGTTGCACAAGCCACTGCAGTGCTCGTTCGTATCGCCGCCGTGTTTATTGAATCCTATGCCCGCCACAAATCGACACGCGCCCTGCTCGACTATGACGATCTAATTATCTGCACACGCCAACTGCTCGAAGCCGAGGGCCGCGCGGCCTGGGTGTTGTTTAAACTCGATGGCGGCATCGATCATGTTCTGATCGATGAGGCGCAAGATACCAACCCCGATCAGTGGCGGATTGTGGCTGCCTTGGCGGGTGAATTTTTCGCCGGCTATGGCGGACGCGACGAGGCGCTTGAGGATGCCGAACTGCCGGCGCGCAGCATTTTTGCGGTCGGCGATGTCAAACAGTCGATTTACAGTTTTCAGGGCGCCGAGCCGCAGGCCTTCGAAGGCATGCGGCGCTATTTCAACCAGCGTGTGCTCGATGCCGAGCTTGGCTGGGACGATGTGCGTCTTGACGTTTCGTTCCGCTCAACCCGCCCAGTGCTGCAAGCTATCGACGCCGTGTTTGCCCAAACGCCGGCGCGCACCGGCGTGGTCGAGGGCGACGAGGAGCTACAGCATCTGGCGATCCGCGCTGGCTCCAGCGGCTGCGTTGAGATTTGGTCGCCATTGAAACCTGCCGGTTCGCCCGAGCTGAAGCCGTGGAAGCCGCCGGTGGAGCGGGTTTTTGTTGCCGGCGCGCGCGAACGTCTGGCTGGATTGGTGGCACGGCGCATCGCTGCTTGGATTCATGATGGCGAAATTCTCGAAAGCCGCAGCCGGGCGATTGAGGCATCGGATATCATGGTCCTGGTGCGCCGCCGTGGGCCATTCGTCGAAGCGCTGGTGCGCGCCTTGAAGGATTTGGACGTCGCCGTTGCTGGCGTCGACCGCATGGTGTTGAACGAACAGCTAGCGGTTATGGACCTGCTGGCGCTGGGCGAATTTCTGCTGCTGCCAGAAGATGATTTGACCCTGGCGACAGTACTGAAAGGGCCGTTGCTGGGGCTGAGCGACGACGACCTATTCGACCTGGCCCATCGGCGCGAGGATAGTCTGTGGCGGGCACTGGGCTGCCGCGCCGGTGGTGATCCATGCTTTGGCCGCGCCCACGACTATTTGGCTCACCTGCTAGGCGAGGTTGGTTTTCTGCGGCCCTACGAGCTGTTTGCCCGGTTGTTAAACCGGGGCGGACGGGCGGCGATCCTGTCGCGCCTGGGACCCGATGCCGCCGACCCACTCGACGAGTTTCTCTCGCTAGCGCTAACCTACGAGCGTACCAACACGCCGTCGCTGCAGGGCTTTCTCCATTGGATGGAAACCGGCCGCGCCGAAGTGAAACGCGATCTTGAACAGGCTGGCGGCGCGGTGCGGGTGATGACCGTACATGGCGCTAAGGGCCTGCAAGCGCCGATCGTTATTTTGCCCGACACCATGCAGGTGCCCATCGCCTCACCGCAACTGCTGTGGCCCGAGAATAGCAATGTCTTGCTGTGGGCGCCGCGCGCCGAAGACCGGGACGACACCGCAACCGCCGCCCATGAGCACGCGCGTCAGTTGCAGGCCGAGGAATACCGCCGGCTACTATACGTGGCGATGACCCGAGCCGGCGACCGGCTGTACATTTGCGGCTGGGAGACCACCCGTGGCGCGCCCGACGACTGCTGGTACAACCTCGTGCGTGACGCCTTGGAAGGGGTCGCCCGATCCGTCGAAAGCCCGTTTCTTACTTCCGATCCCGAGACTATGGATGCCACTGTCCAACGTTTGGAGTCGGGGCAGCAAGGTGCACCCGATGCCGGCGTGGCGCCTCAACGCCGCATCGATAGACCGGCCCTGCCTGCCTGGGCGAATGAACCCGCACCCGCCACGCCGAGTCTGCTGCGGCCCTTGGCGCCGTCGCGCGCCGAGCAGAATCCACCGGTGCGCTCGCCTATTGACGGCGTGGATGATCTTAATCGCTTCAAACGGGGCACCATCATTCACTACCTGATGCAATGGTTGCCGGAATTGCCGCCCGAGCACCGCACCGCAGCGGCACGGAACTATCTTGCCCGCCCGGCGTTGGAACTAACCGAGGACGCGCAAGAGCGTTTAGCGGCTGAGGCACTGGCGGTGCTCGTAGACAAAGCTTTTTCGGGTCTGTTTTTGCCGGCCAGCTTGGCGGAGGTACCGATTTCGGGTGTCATCACCGGCAGCGACGGGCAAGAGCGGGTTGTTTCCGGCCAAATCGATCGGCTGCTGATCGCCGACGGTACGGTGACGGTGATGGATTACAAAACTAACCGGCCGCCGCCGGAAACGCCAGAAGAGGTCCAGCCGGTCTATTTGCGGCAAATGGCCGCGTACCGGACATTGTTATCTGATGTTTACCCCGAATTTAACGTTAATTGTTGCCTGTTATGGACCGATGGGCCGCGACTGATGGCGCTTCCGAGTAATTTGCTCGACGCGCACACCAGCATCACGCCTGCGACGGTGTGAACGAATTTTCCCATACCTTTGCTTGACCCCACCCCGGGTCGCACCTACTTTTATGGCGAACCGAAGCTGCGGCCGAATCGGCTGGTGGCGCGCGAGGACAAGGATAATAATATGCCCAGCAAGCCCGTTTCCGACGATTCCTTCGAGACCGATGTTCTGCAGTCCAACCAGCCGGTGCTCGTGGATTTTTGGGCGGAATGGTGTGGTCCGTGCAAGCAAATTGGTCCGACCCTGGAAGAGTTATCGGACGACAAAAACGGCGAATTAGTCGTCGCTAAACTCAACATCGATGACAATCCGATGACTCCGTCGAAATACGGTGTCCGTGGTATTCCGACCTTGTTGCTGTTCAAGGACGGACAGGTTGCGTCGATGAAGGTAGGCAGTCTGCCAAAGAGTCAGATTTATGACTGGGTCGACTCGGTATTGTAGGCACCCTTTCGTAAGCTATTAAAAAAGACCTGCCCACGTTGTCGTGGAGCGCCCAGCGACCGGCATAGGTCATATAGCTACAAAAAGCTGCAGCTCTATCAGCTTCGTTGGCACCTGTGGCGGGAAGTTGGCGATCGCCAAGCCCCATCATCGCCGTCATGTAGCCGTCGGCGGTATACATGATGTGGCCTATGGGATCGTTGCTCAGAGCTGGGGTCTAATTGCCGTCATCGTCTTCGGTGTAGGTATCTTCCAGCGCCCACGCGGCGATAAGGTCGTCCTGGTCTAAGCTCATGCATTTTGTTCCTAGGGATTACTTTTTGTATTCGATCTCCATAACAACGATATCTACATCGCCGACGTTGATGGCGTTGTGCTCGACCGGGGCCGACACAGCCCGGGCCACGCCGGGGCTATAGTCGACCGCGCGCGTCGATCCATCAGCATGCTCGAAGAAAAGCCGCCCGGTGGATTGCTGAATGGCGACGTAGTCGTAATCATGTAGATGCCAGCCAGTTTGCTCGCCGGGCTTGATAACCCAGTGGGTGATCTTTGTTTTCTCGTCTTCGTGCAGCAGATCAAACTTGCCGATCTGGCGTTCCGCCGCTTCCGCCGCGGTCTTGTCCAATAATTTGGTCGACATTGATGCCCCCTTCGGTGTGGGGGTGCATTTTAGGCACAACGTGGCGGAACGTCATCTGGCATCGATCACGGTGCAACCCACGGCCTTAGCCACCATTTTATTGGTCTGAGACAAGAAAAATTACCTCCCAAAGGTATAAAATTTAAAGATGAAGCGCTTGCTCGCCGCGTTGGCCCTTACTCTTTTGGTTGCTCCTGCGTACGCCCATGACTACGAAACCGGCCTGACTGCCTTTGAGTTGGGAGATTATGTCACCGCCCTGGATGCGTGGCGTACGGCTGCTGAGATGGCCGACGCCAGGGCCCAGAATAATCTCGGCGGCATGTACGATGCGAGCGTCGGCGTTCCTAGCGACGCCAGCGAGGCGGTTCGGTAGTACCGCCGGGCCAGCGATCAAGGGCTCGTGTGGGCGCAGCTAAATCTTGCGCACATGTACCGGCAAGGTCTGGGTGTGCCGCAGGGTTATACCGAAGCGGTTCGTTGATATCGCACGGCCACCGAGCGCGGGTTTGTTTTCGCACAAACCAACCCCAGCTGGATGTATCTAAACGGTCTCGGTATCGAACAGGACGACTTTGCCGCCGCCAGATGGTTTTGAAAGGCCGCTGCGCAGAAAGACCCCTAGGCCCAGAACAATCTTGGTATTTTGTGCGTCACCGGACGCGGTGTTCCCCATGATGACGTGCAGGCCTATGTTTAGTTCAAGTCGACGGTGGCGCAGGGATTTAAGAGCGTGGTCCGAAACCGGAATCTCGCCGTAGCGCAATTGAGCCTGACTCAAATGCGCGAGGCCGACCACCTCGCTGGCGAAAAATAGACGTGCGTTACAAGCAGACGAACCGGCACGTTAGCTCTTGTCCTGTTGCTGCTTCATCTTTTGTTGGTATTTCTCTAGGAATTGCAGGCCCGATTCGTCGTACATCAACGACAACAGCACATACCGCTGTCCTTTAGTCACATCGGTCGCCTCGTGCAGCAGGCCTCAGGAGAACACCGCTGCTTCGCCTGGGAAATAACTAGAATGGGTGGGTGATAGTCTGGACTGGAAGGTTCGAAGGGCCGTAATGCCTGAAGCTCTGCGGCGGCGCGTTCTACAATCGGCGTGTAACCCGGGGTTATAACCCTCTGCACCGGCTGTCCGGGGTCGAGCGCGAAACCGACCAGCTTGCCGCGCACGCCAAAGGCGTCGGCGACCTTGTGATCGGTGTCGGACAGTGGAAAGATTCCGGCGTCATGCTTGCGTTGCAATCGCCATTAAAGGCTTGCCATAAGCTGCCAGTACCGACGTTCTAACCTTTTGAAACAATTGCCATCACAGCGGCTGGACGTTGCCACGCAAAGCGGAACCGGCGAGGACGTGGGATCCGCAAATCAGGACCCGTGCGCCATCCGGAATTTTGGCCAGCGCATCAAAAGCGGCGTCAAGCGATGGCGCCCACCCAGCCATGATACCGGCGCTGGTTAGGGTCTCGGCGCTCGTTTGGGAGTAATGGCTACGCCGTTCGTGAGGTAACGGCACAGCCGTTACCGAGGTGGCGAGAATGGCGAGCGGACTTAGAAACGCCACAGGATCTTTATCGTCTAGCAGGCCAAAAATAATGTGGAGAGGGTGCGGCCGGTTCGCGTTGATCTGGCGTAATTCCACCGCCAACGCTTCGCCTGCCGCAGCGTTGTGGCCGGTGTCCAACCATATGTCCCAATCTGGCGGTAGGCGGCGGCGTAAAGGCCCGTCGGGTAAGGGTTCGAGGCGGCCCGGCCAGTGCGCGTTCGCTATACCGGCGGCAATGTCTTTCTCGGTGATAACGATCTGCCCGCATTGTTCGACGCAGGCGACAGCTGTTGCCGCATTGACGATTTGGTGGGTGCCACGCAGCGCGGGAGGTGGCAGCGCCATGGATACTTTTTTTGATCGGTAGACAAAACCGTCGGTACCCGGTTCGAACGACCATTCCGAACCGGCGCGGAAGAGGATGGCGTTGTTCTCATTTCCGATGCGTGCGATGACCTGCGCCGTCTCGACGGCCTGTGGTGCTATGATTGACGGTGTCTTCGCCTTTTGGATTGCCGCTTTTTCTCCCGCGATGGTGGCGATGTCCGGTCCCAAGAACGCTTCGTGGTCCAGCGATACCGGGGTGATCACCGTCGCCAGGGGTGTATTGATTACGTTGGTGGCGTCGTAGCGGCCGCCGAGCCCGGTTTCCAACAGAACGATATCCGCTGGCGTCCGCGACAGCGTCAGGAATGCCGCTGCGGTGACGATCTCAAATTCGGTGATCGGCTGGCCGGCATTCACGGCTTCAACCTCGTGTAGCAGGCCGCTCAGGGTGGTCGGCAATATCTCTGTTCCGGCCAGTACGAAGCGTTCGGTGAAGTCGACCAAATGAGGTGAGGTATAGGTGCTAACGGCCTTCCCGGCGGCTTCGTAGATGGCGCGCAGGAAGGCGATCGTCGAGCCCTTACCGTTGGTACCGGCCACGTGAATGACAGGAGGTAGGCTCTTGTGCGGGTCGCCAAGCGCGGTCAGCAGTCTGATGATGCGGTCGAGTGTTAAATCAATCCGCGCGGGGTGGTAGCTGTCGAAGCGCGCAAGAATATTTTGCAGGTTATCGACGGCATCCCCTTGTTTACATGGACGCTCAAGCGCCATTCGCGGCACCGGTATTGGGTTCGGGCTCAACTTTGACCATTGGCTCCGTATCAGCCATTTTGGGTGTCAAATCGGTCGGTGTTTTCTGACGCAGCAGCGAAATGATACGGATCAAGGTCTCGCGCAGATCGCGGCGTGGCACCACTATGTCGATTAAGCCATGGTCGAGCATGCGCTCGGCGCGCTGGAAATCTTCGGGCAGTTCCTCGCGGATGGTATCCTCGATAACGCGCCGTCCGGCGAACCCGATTATCGCGCTTGGTTCGGCGATTTGAACATCACCCAGCATGGCAAACGATGCCGATACGCCGCCAGTTGTCGGATCGGTCAGGATGACGATGTAGGGCAAGCCTGCCTCGCGCACCTGTTCAACGGCGATAACCGAACGCGGCATCTGAATCAGGCTCAGCATGCCTTCCTGCATGCGTGCACCGCCGGAAGCGGGGATGACGATCAGCGTGGCTTCCTGTTCGCAGGCCAGGCGGGCGGCAACCACCAGCCCCTCGCCGACGGCTTGACCCATGGAGCCGCCCATGAAGTCGAAATCGAACGCTGCAGCAACGGTTGCCAGGCCGCCCATTTTGCCGCTGGCGACGACGATGGCCTCTGTTTCTGTGGCTTTGTCCTCGGCGTCGCGTAATCGCTCGGTATAACGTTTGGTGTCGCGGAATTTTAGCGGGTCGGTGGCCACGGCGGGCAATGCGGCCCGCTCGTATTTGCTATCGTCGAACAACAGGTCTAATCGCTCGGCCGCGGAGATTCGCATGTGGCAGTCACAATGGTGGCAGACATGTAAATTCTCCGTGAGCTCGCGGTGGAACAGCATCTGGTCGCACGAGACGCACCGTTGCCACAAATTCTCGGGCACGTCCTTCTTGCCGACCAGGGCGCGTATCTTTGGACGAACGAAGTTTGTCAGCCAGCTCATTGGCTGCCCTAATCTGCTGTTTGCTGCCGTGCGCCGCGAACACCGTCGGCAAGTGAACGGGCGAAGTCGAGCACCGTATCGACAAGATGTGCGGTCGGCTGGCCGTTGTCGTCAAGGTTGTCGGCGATCATCTGCACGATCGACGATCCGACGACAGCGGCATCGGCGACGCGGGCGACGGCGGCGGCTTGCTCCGGCGTTTTAATGCCGAAGCCGACGGCAACCGGTAGGTCGGTACAGTTCTTGAGCCGGGAGACAGCGGTTTGAATGGTATCTTCGGTCGCCGAAGCGGTGCCGGTAATACCGGCGATCGATACGTAGTAGAGAAAGCCCGACGAATGGGCGAGTACCGTCGGCAGGCGCTGGTCATCGGTCGTTGGTGTTGCCAGGCGGACAAAATGCATACCTGCCTCTAAAGCCGGTAGGCATAGCTCGGCGTCTTCCTCGGGTGGCAGGTCGACGACGATCAACCCATCGACGCCGGCCGCCTTGGCGTCGGCCAGAAAATCGTCGACGCCGTAAATATAAATCGGGTTGTAATAGCCCATCAGGACGATCGGCGTGGCATCATCGTCAGCGCGAAATTCGCGCACCATGCCCAGGGTTTGCCGCACGTTCGCGCCACTGGCTTTGGCGCGTAGACCAGCGGCCTGGATCGCTGGTCCATCGGCCATGGGGTCCGAAAATATCACGCCCAGTTCGATAATATCGGCGCCGGCGGTGGGCAACCCCTTCAACATTTCCATGCTGGCGTCGATCGTCGGATCGGCCGCGACAATGAATGGAATGAAAGCGGCACGGCCCTCCGCCGCCACCGCGGCAAAGCGGGCTTCGATGCGACCGCTGGTGCTACTTTTTGGGGCCGCGCTCACAATTCCACCCCGAGAGCTTCGGCGACCGTGAATACGTCCTTGTCGCCGCGCCCGCACATGTTCATCACCAGCAAGTGATCAGCCGGTAAGCTGGGTGCAACGCGTGTGACGTGGTGGAGCGCGTGGGCAGGCTCGAGCGCTGGGACGATTCCCTCAAGGAGTGAACACAGTTGAAACGCGGCTAGCGCCTCCTCGTCGGTCACTGACACATAGTTCACGCGCCCACTTTCGTGCAGCCACGAATGCTCCGGCCCGATTCCCGGATAATCGAGACCGGCCGAGATCGAGTGAGCGTCGAGAATTTGGCCGTCGCCATCCTGCAGCAGGTAGGTCCGGTTGCCGTGTAACACGCCCGGCCGCCCGCCGGTCAGCGAGGCCGCGTGCTCGCTGGTGTCGATACCGTTGCCGGCCGCCTCAACCCCGGTGATAATAATATCGGGTTCGTCGAGAAAATCGTGGAACAGGCCAATGGCGTTCGAGCCGCCGCCGATACACGCCACCAGCGAATCCGGCAGCCGTCCCTCGGCTTCCATAATTTGTTCGCGCACTTCGACGCCGATCACCGATTGAAAGTCGCGCACCATCGAGGGATAGGGGTGCGGCCCGGCGACGGTGCCGATCAGGTAATAGGTGTCGTCGACGTTGGCGACCCAGTCGCGCAGCGCCTCGTTCATGGCGTCTTTCAAGGTTGCCGTGCCGCTGGTGACGGGCTGCACTTCGGCACCCAACAGTTTCATGCGAAAAACATTTGGCGCCTGGCGCTTGATATCGGTCTCGCCCATATAGATAACGCAGTCGAGGCCGAACAGTGCGCAGACGGTGGCGGTCGCCACACCATGCTGACCGGCGCCGGTTTCCGCAATTATGCGCTGCTTACCCATGCGCCGCGCCAGCAAAATCTGGCCCATGCAGTTGTTGATCTTGTGGGCACCAGTGTGACTGAGCTCATCGCGCTTAAAGTAAATCTTGGCACCGCCCAAATGCGCGGTCAGGCGGGAGGCAAAATAAAGTGGGCTGGGCCGACCGATATAGTTCTTGAGATAGCTGTCGAGCTCGGCCTGGAAGGACGGATCGGCCTTTGCCGCTCCGTAGGCATGCTCGACCTGGAGAATCAGCGGCATCAGCGTTTCGGCGACATATCGGCCGCCAAATATGCCGAAATGGCCTTTCTCGTCTGGGCCGGCACGGAAAGTATTGGGGAGTTCAGCTGTCATAGTGGGCCGGGTTATACATCAGCTATCGTGGCCAGAACATAAGCCAATTAGCGAATTCTTGGACTACAGTTTGGCAACCGCTCCGAGGAACCGTATGATCTCGGCCGGGTCTTTCTTGCCGGGCGCCGATTCGACGCCGGAAGACACATCCACAAACTCCGCCCCCGACCTGGAGACAGCTGTCGCCACGTTGTCGGCGTTGAGCCCGCCGGCGAGCATCCACGGCACCGGCCACACCCAGCCGGCCAATAATGTCCAATCGAACGCCACAGCGTTGCCACCAGGCAGCGCATCGGGTTTTGAACCCGGCGCTTTGGCATCGAACATCAACCAGTCGACAACGTCGCAATAGTCGTTGGCGAATTCGACATCCTCCAGCTTTTCAACCTTGATCGCTTTCATAACCGGCACATCATACAGATCGCGGATTTCTTCACATCTACCGGGGGCTTCGTCGCCATGAAGCTGCAATATATCGAGGCGAACTTCGCCGAGCACCTGGCTCAGAAGCAAATTATTGGGATCGACGAAGAGGGCGACCTTAGTCACACCTTCAGGTGCCATCGCGGCCAGTTGGGCTGCCGTACCCGGTGTTATAGAACGCGGGCTTTGGGGATAGAAAACAAAACCGACAAAACTGGCGCCGTTATTGGTAGCTGTCTGCATCGCCGCGACATCACTGATGCCGCATATTTTAGCTGTGACCACCATCAGACATCCTCTAACTCTTCGGCGATACGCGCCGCGGCGGCGGCGGGATCGCCGAAACCGGTAATTGGTCGCCCGATGACTAAAACATCGGCACCCAAGTCGCGGGCCTCGCGCGGCGTCATAATTCGCTTCTGGTCGTCGGCATTGGCCCAGCTAGGTCGGGTACCGGGTACGATCAGGCGAAAATTATCGTCGAAGGTCGCTCGTAAAATAGTTATCTCTGCAGACGAACATACCACACCGTCGAGGCCGCACGACAGTGTCAAACGCGCCAGTCGCTCGACCTGGGAGGCGGCGGGGGTCGTCTGGCCAACGCTGGCAAGGTCGCCGTCGTCGAGGCTGGTCAACACGGTAACGGCGATAACTAGGGGGCGGTTGGCACCATGTTCGGCGGCGGCTTCGACTGCCGCGGTAAGCATTGCCGGACCGCCGCTAGCGTGTACGTTCACTATCGCCGCACCCAATCCGGCGACCGCGCGCACCGCGCCCGCCACTGTGTTAGGAATATCGTGAAACTTCAGGTCAAGAAACACCGGTAGGCCAAGGTCGACAATTCGGCGCACGCCATCGGGCCCGTTGCTATTGAAGAATTCGAGCCCCAGTTTTACGCCGCCCACATGCTGTTGTACGGCATTAGCCCAGGCGGTGGCTTGGACCAAATCCGTTGTATCGAGCGCAACAAATACCGGGTTATCGGGCAACATTTGTTTGGTCTTTCCTGGCGTGGTCAGGCCCTCTTGGGCGGGCGGTTTCTAGCAAAGCCACAACGACGACGCTAGAGCACCATTATGCCGTCGCGCACGCGCAGAACCTCGGTTAGCGCAAGAAATAGATGGTAGAGCGATGTCGCCGGGACGGTGTCGCGGATCGGGGTACCGTCGTTCTGCAAATGTTCGCGCCACAGGCCGGTGTTACCCATCAGGTGGCAATCCAACAGGCGGTCGAGCATTTTGTCCAAACGCACGCGGGCGTCTTCATCGCCGGCGAATTCCAACCGAGCGGTATGTGCCTTGATTGCTTCGGTCTGGCCCCACAGGCGCTTGTTGTCATCGAGATCGACGCCGCGGCGCAGCAAGGAATCGTAGACCAGCCCTTGGGCTGCCCCCGGCTCGCGGTCGATGCCGTATTGTTCAGCATAACGGTAAAGCATCTCAGCCTCGCGGCTGCAATCGTCACCGGTCAGCGCACCATAGTGATACAGCAGCCAGACCCATTCAAAGTGATGGCCGGGTTCAACGATATCGCCCACGGTGGTTATTGCGGGATTCCACCCGACGTCGAAGAATTCTCCAAGTGTGCCACTGTCCTCGTCCAGAAACCGCTGGCGAAATAGCATGACCAGGCTGCGCGCGCGCGTCAGCGCATCTTCATTGCCTGTTGCTTGGTGGAGCGCCAGCAGCGCCTCCAGAAGGTGCATGTGGGGGTTTTGGCGGCGTGGCAGGTCGTGGGACAGGTTATCGAAAAACCCGCCATTGGCATTATCGGCCAAATTGGTGTCGAGAAATCTGATCACCCGCGCGGCCCAAGTTTTCGCCCGGTCGTCGCCGCAGGCGCGGAAATACCAGGCGCAGGCCAACACCACGAACGCTTGATCGTAAAGCTCAATACGCGGATCTCTAACCGTACCGTCAGGGCCGGTGGCGTAGACAAATCCGCCCGGATCGTCACGCCAGTAATGTTCGATCATAAAGTTGAAACCGCGGGTGGCGGCATCGAGCGGCGCCATGTGTCCAGGTACCGGTGTCCAGCCGAGCAGGTGAGCGTGGCTGAACACGTAAACCTGGCGGGCTTGCACACGTAGGCGTTTGGGCACATTTCGTATGGGTTCGCCGCTAGTGGTCAGATCGTCGAAAAATCCACCCGCGTCGCTATCCAGCCCCGCACTACTCCATAGCGGCAAAGCTTTTTCGCTCAGCCAAATACGGATTTGCTTGCCGGTTACGGTCATGTCGCCATCCGGGTCATGAGAAGTTCCGCCGCGGCCAGATCTTCGAGCGCCGTACCCACCGATTTAAACACCGTGATCTCGGCTGGTGATTGACGGCCGGTCTGTTGTTCCCGGCACAGCTCGAATAAATCGCCGGCGATATCGTTGGCCTCAAGAATGCCAGCGTCGATCGGTTGGACAATGTCGCCGGCCTCTGCCAGCGCGCCAGTGCGCGTATCGACAAAAATCCGGCCTCGTTCGATAACCCGATCGTCGGCTTCGCGCATATCGGGACGAAAACCGCCAACCAGGTCGACATGAACGCCCTCGGTCAGCCAGTCGCCCTGGATCAGCGGATCGCGCGACGTGGTGGCGCAACTGATGATGTGGGTGTTGTGCGCCGCCGCCTCTAAATCGCCGGTTGCAGTAACCCGGTGGACGCTGGTGTCGAGCCGCTGGGCCAGCCGTTCGGCCTTGGCCCTGTCGCGGCCCCAAATCACCGTCTCGTTGATCGGCCGGATCGCTGCGTGCGCCTCGATCAGGTTGCTGGCGAGCCGTCCGGTGCCGACCATTAGCAGGCGTTTGGCATCGGGCCGCACCAAATAGTCCGCCGCCAACGCCGATGCTGCCGCTGTGCGGCGGGCCGTTAGTGCTGGTCCATCGATCGATGCCGCCGGTGCACCGGTGTGGCCATCGAGTAATAGATACGTCCCCATCACCGACGGCAGATCGCGGACACTGTTATCAGGATAGACAGATACTATTTTCACGCCCACATGGGCCGGCGTCGGGTCGGGCGCACTCCACGCCGGCATTAGCAATAATGTCGCCTCTTGGCTCCCCGTCGGGATCGCATGGTGGTGGCGCAACGGCACAATGGTGTCGCGCCGAAACGCATCACGCAGGGTATCGACAAGATCAACATAGCCAAGGGCGGCATCGACCTCGTTGGCGCTAACGGTCTGCATGGGCGGGCTCAATCGATCAAGGCGGGGGGCGTTTTGTCGGCGCCTTCGCTGATCTGAGGTTCGTCTTTAGCGCGCGTGGTTGTGGCCATTTTTACATCTTTGCCAACGCGCCGCTGACGGGCGTGGCGATGGCACTGTGCCGCCGACGCCCAAGCAACTATAGCACCGGCCAGAAAGCCGGCGATCACGCCGATATAAACAAATACGAACAGCGGCCAGCGCACGATGAAATCGAGCGGCCACAAGCTCACATCGACGAGATAGCGATTGTTGACGGCGAAAACGATCAGGATTAACGCTAACGGTGCGGTTATGAGCCAACGTAGTCGTTTCACAGATCAAACGTCACGGTTGTGTGGCCGGGATGCCGGGTAACGGCATTCGCGTGGGTGTTCGCTGCAACGCGCGCGCTAGGAATTAGCGTTGAGGCGTTCGCGCAGTTCCTTGCCGGTCTTGAAATATGGCACCACCTTTTCGGCTACCGACACAGATTCGCCGGTGCGCGGATTGCGGCCGATGCGCGCGCCACGGTGCTTGACCGAAAAGGCGCCAAATCCACGCAACTCGACACGATCACCGCGCGACAGGGCGGCGGTGATTTCGTCCAGGATAGTAGCCACGATACGTTCAACATCCCGCTGGAACAGGTGTGGATTTTGCTCTGCCAGGCGCTGAATCAGTTCCGACTTTGTCATCGTTATCCCCGGGATGAATGGTCCAGAACCAATGCATAGCCTAGGTCCACGCGTTACCTACACCCCTAGATTGCGGCGCGGGCGATCTTCTGCGGCCACTGAGACCAAAGATCACAAGTCAGGGTGCCAAACAGATAACAGGCCGTCAAGTGTTAGTGCGTTGGAAAATAACGATTTTCCCGTTAGCCCCAAAAGCGCGTCAGAGAGCCTGGTTCGCGCTCTTTTGGGCTTAACCGTGACCGCACGAATTTTACGGGGAATATCCTTTGCCTCGGCCAGCCAGTCGCGCGCCGCGGTTTCACCACCGATAGCGTCGACGAGACCATTGGCCACCGCTTGCCGGCCGGTATAGACGCGGCCATCGGCGAGTTGCAATACTTGTGCCCGGCCCAACGGTCGCCTTTCGGCTACTAGGTCAATAAAAAAATCAAATAAATCAAGAACTAACGCCTGGGTAGCGATGCGTGCCTCGTCGGTCAGGGGCTCCGTTGGCGATGGCACCGCCTTTAATGGCCCAGATTTCAAGGATTCCGGCTTAATGCCCAGTTTATCGAGCATGCCGGTGATATCGGCGGTTTTGAACAAAACCCCAATTGAGCCGGTGATGGTGCCTTCGCGGGCAAAAACGCGGTCGCCGGCGACGGCGGTCATGTAGGCCGCCGAGGCGGCAACCGTCCCCATTACGGTTACAACGGGTTTATTTTTGCTAACTGCCCGCAGCGAGTGGTAGAGGTCTTCACCGCCGACAACGGTGCCGCCAGGGCTGTCTAGATGGACAATCAGGGCGCGCACCGACGAGTCTTCCGCGATAACGGCCAAAAGGGCGTCGCGTCTGGGATCCTCGACGATCAGACCGGTGACGCGCAGCCGCGCTACCGTATCGCGCTTGAACAGCAAATCGCTGGCCTGCAGACTGGCGATAACTGCTAGCGTCGCGGCTACCAGGGTCACGGCCTGCCACCATCGCAATTTTCGTTTGAGACGGCGGCGATCGATTACGGTATCGGGGTCAAACGACATCCGAACTCCGGTCGCTTAGTTGAGCGTCACGACTTGTCGTCCGCTTTATCCTCGCTCTCGGCGGTTTCTTCTACCGCTTCGGCAGTCTCCTCCTCGGCGGGTTCGTCTTCAGCCGCCGCTTCGGGTTCGGGTGCCGGCTCTTCAGGGGCGGTTTCTTCGCTAGCGGTCTCCTCACCCGCGTCCTGTTGCTCTTTTTCGCGTAGTGCGGCGCCCAAAATATCGCCGAGGGATGCACCGCTATCCGACGAGCCGTACTGCTTCATCGCCGCTTTTTCTTCGTCGATCTCTTTGGCCTTGATCGACAATGAGAGCTTGCGGCCCGACGCATCGATGTTGGTGACTTTGGCATCGACCTTCTCGCCGACGGCAAACCGGTCGGGACGCTGTTCGGAACGGTCGCGCGACAGGTCGGAACGGCGGATGAAGGCAGTGAGGCCGCCACTAGTCGCCACTCCGATACCGCCGTCGTTCACTTCCGATACGGTGGCCGTAACGATGGCGCCCTTCTTTATGCTGCTGGCGGCCGAGGCGAACGGATCTTCACTGAGCTGTTTGATGCCCAGCGAGATGCGCTCCTTCTCGACATCGACATCGAGTACCTTGACCTTGACGGTGTCGCCCTTGTTGAACCCTTCCAGGGCCTGCTCGCCCGATGAATCCCAGGTGATGTCCGAAAGGTGGACCATGCCGTCGATGTCGCCGGGTAAGCCGACAAACAGTCCGAACTCGGTGATGTTGCGGACTTCGCCCTCGACCTCGTTGCCGACCTTGAAGGTCTCGGCGAAGCTGTCCCACGGGTTATCCTTGGTTTGCTTGAGCCCGAGGCTAATGCGCCGTTTGTTGGGGTCAACATCGAGCACCACCACTTCGACCTCCTGCGAGGTTGAAACGATTTTTCCGGGATGGACGTTCTTTTTCGTCCAGCTCATTTCCGATACGTGGACCAGGCCCTCGATACCGGCTTCCAGCTCAACGAAAGCACCATAGTCGGTAATGTTAGTGACGCGGCCGGTGAACCGGCTGTTGACCGGATATTTAGCTTCTACGGTCTCCCACGGGTCGGCTTCAAGCTGTTTCATGCCGAGGCTGATGCGCTGGGTTTCCGAGTTGAAGCGGATAACCTGAACCTGGACCGTCTGGCCGACTTGTAAAGCCTCGGAGGGGTGGTTAACGCGCTTCCAGGAAATATCGGTAACGTGGAGCAATCCGTCGACTCCGCCAAGATCGACGAAGGCGCCGTAGTCGGTGATGTTTTTCACCACGCCCTGCAAGACTTGGCCTTCCTGCAGGTTGGCGACCAGTTCCGTGCGTTCGGCGGCGCGGGTTTCCTCCAGCACGGCGCGCCGCGAGACTACAATGTTGCCGCGGCTACGATCCATTTTGAGGATCATGAAGGGCTGTGGGGTACCCATGAGCGGTGTGACATCGCGCACCGGGCGAATATCGACCTGACTGCCCGGCAAAAAGGCGACGGCGCCCGATAGATCGACAGTAAAGCCGCCCTTCACGCGGCCAAAAATCGCTCCCGATACCCGTTCGGTGTTTTCGAAGGCTTTTTCCAGGATTTCCCAGGCTTCCTCGCGGCGCGCCTTTTCGCGGCTCAACACCGCCTCGCCGTTTGAATCTTCGAAACGCTCGACGAAAACCTCAACCTGATCGCCGACACTAATGTCTGCGGCTTGCCCCGATGGCGCGAATTCCTTCAGCGAAACGCGGCCTTCCGATTTCAGTCCGACATCGATTAGGGCAGAGTCGTTTTCGATGGCGATAACGGTGCCTTTGACGACGGTGCGCTCAAGCGAACTCTTTCCGCCTAAGCTCTCTTCGAGCAGAGCAGCGAAGTCTTCGATTGCGGGCATACCTACAGTTGTAGAAGTGGTATCAGTCATTTACATGGAGGTCCTTTTTATTCTTAATCTAATCCTGCCAGCCGGTTGGTTCCGGCGGTCTATGCGGTTTCGATGCCTGTCCGGATCATCCGGACATACAAACACCAAAAACGCTACCGTCAAGGCCGAATATTGTCTGATTTATTCACCTTCGATATGGGCCAACGCTTCTTCGAATACCGCGTCGGGCGTTTTACCGGAGGTGTCAATCTCACGGGCATTGACAGATCTCAGCGGCGATACTTTCCGCCTGTAATCTCGTTGATCCCGCTGCTCAATATCGGCCAGGACGGCGGCATATGTACTCTCCACGCCGTTTTCCTGCAACTCTTTAAAACGCCGCTCGGCGCGGACCTCGGGGCTAGCAAAAACGAAAAATTTAAAGGTGGCGTCAGGGCAGACGACGCTACCGATATCGCGCCCGTCCAGCACAGCGCCGGATTTATCCCTGGGCGGGTCGTTAGCAAAGTTACGCTGGAAGGTCAGCAGTTCCTTGCGCACATCAGGCATGGCGGCCACCACCGAGGCCGCTTCGGCAACCCGTTCTGTGTATAATTCCCCGGTATCGACATTTGCCGGGTCGAGCACCCGCACAGCTGAAACGGCAGCTTTCTGGTCGTTTGGGTCGCCGCCGGCCTGCAGTACCGCATAGCCGATGGCGCGATAGAGCCGTCCGGTATCGAGAAACGCCAGATCGAAATGATCCGCTAGGCGCTTTGCTAGCGTGCCTTTGCCAGCCGCCGCGGGGCCGTCGATGGCGATAATCATCCTAGGTGCCTGGCTCAATATCCGCGCCGAGCGCGCCCATCGCTCTGGCGAAGTCCGGAAAACTGGTCTCGATCGAGCTGCCATCACCGATCGTTACCGGTTTTTCGCTGACCAGGCCGAGCACCAGAAAACTCATAGCGATGCGGTGATCCAGCGCCGCTTCGATGGTGGCGCCGCCGGCGGGGCGTCTACCAGCGCCTGGGCCGACGCCGTGAATCGTCAGGCTATCCGCTGTTTCTTCGACGTTGACGCCACAGGCCGTTAATCCCGCTGCGACGGCGGCCAGGCGGTCGCTTTCCTTGTGGCGCAATTCCCCGACGCTGTGGAATACGGTGGTACCTTCGGCGCAGGCCGCGGCCATAGCCAATACCGGATATTCGTCGATCATTGCCGGCGCCCGTTCGAACGGCACCTCGACTCCAGTGAGTGAACTGGCCTTCACCACCAAATCAGCGACTGGTTCGCCACCTTCTATGCGCTCGTTGCGGAAGGCCAGCGTCGCGCCCATCTCGGCGAGGGTCGTGTAAAGACCCGCCCGTGTTGGATTGGCGCAGATACCGGGCAGGGTGATTTCCGAACCTTCGACCAAAAGTGCGGCCACGGCGGGAAACGCCGCTGAACTGGGGTCGGCGGGCACGGCGATGGCAGCCGGCGTCAACTCAGGCTGGCCAGTGACTGTAACCCGGCGGCCGGTACCGGCTTCTTCTACGCGGACGTTAGCGCCGAAATGGCCGAGCATACGCTCGGTGTGGTCGCGTGTTGGCGACGGCTCGACGACACTGGTCTCGCCCGGTGCGTGCAGGCCAGCCAGTAGTACTGCCGATTTTACCTGGGCCGAGGCCACCGGCAGCGTATAGATGGTAGGCCGCAAATTATCGCTACCGGTTATGGTCAGCGGCATGTGGTCGCTGCCGCGCGCTTGGAACACCGCCCCCATCGCCGTTAGCGGCGTGATGACCCGGCCCATGGGCCGGCTGCGCAGGGAGGCGTCGCCGGTCAGCACAGCCGAAAAGCCATGCCCGGCCAAGAGGCCGCACAACAGGCGCGCCGCGGTGCCGGAGTTGCCCAGGTCGACCACGTCGTCGGGAGGCAGCAAACCACCGACGCCGACCCCGTTGATCCTCCAAGCGCCGGGGCCATCGCGAGTCACCAAGACACCGAGGCTGCGAAGCGCCGCTGCGGTGCGGTGCACGTCGTCGCCTTCAAGCAGACCCAGGATTACCGTTTCGCCAACCGCAAGTGCTGCCAGCAATAGGGCGCGATGAGAAATCGATTTGTCGCCGGGCGCCGTCAGCGCGCCCCGCAAGGGGCCGCCGCGCCGGGCGGTAAGCCCGCCGTTCGCAGTGGTTTTCGATTTTGATATGGTTGATTCCATTGGCTGGGTGCCATAGCACAAACACCGGGAATCGGCTATTGGAGTTACTGGGTGCCGCTACCGATTTACGCCACACGCGTTTTGCTTTTGACAGACGGCGGCGTTCGTGGCACACGGCAGCGCTTAACCCGTCGGAGGATAAACAGTGGCCAAACCGAAATGGGGCGTTAAGCGGGCTTGCCTAGCTTGCGGAACCCGTTTTTATGATATGTGCAAGGATCCAATCCTGTGTCCGAGCTGTGGCGCTAAGTTCGACGTGGAGGCTATTTTTCGGCCCAGGCGTTCGCGCGCAGTAGCCGAAGAAGCACCACCCAGCCCCAAAGTTCCGGCCAGCGAGAACGGTGACGTTATCGATCAGGAATTGGCCGCGTTGGCCGATGATAGCGCTGTCGATGACGACGATGGCGATGATGATGCGGCGATCGAAGACACATCAGATCTGGCGGACGACGACAGCGATGTGTCGGTCGTGACCAAGGAAATTAGCGACGACAGCAATTAGTAAGGAGATTTGGCGGCGTAAATACCGCTTGCCTTCGATGTGCCAGCTTGTATCGTCGCCGCGGCAGCAGCCAAACCCATGATGGGGCCGTAGCTCAGTTGGGAGAGCGCTACAATGGCATTGTAGAGGTCGTCGGTTCGATTCCGTCCGGCTCCACCATTCTAACCCCTTGCTGCGCAAGGATTTAGAAGGACCAACCAACTCCCAAAAACCCAATGCAAATCAAGCTGTCACACCTGTGTCATAGCTACGAGGAGATTTGCGTTGGCTACCATCAGAAAACGTAAGGGCAAATGGCGGGTCCAAGTTAGGCGGGAGGGCATTGGCGCTGCGCTTCACTTCTGCATATTCCGAGGAGGCATTTTGGAGACGTACTAACGCGCTTGTTTCGAGCCCTTAACCCAGACAGGTTATATTTTCATTAATGGCATTGTAGAGGTCGTTGGTTCGATTCCGTCCGGCTCCACCTATAAAAACAAGGACTTAGAGAAAAATCGCTGGCCCCTTTGTTTTGTTGGGTAAGCAATTGATAAGCAAGTGGATTGTTCTTTGGGCAAAGCAGCGCCATGCGCCGCACAAGCTGGCTCTATCCGAGTGAAGAACGACGAGTAACACCGGAGCGTCGCGGGCGCCTTTACGTGCTTTCCAACTTTCTAGAAGCGTTGTCCGGTTCGGTGCGGTGGCGGGTTGCGCAGCAGTAAAAAAGGGGCAAATTGCGGCGATCGAAAATAAGAAACTATTTGCTTCAAAGATGACCTGCGAACAGATCGCGGGAGCCCAGCGACTGTCCCGAGAATGTCTAGCTCGGATACAGGGATCAGAGGCCCCTCAGCGGGCGCAGTACAGTAAGCTGACGACTGGGGAGCAGGTCAAGCGGTACATGCCGGTGGTCCGACAGTACGAAAAGAGAAGGTCTCCGGAGGCGGGTCTCGCAGGGGCTTGATCTTGGCGGTTCAACCCGGTTAACCAGCGGCTGTGTAGACACTTGCAGCAGTTTGAGCGGCCTCAATTACACGCGGCATATCAACTTCTTCTAAGTAGTCTGCCTCTTCGAAAGCCCCACTGGCCTTAATAGCAGTTACGAGACCCATGGCTGTCTCTTGGTCCTTTACTTCAATCCGCACAACAACGTCGTATTTGCCACGGACAAACGCGACATAGTCAGCTGTCCCCCCTACTGCATCCATCAACTTTTTGATCGCCGCCTCACGGTCGGAACCAGCAATAAGTCCTTTAAGGGCATGGGGGGCGTATTTCCCGAGTAACAAAGCCTTCATGAGATCAACCTTTCGGTGAGAGGGTTTTGGATTATTTTGGGTCGATTTTCTTTTCTCACTATCGAACCACAACGGTCTCTAATAGCCAAATTTTTTTACTGTTGACTAGGAGCGGGACAGCACATCAGACAGAAAAATTTATGCATTCAAATCCATTTGTTACCCATCCGTTAACAAGTATTTATGACGCAAAAGAAAAGGCAGGCTTCGGCCTATCCTTTCTTTTAGTTTTCTGCTTTTTCGACATTTACAGACATCGCACCATATGCCGATATTCCGCGTCGGAGTTACGCTACCCCTTGTTTACCGGCTTGCTGCCACCCGCTACCTATTCCATCGATGCCGTCGCCATTCGCTGCAACCGGTGTGCCACCGGGTATCGGTCGAGCGGTGCGGGGCATACCTCGCGGAACTGCGTGGTTCGGCGTAGGCCGCCATTTCTTTTTCGGCCGGGATCGGTGGTAGGCTGTTGCGATGAAATGTTTGCTATCCGCGCTTATTGTCTCAGTGTCGCTGCTTGTTGCGCCCGTATACGCACAGGACATCCTCACGGGCACTGTCACACACGTTCGCGACGGCGACACCATTGTAGTGGCCGATGTGCCGGTTAGGCTGAACGGTGTGGCGGCACCTGAAGCGGATGAACCGCATGGGACAGCAGCGCGGGACTTTATGGAGCACCTCGTCGCCGGGCAGAAGGTTCATTGTGAACTGAACGGTGAACGGAGCTATGACCGCGTGATCGGTGTCTGCTTCCTCGAAGGTCAAGACATCGGGGCTGCCATCATTAGTGCTGGGTTGGCACGGGACTGCCCTCGGTTTTCAGGTGGGCGGTACGAGGTGATGAATACCGCCGCTTCGTTGCAGTTGCCGCTGCCGGGATACTGTAAGCGAATCTGATGGACGGTCTGTGACACCAACCAACTGAGATTGTGGCCGTCTAAGCCTTGCAGAGTATTCAGATATCCGCGCGCCTAATGGACTACTGACCGCCCGGGAATTTCGGGTTTTTTCGGCCGTTGCGACGGCCGTTACCGTATCGGTGGCTGTGGCGTCCTGAGCGGTATTGGGTGCCTCTTCGGCCTGCTGCTGCTGGCTGGGCCGCCGATTAGCGGCGTGATCGGGCCGTGAACTGGCGCCGAAAACGGGCGGCGTAAAATGGGAATTAATATGCATCGCGTACCTCACGCAATGATCTTGACTGCGATCGGGCGGCAATTTCTTTGCCGTCCTCCTTTACTATATACGCAAGCCCTGTGCCACGGTGGCGCCTGGTTTGACGGTCGCCGGCAAACCGTAATTCTGGTTTGAGTATTTTTCGGAATCCGAATCGGATTTTGGCGAAAAGGCAGGCGGCAACCGCCATTTTTGTCTTCTATCTCGGCAATAATTACCGTTTTTGCGCGGGCAAGGTTGCCGGGAGTTGGATTGAACCGGCTTAACAGGCGGTGATTTATTTTGCACTGTACCGGACAACGATAATGAGGTGCTGACCGCATGCCGGCTGGCCTAGTGCCAAAAAGTACGAAGGAACTTCTGTCATGGTCGATAACAACCCCCGTTTTGGAATTTTCCTGGCGCCCTTCCATAGCCCAGACGAAAATCCCACCCTGGCGCTCAAGCGTGATCTCGATCTGGTGGTCCATATAGATAAGCTCAGCCCATCGCGGCTGATTAGGCGACTGAGGGAAGCCGCAACATGTTTGATGCTGATATTGTTGCCGTCGTTTTGATCTTGCTGTTCGTCCTGGTGTGGTGAAACCGCCGGTTTTGAGATCATCGCCTCGCCAGAAGTGTTCATGGCGTTTGCCGCCGAACGTACCGAGCGCATACGATTGGGTACCGGCGTGTCCTCGCTGGCCTACCACCATCCGTTCATCAATGCCGACCGCATGAACCAGCTCGATCATATGACCTGCGGCCGGGTGATGTTCGGTGTCGGACCTGGCTCGCTGCCCTCGGATGCGTTCGCCATGGGCTTTCATCCGAAAGAGCAACGGCGGCGCATGAACGAAGCGATCGATGTTTTGGTTCCGCTGTTGCGCGGCGAGCGAGTCACCGCCGAGACCGATTGGTTCACACTGAACGACGCCCGCCTGCAGCTAGCCAGCTACACCAAGCCGATGATCGAGATGGCGGTAGCCTCGTTACGCTCGCCGGCCGGCGCGTTGGCGGCGGGTAGGCACGGGCTCGGTTTGCTGTCGATTGGCGGTACCTTGGATGATGCGCTGGCCCACCAGGCGGAGAACTGGCGGCGCTGCGAGGAAGCGGCGGTGGAGCACAGGCAGACTGTCGACCGCAAAAACTGGCGCATCGTCACGCTAATCCATCTGGCCGAAACGCGCGAACAGGCCGAAGCTAATGTCGCCTTCGGCCTACCCATCTTTGCGCGCTATTTCCGCGATGTCGCACCGACGCCGATCGTTCCGCCCGAGGTCACCGACCCGTTGGCCTATCTGACCGAGACGCGTATGGCGGCGATTGGCACGCCGGACGACGCGATCGCCCATATTGAGCGACTGCTCGCAGGCACCGGCGGCTGCGGAGTCGTGATGGAACTAGCGCATAATTGGGCTAATTGGGAGAACACCAAAAAGAGCTACGAGCTGATGGCACGCTATGTCATCCCCCACTTTCAGGGTGCCATGGATGTGCAGCGCGATGCCCATGCTCACGCCACTGCCAACCGCGAAACCTATGTCGGCGCGGTGACCGACGCCATCACCACCGAGATCGACCGTTACGAGGAACGGCAGAAGTGCTCGGCTGGTAGCGACGGTTGAAGATTAATTTCCCTTCGGCTCGCTAACGCTCGCCGCCCCTCTAACCCTCCCCCTCGCTGGGGAGGGTAATTAGCCAGCCGAAGAAATTTTCTGTGAAGCGACTTTCGCCGCGCTGTTGCGCGATGGTTCGCTCCACAGCCCCCCTTGAGGGGAGGGATGGGGTGGGGGTAGTCGATCTAGAAACGCTTGACGCGTTACGTTGAATACTGCGCGAAGGTCTGTGTGCCGGCGCGGGCGGCGAAGTCGGTTTTGACGTTGACGACCGCGACCCTACCCTCGTCGACTTTGGCCTGTGCCCGTTCCAGTGCCGGACGGATGTCTTCCGGTGCTTCGACATATTCTCCGTAACAGCCCAGCGTCTCGGCCATTTTATCGTAGCGGACGTAGCCCAATTCGCGGCCGGGCTTATTCTGGTCGGGATCGGCGGTCCAGCCACCGTTGAGGCTGATCACCACCAGCACCGGGATATTGTGGCGCACCGCTGTGTCGAGTTCCATGGCGTTGAGGCCAAATGAGCCGTCGCCGTGCAGTACGATCACTTGCTTGTCGGGCTTGGCGATCTTGGCACCGAGGCCGAACGGTAGTCCGACGCCCATGGTGCCGAACGGACCGGAGTTAAGCCGGTGCCCCGGTTCATAGGTGGGGATCGATTGGCGTCCATAGTTGAGGATCTCCTGGCCGTCGACGACCATAACGGCGTCGCGGTTGGCGAAATTCTTGATCTCCTCGCACAGTCGTAGCGGATGGATCGGAACGTCGTCGGACAGGCTGTTGCCGCCAGGCCGGGCGCGCTTCTGCGCTTCTTCCTCGGCTAGTCGGTCGCGCCAGTGCTGGAAGTTAGCTTCCGTCACTCTGTCGCCGAGACAGGCGTTGAGCTGCTGCAGTACCGCCCGGGCGTCACCAACGATGCCTATATCGACATGCCGCGGGCTAGTGGCGACCTCTTCGGCGTCGATGTCGATACGCGCAATTTTTGCGTCGACGTTGAAGCGCGGCGGTGCGGCGTGGCTGATGATGTAATTCATGCGGGTACCGACGATAACGATAAGGTCGGCCTCTCGGAAAGCCGCCGAGCGCACCGTAAGATGGCACAGCGGATGGTCTTCGGGGATCACGCCGCGACCCTGCGGGGTGGTATAGAACGGAATGCCGGCCTTCTCGACGAATTCGCGCAACTCATCCCAGGCTTCCGACCATAAAACGCCGCCGCCCGATACGATGACCGGTCGTTCGGCTACGGATAGGGCGTCGATCAATTGTGCCACTTTGTCGGCGTCGCCCTGGGGCCGCGCGCGCTCCAGCGATTGGCCCGACAGTGTCCAGTCGATCTCGGCTTCGTCGATCTTCTGGTACAGAATATCGCCCGGCAGATCGAGATAGACCGGTCCGGGTTTACCCGACATCGCCTTCTGAAAGGCCATATGCACCAGTTCGGGGATGCGCCGGGGATGATAGACCCGGTCGGCCCACTTGACGCAGGGTCGCATCATGTTCAGCTGATCGATTTCCTGAAACGCCTGGCGGCCATAGAGGCCGACCGGGCTGGAACCACCGACCGCGACAATCGGCACGCAGTCGATCAGCGCGTTGGCGACACCGGTCACCAGATTGGTAACGCCGGGCCCGCTCGCTGCCATGCACACCGCCGGTCGGTTGAGTAGCCGGCTATAGGCTTGCCCCATAAACACCGCCGCCTGTTCGTGGCGTGCATCCAGGGGGCGGATGCCCTCCTCGATGCAGGCCGCCTCGGCTGCCAGCATGGGGCCGCCCATGAGAAAAAACAGATCGTCGACGCCTTCGTGCCGCAATGCCTTGGCCAGAATTTCCGAGCCGTTCAGTTCCGCCACCGTGCCTCTCCTTCAGAGTTATGATTATTGCTTTTGCCCGATTGATATTGCCTGGAGGTATCTCTCAGATGATGCCGTCGGATTTCAAGGTGTTTATGTCGTCCTCGCTCATGCCGAGCCAGTCGCCCAGCACCGCCGTGTTATGCTCGCCGAGCAACGGCGCGGCAGCCATCGGCACATTGGAGCCGGACATCTTGACCGGCCAGGCCGGCATCTTGAAATCACCGCGTTCGGGATGCGTCATGGTTTGGAAAACGCCGCGTTCTTCCAGATTGGCGTCGTTCTGTAGCTCCATGGTGTCGTACACCGCACCGGCCGGCACCTTGGCGTTGCCGAGGATTTCCATCGCCTCGCGCTTGCTACGCTGGCGCGTCCACTCGGACAGCAGTTCGTCCACCTCGTCCTGGTGGTCAATGCGATTTTCCGGTGTTGAGAAACGTGGATCGTCGATCAGATCCTCGCGGCCGATCGCCGACAATAGCCGGTACCAGTGATGATTGCCGGCGCGCGAGGTGTAGATATAAACGTAGTCGTTGGGCCCGCCGGGCTGGCAGGGGAAGATACCGCATGGTGCGGTGCCGCCAGTAAGAACCCTTGGGCCCATTCGTGGCGCTGGTTTACCGCTACCCGCCTGCACGGCGTAGGCGACGCGGCTGTACTGCAGCATGGCGTCCTGCATCGCTGCGCGAATGTACTGACCCTTACCGGTACTCATACGCTGGTAGAGCGCACTGAGAATACTGATGGCCAGCAGCATGCCGGTGCCGGTGTCGCCCAGGGTCGGACCCGGCTTGTTAGGCTGGCCGTCGGGCTCGCCGGTGATCGACAGCAGGCCGCCGGTTGACTGAGCGATCATGTCGAAGGCGAGGAAATCTTCATAGGGGCTACCATCGGCGAAGCCTTTGACCTGGGCGTAGATCAGCCGGTCGTTTTCTTCTTTCAGCACATCGTAGCTGAGGCCCAGTCGCTCAATTACGCCGGGCGCGAAATTCTCGATGAAGATATCGGCCTCACGGGCTAGGCTCCGGACCAGTTGCTGACCCTCGTCCGTCTTCAAATCGGCGGTGACACTCTTTTTGTTGGCGTTGAAGAGCAGGAAATACCAGGAATCGACACCCGGTATTTCGGTCCAGGCGAAGCGGCCTTGGTCGCCGCCTTTTGGATTTTCGACCTTGACCACCTCAGCACCCATCCAGGCCAGTGCCTCGGTGCAGGACGGACCGGCCTCAAACTGTGTTAGATCGAGGATCCGCACCCCAGCGAGCGCGCCATTAGCTCCGT
>CAZHBA010000034.1:0-10373 GCA_964530225.1 uncultured Rhodospirillaceae bacterium | reverse complement strand
GAGGTCGGCCAGCATCAGATGTGGGCGGCCCAGTTCTACAAGTTCGACAAACCCAACCATTGGATGACATCCGGTGGCCTCGGCACCATGGGCTACGGCCTGCCGGCTGCGGTCGGTGTGCAGGTCGGTCACCCCGACGCCCTGGTGATCGATATCGCTGGCGAAGGGTCGACGATGATGAACATCCAAGAACTGGGCACCATGGCGCAGTACGGCTTACCAGTGAAGGTGTTCATTCTCAACAACATGTACCTGGGTATGGTGCGGCAGTGGCAGGAGTTACTGCACGGCGGTCGTTATTCGGAATCCTATTCGGCTGGGCTACCGGACTTCATCAAGCTGGCGGAAAGCTACGGCATGACCGGCTTGCGGGCGACCGAGCCAGGCCAGGTCGACGATGTCATCAAGCAGATGCTTGAGACCCCGGGCCCGGTTATTGTCGACATGGTAGTGTCGAAGGAAGAGAGCTGTTTTCCGATGATCCCCGGCGGTGCCGCGCACAACGAGATTCTGCTAGGCGTCAACGACCGCCAGGAACAGACCCAATCGGAAGACGGCATGGTGCTGGTCTAGAAAACAGCTGGGCGACGTCCGCCGTTTAATCCCCAAAGTATCACCATCAACAGAGTATTGGTTAGGTATGACGAACGACAGTGACATCGAACGCCACGTCATGGCAGTTTTGGTCGATAACGAGCCAGGTGTGCTGGCTCGTGTTGTCGGACTGTTTTCCGGGCGCGGCTACAACATCGAGAGTCTGACAGTGGCGACGGTCAGCGAGGATGAATCGTCCTCGAGGATAAACCTGGTAACGTTGGGCACGCCGATGGTCATCGAGCAGATCAAGGCGCAGCTCGAGCGCTTAGTGCCGGTTCAAGACGTGCACGATCTGACTGAAGAGGGCCCCCATGTCGAGCACGAATTCGCCCTGGTAAAAATAGTCAATACTGGCGCCGAACGGCGTGAGGCGCTGCGTATCGCCGATATATTTCGCGCCCGGGTCGTCGACACGGCGGTCAATTCTTTCGTCTTTTCGCTGACTGGATCGCCCGAGAAAATCGAGAGTTTTCTAGACCTCATGCGTAATTTGGGCGAGGTTGAGATCGCCCGCTCGGGAGTTGTCGCCATCATGCGTGGCGAGAAACGCGGCGAGGAGAACTAATTTTCGGGTGCGGCCGCCGATGTCCTCGTTGGCAAATGGCACCGTGGCCTGTAAAACCCCGCGAACGTTGGCCTCAGGAGCTTGCGTACGCAAAACACGAACTGACAGGGATTGAGAACCATGCGCGTTTATTATGACCGCGACGCCGATGTAAATTTAATCAAGGGTAAGAAGGTGGCTATCGTTGGCTACGGCAGCCAGGGACATGCCCATGCGATGAATTTGCGCGATAGCGGTGCGGAAAATATTGTCGTCGCTTTGCGCGAAGGCTCGGCCAGCGTCGCCAAAGCGGAAGGGGCCGGTTTTGAGGTCAAAAACTCAGCTGATGCCGCCGCTTGGGCCGATGTGGTCATGGTGCTGGTACCGGACGAGTTGCAGGGCGACCTCTACCGCGACTATCTGGCTGGCAATATGCGCGAGAACACAGCGATTGCCTTCGCCCACGGTCTCAATATTCACTTCAATTTGATTGAGCCGCGCGCCGACTTAGACGTGTTTATGATCGCGCCAAAGGGCCCCGGTCATACCGTGCGATCTGAATACGAGCGCGGCGCTGGTGTACCATCGTTGCTGGCCGTTTATCAGGATGCCAGTGGCAACTGCCACGATATCGGGCTGAGCTATGGCGCCGCGATCGGCGCTGGCCGCGCCGGGATCATCGAGACCACCTTCAAGGAAGAATGCGAAACCGATCTGTTCGGCGAACAAACGGTATTATGCGGTGGTCTCACGGCGCTAATCCAAGCCGGCTTCGAGACCCTCGTCGAGGCGGGCTATGCGCCCGAGATGGCTTATTTCGAATGCGTTCACGAAGTCAAACTGATCGTCGACCTAATTTACGAAGGCGGGCTGGCGAACATGCGCTATTCGGTGTCGAACACGGCGGAGTACGGCGATTACACCCGCGGTCCCCGAATCGTCACTGATGAGACACGGGCGGAAATGAAACGTATACTCAGCGAAATTCAGTCCGGCCAGTTCACGCGCGAATGGATGGTTGAAAACCAGGTCGGCCAGACCTCATTCAAAACCGTACGCCGGTTGCAGGCTGGTCACGGCATCGAAGAAGTCGGCGAGAAGCTACGCGGCATGATGCCGTGGATTGCTGAAAACGCTATGGTCGACAAGAGTAAAAACTAGAGCAGTTTACTGCTGGCGTCGCCACAACAGCGTCCGTTACTGGGTCGCGACAACGCTAAAACTGTATCCGGTCGGATCGAACCAGTCTGGCCGGTTACCGTTTCAGTTTTGTATGCTGTTAACGCGCGACTTAATAAATTGGTTAACAAAATCGTTGCGGTCCGGCATGATAACGGCCTAAAACTGCAGGATATCAGTAGTTTCTTGGTTGTCTGGTAGAGTGCGATATACCAGTACTTAACCATTTGGACCCATGGTTAACGTCAGACCGAATCGGTTCAAATAAGCTGAGACGAAGGATTGCGGCCTGTGAGCAAATTAGGTGCACGAGTAGACGTGTTTGAACGTACCCGGATTTCGGGTTGCGTTGCCTGCGCTGATGGGTTTGCCGGTCTCGCGTCGAAGCTGCTTGGCGGCGGCGCGGGCCTGCGACTTAGGTGCCCCTAAACATCGATGGGCCCCAAAAATATGGGGTCACCGTGTTTAGGGGAGTCATTGCTATTGCCTAAGTTAACGAACCAATTGGAACAGGACCAATGACCGCCACCGATCCCACATCAGCAGAAATTGCGCCGCAGGACGGCGCTGGCGAATCCGACCGCGTCCGAATTTTCGACACCACGCTGCGCGACGGCGAACAGTCGCCTGGCTGTTCGATGAACCTGGAAGAAAAGGTACGCGTCGCCCTGGCGCTGGAGGAAATGGGCGTCAATATCATCGAGGCCGG
Organism: uncultured Rhodospirillaceae bacterium; assembly: GCA_964530225.1. Lineage (GTDB taxonomy): Bacteria > Pseudomonadota > Alphaproteobacteria > UBA6615 > UBA6615 > CAZHBA01. Next base: position 7,344 of record CAZHBA010000034.1, on the reverse strand, counting down.
GTTCCCGATCGCCTCGAACGGCGATTTCGAGGCTGTTCGCGAAGTCGCCAACGCCGTTAAAACCAGTTCCATCGCCGGCTTAGCGCGCGCCTCGGTTAAAGACATTGACCGGGCCTGGGAAGCCCTTAAGGATGCTGCTCAACCTCGCATCCACACGTTTTTGTCGACCAGCCCGCTGCACATGCGGGTCAAGCTGCAGATGGAGCCGGAAGAGGTGCATCAGGCAATCGTCGACAGCGTTTCTCACGCGCGTAATCTGTGTCCCGATGTTGAGTGGTCGCCCGAAGACGGCTCGCGCACCGAGCACGATTTTCTCTGCCGTGTCGTCGAAGGGGCGATCCGGGCCGGTGCGACGACAGTCAATATTCCAGATACGGTGGGCTATGCCGTACCCGAAGAGTTTGCCGCGCTTATCGAAATGCTGTTCAACCGCGTGCCCAACATCGACAAGGCGGTGATCTCAGTGCATTGCCACAACGATCTGGGCCTGGCTGTTGCCAATTCCCTGGCGGCGGTAAAAGCCGGTGCAAGGCAAATCGAGTGCACGATCAACGGTATCGGCGAGCGCGCTGGCAACTGTGCGCTGGAAGAGGTGGTTATGGCGCTGCGCACGCGGCCTGATGTCATGCCGTATTCCACCGGTGTCGATACCACGGGCATCACGCGGGCCAGCCACCTGGTGTCGACGATCACCGGTTTCTCGGTGCAGCCCAACAAGGCAATTGTCGGCGCTAATGCGTTCGCGCACGAATCCGGCATTCATCAGGACGGGGTTCTCAAAGACGCCCAGACCTATGAAATCATGACTCCGGAATCGGTCGGCCTGACCGAGTCCAATCTGGTTATGGGCAAACATTCAGGCAGCCATGCGTTCAGTGAAAAGTTGAAAGAACTGGGCTATGATGGCATGGGTCAGAACGCTGTTTCCGACGCCTTCCAGCGCTTCAAGGACTTGGCGGACAAGAAAAAGGAAATCTTCGACGAGGACATAATCGCTCTCGTTGACGATACCATCCAGCACGACAGCGACCGCATCCGATTTGTGTCGCTGCAAGTCGTCGCCGGCTCGAAGGGGCCGCAGACAGCTGAGCTGGAATTGGAGCTCGATGGTCAGGTCGCGTCGACCACGTCGAACGGCAATGGCCCGGTTGACGCCATTTTTAATGCCATAAGGGAGATTTGCCCCCATTCGGCCAGCTTGCAGCTGTATCAGGTGCATGCTGTGACCGGCGGCACCGATGCGCAGGCAGAGGTGACCGTACGTCTGGAAGAAGGTGGCAAGACGGTTAATGGACAAGGTGCAGACGCAGATACCTTGGTGGCGTCGGTAAGGGCTTATTTACACGCTCTGAATAAGTTGAGCGTGAAGCGAGAGAAAACAGCGCCGGCAGCTTTGTCGGCATAAGTGTAACCCACAGGGCACTGCACTAGCGCGGTGCTCTCTTAATACACCCGGCGGTGAGGCCGGGCGAATGAGGCGGCGAACGATGCTATCGCGAATTATGGGAGCTCTGTCGGCAGACATGGCAATCGATCTCGGCACAGCGAACACGTTGGTGTACGTCAAGGACCGGGATGTTGTTTTGAACGAACCATCGGTCGTTGCGATTGAGGAATCGAGGGGCAAGAAGAGAGTGCTCGCCGTCGGCAACGAGGCCAAACAGATGCTTGGCCGAACGCCCGGTAACATTCAGGCTATCCGGCCCCTGCGCCACGGCGTTATCGCCGACTTTGAAGTCGCCGAGGAGATGATCAAGGAATTTATCCGCAAGGTGCACAACCGGCGTGGCTTCCATAGCCCGCAGATTGTCGTTTGCGTACCGTCCGGGTCGACAGCGGTTGAACGCCGCGCGATTCAGGAGTCAGCAGAAAGCGCCGGTGCACGCAAGGTGTGGTTGATCGAGGAACCGATGGCGGCAGCCATCGGCGCCGGCCTGCCGGTTACCGAGCCGACTGGCTCCATGGTCGTCGACGTCGGCGGCGGCACGACCGAGGTGGCGGTGTTGTCGTTGGGCGGCATCGTCTATTCGCGCAGCGTTCGTGTTGGCGGCGACCTGATGGACGAAGCGATCATTGGCTACATCCGCCGCACCAATAATTTACTGGTCGGCGAGAGCAGTGCGGAACGGATCAAGAAAGAGATCGGCTCTGCCTGTCCGCCCGAGGACGGCGATGGCCGCACCATCGAAATTAAGGGCCGTGACCTGATGAACGGTGTGCCCAAGGAACTGGTGATCTCCGAGCGTCAAATCGCGGAAAGCCTGGCTGAACCGGTCAGCGCGATCATTGACGCTGTCAAAGTGGCGCTCGAGCATACGGCGCCGGAACTTGCCGCCGATATCGTCGATAAAGGTATTGTGCTCACAGGTGGCGGAGCGTTGCTGGGCAATCTGGATTACGTTTTGCGGCACGCGACCGGTTTGCCGGTATCGATCGCCGACGACCCGCTGTCGTGCGTGGTGCGTGGTACGGGCCGGGCATTGGATGATTTCAAACAGCTCAAGGGTGTACTAGTCAGCATGTACTGACGGGCCCGCGGTCAACATCGATTGCGTTAAGGGAGCGTTGTGGCGAAACGCAGTGCGAAAGTAACGGTAGCTGGATTGGCAGTGCCAATCCGCATTTGGGCGCAACGGTTCGCCTTTATGGGCTTCGTTGCGCTTTCGTTTGCCCTGATGCTGTTCAGCAAGGCCGAATCGACCGGTATCGAACGTATGCGCCTGGCGATTGTCGACACTGTTTCTCCATTGCTGTCTGTATTGAGCCAACCGGTTCAGGCGGTTGGGCAAGCCGTCGATAGTGTCGAAGACTTTTTCTTTGTCTACGGCGAAAACCGCCTACTGCGCGAGGAAAACGCACGTCTGGTACAATGGGTTCAAGAGGCCCGCCGGCTGGGTGTCGAGAATGCCACATTGCGCGCGCAGCTAGAGTATGTGCCCGATAAACGCTCCCAATTCGTCACCGCACGGGTGGTTGCCGATACCGGTGGCGCTTATTTTCACAGCCTCCTAATAAACGCTGGCGCGCGGCAATTCATCCGCCGCGGCCAGGCCGTCATTTGGCAGGGGGGGCTAATCGGCCGTATCGCAGAAGTCGGTGAGCGCTCGTCGCGAGTTCTGCTGATAACCGACATAAATTCACGCATTCCCGTCGTCGTCGAATCGACCGGCAACCGGGCCATCGTCAGAGGCGATAATTCGTCGTATCCGGTGCTGCAGTTTTTGCCTGACAACTCGCCGGTTTCACTGGGAGACAGAATCGTTACATCAGGTCATGGCGGCGTCTACCCGCCTGGTCTCTCAGTGGGAACCGTTGCGCAAGCCTCCGAGGCCGTTGTTAGTGTGCAGCCATTTGTTAGCATTTCGCAGCTGAACCAGGCGGTGATTCTGGATTACGGCGTCGACGGCATTCTGCCTGCGCCCGAGAAGGTGCCAATCCCACCGCCAAAATCTCCACCGGTGACAGAGGCAGGGCAATGAACGCGCTCTCCGTTTTCACATTTATTCGCTGTTGGATGCGCAATCTGGTGCCGGTGGCGACAACCTTCGCTTTCGTCTTGGTTGGGCAACTACCGTTACCCTTGCCCTTGCTGAGCAACGTTGCGCCGGCGTTCGCATTGATCTCGCTGTATTATTGGGTGGTATTCCGGCCCGACCTGATGCCTTACGTGGCGGTTTTCGGGCTCGGCATTGTGCAGGACGCCGTGGCGGGCGCGCCCTTGGGGATGTATGCGCTTGTCTACCTGTTGGTTCAGGCTTTGGTGCTCAATCAGCGCCGGTTCATTGTCGGTAAACCGTTCTGGGTGTTCTGGAGCGCCTTTGCGCTGGTGGCGCCGATTGCCGCATTTGCTGTGTGGCTACTGGCGTCGGTGGCGCGCGGAACATTGCTGGCACCGGGAACCGCCTTTGTTGCTTTGATTATGACGATTGTGTTGTTTCCCGCGATTGCCTGGTTATTGGTTCGTACCCAGCGGCACCTTATCGGCATAGCGGAAGCCTGATGCAGAATCGCGCCGGTGATCGCCAGCGTCAATTTTCACGCCGGGCGGCTATCCTGACCGGCGGTAAGTTTGCGCTGCTGACTGCATTGGTCGCGCGCTTGAACTATTTGCAGGTGATCGAATCCGACCGCTTCCAGATGCTGGCCGACGAGAACCGCATCAATTTGCGTCTGTTGGCACCGTCCCGCGGACAGATCGTCGACCGCTTCGGCGTGCCGTTGGCGGTCAATCAGCAGAATTACCAGGTCCTGGTAAAAGCGGAGAATACACCTGACATCGGCGAGTCCCTCGACCGGCTTGCGCACCTGATTCCTATTTTACCGGAAGAGCGGTCGCGAATTCTGGACGAGGTCAAGCGCAAGAGGAAGTTCGTCCCGGTCTTGGTGCGTGAGTTCCTGGAGTGGAATGATGTCGCGCGCATCGAAGTAAACGCGCCAGATTTGCCTGGCGTCCTTATAGAGGTGGGCGACCGGCGGTTTTATCCGGAAGGCGAAGTGGCATCCCATATTTTAGGCTATGTCGGATCGCCAGCGACTAAGCACCAGACCGGTGATCCGCTGCTCGAGCTACCAGGATTTCGCATCGGTCGCAGCGGCGTCGAGCGCACGTTTGACCTGGTGTTGCGCGGACGCGCCGGTTCCAGCCAGTTGGAAGTGAATGCGCTGGGCCGAGTGATCCGCGAGTTGGGCCGGCGTAATGGGCAAACCGGCCAAACGGTCGTCTTAACAGTCGATTCTAAATTGCAACAGTCGGCGATGACGGCGCTGGGCGATCAGACCGGATCGGTCGTGGTGCTCGACGTTAATACTGGTGCGACGATGGTTCAGGCCTCAACGCCGAGTTTCGACCCCAATAATTTCACCGACGGACTCAGCGAGGCCGAGTGGCGCGTGCTTGCCGATGATGAACGGGCGCCGCTGCGTAACAAAGTGATCGCCGGCGAATACGCGCCGGGTTCGACGTTTAAAATGATGGTGGCCTTGGCAGCGCTGGAAGCCGGTGTGATCACGCAGAGCACAAGATTTTTCTGTTCTGGCAGCCTGACCTTGGGCGATGGCAAGTTCCACTGCTGGAAGCGCACGGGACATGGCCACACCGATCTGGGCAAGGGCATTGTCGAATCCTGCGATGTCTATTTCTACGAGGTTGCGCGCCGGGTCGGCATCGACCGCATCGCCGCAATGGCCAACCGTTTTGGGCTCGGCCAGTCCCTAGACCTCGACCTACCGGGGTCGCGGCCGGGTCTCATCCCAACCCGCGCCTGGAAAAGCGCCGTTATTGGCCAGCGCTGGGTCATGGGCGATACCATGAATTCAGCGATTGGCCAGGGTTTTGTACTGGCTACGCCATTACAACTGGCGACAATGGCGGCCCGCATCGCCAACGGCGGCAAGGCGGTGACCCCCTATATCGCCCGCGATGTCATGGCCGAGGATAGTTTAAGCGGCCGTGCCAAAACGCCGCTGCCCGACATCGGAGTTAACCAGGAGCATCTCGATCTCATCCGTAAGGCTATGATCAGGGTTTCCAACACGTACCGGGGCACCGCCTACCGCGCCCGCATCATGGTGCCCGGCATGACCATCGCTGGTAAGACCGGCACCTCGCAGGTGCGCCGGATCACCCAGGCCGAACGCGAGGCCGGCATCCTGAAGAACAGTCAACGGCCGTGGAAGCGGCGCGATCATGCGCTGTTTGTCGGTTTCGCGCCGATCGAGGCGCCGCGTTACTCCGTGGCCGTCGTCGTCGAGCATGGCGGCGGCGGTTCCAGTGTGGCGGCGCCGATTGCCCGCGATATTATAACCGAGACCCTGAAACGGGATCCCGTCAGCCAAGCCCCCGGTGCGGATGTGGTCGGCGTGCGGCCAAACGGCGAGAAGGTGTAGCGGGCGATGTCGCGGATCAGAGATTTTGGCTCGACCGAGCTGTCGCTGCGGGAAAAACTACTGCAGCTAAATTGGGAAATGGTGGCGCTAATCTCGCTGATCTCGGTGATCGGTTTTGCCATGCTGTTTTCCGCCGCCAACGGTAATTTCAGCCCCTGGGCGTCGCGTCAAATGGCGCGTTTCGGCATCGGTATCGTATTTATGCTGGTGATTGCGGTCATCGATATCAAGTCCTGGCTCAAGGTCTCCTATGGTCTCTATGCCATAAGCCTTGCCCTGCTGGCGACGGTGGAGGTGATGGGGTCTATCGGCATGGGCGCGCAGCGCTGGCTCGACCTTTCGGTCATTCAGCTACAACCATCGGAAACCATGAAGATTGCCCTAGTGATGGCGCTGGCGCGCTATTCCCACGGTCTCGAGGCCGACGACGCTGGCCGCCTGCGCTATCTGATCCTGCCGCTGATATTGATCGCTGCGCCGATAGCCCTGGTGTTACGCCAACCCGACCTGGGAACGGCTGTCGTGTTGGGCCTGATCGGCGTCGTCATGCTGTGGCTAGCCGGGGCCCGAGTGTGGCAATTCATGGTGGTTGGTGGCGCGACCATCGCTGCCGTGCCGGTCGGTTGGCAATTTTTGCACGGCTACCAGAAGCAGCGGGTGCTGACATTCCTCAACCCGGAGACCGATCCCCTCGGCGCCGGCTACCACATCATGCAGTCGAAGATCGCGCTAGGCTCCGGCGGCATGTTCGGCAAGGGGTTCTTGTCGGGTACGCAAAGCCATTTAAACTTTCTGCCCGAGAAGCAGACCGATTTTATTTTCACCATGCTGGCCGAAGAGTTTGGCCTGGTTGGTGGCATCGGACTGATCGCGCTCTACGCGCTACTAATGGGCTATTGCGTCTTTATCGCGTTTCACTGCCGCAGCCAGTTCGCCCGGCTACTGGCGATGGGCCTGGTCACCAATTTCTTCTTCTATGTGTTCATCAACATCGCCATGGTGATGGGTTTAGTGCCGGTGGTCGGCGTGCCGCTACCGCTGGTTTCCAACGGCGGTACGGCGCTGCTGGCGGTGCTGATCAGCTTCGGCCTGGTGATGAGCTGCTGGATCCACCGCGCCACCTATATCAACCGCCGCGGCGCGGCTTAGCTCGCGCGTGCGTGAGTGCGCACAATACCCTCGGCCCACTATCGACAAGCCGCGGGACCGTTTGCTATATCCGCTTTCCCTTGAGACGGGCGCATAGCTCAGTTGGTAGAGCAGCTGACTCTTAATCAGCGGGTCCGGGGTTCGAGTCCCCGTGCGCCTTCCAATCTTTTCAAGGACTTAGCTGGAAACAGCTAGGTCTTTTTTCTTTCTAATAAGGCTATAATAAGGTTATTTCAGCACTGTCTGACATCAGCACCCATGGGACGCACTGAGGTGTTTTCATAATGGAGGATTTCTGGCTCATCGTAG
>CAZHBA010000033.1:0-3312 GCA_964530225.1 uncultured Rhodospirillaceae bacterium | reverse complement strand
TATTCAGATTCAACAATAACTTCTTCCTCAATGCGGCACATAAAGTGTTTTTTCCCATGCCAGACCTGTTGTTTCAAAACGCGTTATCCGAGCCAATATCTGCCGGCACGATAGCTACCTGGCCGCAGGGTTATTTCGATATCAAACCTGAGAACGTCAGGGCATTGAAGACCATGATCGACATTGCCGAGCAGAAGGGAATCGAATTGCAGCTCATCATTTCACCGATACTGCCCGCCTTCGCCGAGCGAAACGGCTACCCCGCGTGGCGGGACAAGATTTCGGCAGCGGTCGGGGACGCCCGGATCTGGGACTATGGCAACCGTCCACCGTTGCTGGCGGAATTCTTTAATGACCCGGTGCACCTCAACCAGCGTGGCGTGGAGATGTTTATGGGCTTCCTGCGCCGAGACGGCTTCTTCAGCCAGACCGGGCCACGCCCCTCTGCGAAGCAACTTGCGCCGAAGACCGCAGCTTCGGCGCTGACAGGTGCAAAGTTGTCGAACATTGAATGAAATCCTTGAAAAATCTGCCGTTATCGGGCCATCGTCATGGACTTCACGCTAGATTCCTACACTGACCTGATCGCTTCGCTGCTGCAGCGTGGCTACCAAGTATCGGGTTACGCCGAAATCGCGGCCGAGGACCCGCATCTGGTGTTGCGCCACGATGTCGATTTCGATCTCGATGCGGCGATCTCAATGGCTGAGGTCGAGAACCAAAACGGCTGGCGAGGGCACTATTTCGTGCTCCTGCGGAGCGAGTTCTACAACCCTTTCACAAACCGGTCGCGAGCCGCGCTGAGCCGGCTTTTGCAACTTGGCCATGAGGTTGGGCTTCACTTCGACGCCGCCCTTTACGATGGCGACGAGACTATGCTGATCGCAGCCGCCGAGCGTGAATGCCGAATGCTGGAAGACCTCATCGGATGTCAGATCGAAGTCTTCAGCCTGCACCGTCCGGCGCCAAAACTGTTGGACCGCGACTTGATGGTGCCCGGCCGCATCAATGCCTATGGATCGCGCCATTTCCGCGACATCGGCTATTGCTCCGATTCGCGCGGCGCCTGGTATCATGGGCATCCGCTGGAGCATGAGGCGGTGGCGGCCGGGCGAGCGCTTCAGCTTCTCAGCCACCCCATTTGGTGGGTCCGCGATGAGCTAATCGGTGCCCAGGCCAAGCTCGAAGGGTTTCTTGCCCGGCAGCAGGAAATCGTCGATCGCAATCTGGCGGCCAATTGCACGGTCTATTCGCGCCAATACGGCCCCTAGCCCGGTGTGGCGGAAGGTCGCAAACCAGTGGATCAGTCACCATGAATGAATCCTCCATTGTTGCCGTCTCGGCATCAGCCATCTCGCAATTCCTGAAGCGGCCCCTCGCTGGAGATGATTTTGAGGTTCGCGGCCTCACCGTCTTTCCCGCCGAGAAAGGGCATAGTATTTGTTTTTTGGCACGCCTTGGCGTCGAGTCAAAGAACATCGACCCGGTCGAAAACGTTCTCGTCCTAACGCCCGAGCAAAACGCACAAGATCTATTGGATTTAGGTTACAGTGTCATCACGAGTGATTTTCCGAAATATGACCTTGCTTTGGCAGTCAAAACACTAATGCTGCCGCGGCCGGCCGCTCAAATACATGATACTGCGGTCATCGGGCCAGATGTAAAAATTGGCAAAGATGTAACAATTGGCCCTCATTGCGTATTCGATGGGCAAATAGATATTGGTGACAACTGTGTGATAGGCGCTAACAACACGCTCAAGAATGATGTCGTTCTCAGCGAAGGTGTGCACCTACGTAATGGTGCGGTGCTGGGGGAAGATGCCTACAGTTTTGGATTTGGACCAGAAGATGAGAGCGTTCGATTTCCCTGTGTTGGTGGCCTCAGAATCGGTAGGAATGTGGAAATAGGAAACAACGTCGTGATTTCGCGAGGTGTTCACCAGAACACGATCCTGCGTGATGGGAGTCGGGTAAACGACCTCGCTCACATTGGCAATTCGGTAATTGTGGAAGAAAACAGCCTAGTCATGGCGCAATGTGACATCAGCTCTCGCGTCCGCATTGGCAAAGCCTGCTGGATCGGGCAAAGCGCCGTTGTGCGACAGGGCATTCATATCGCTGACCGCTCGATGGTCGGAGCGGGCTCGGTCGTGGTGAAGGATGTGGCGGAGAACAAGGTTGTGTTCGGTGCGCCGGCTGCCGTGATTCGGGATAGGTACTGACTTTCGGCGGCGCTGGAGTGGCGAAAATCGTGGATGCACCGGAACGCCCGGCTGGCGTAGTCGAGAGCTATGACTGAGCAGAGCCTGCGCGTGTTGTGCATAGATCACGAGGGCGGCCACGGCGGCGCCTCGCGCAGCCTGCACTCCGTGCTCGCGCACATGGACCGCAACAGCGTCAGGCCCGAGGTTTGGTGCCGACGCTCCGGCCACATCGAGGATACCTACCGCTCGCTGGAGATCCCCTGCCTCATCGAGCCGGACATTCCGGCCCGGAATTCGCTACCCAAGACCTTCGACAACGTGGTCGAGTTCTGGCGCTTTTTGAGGCGCTTTGCCGGCGCCAGTGAATTCCGCCAGAGATTGCTTGACGAAATCGACAGCCGTTTCGATGTCGTACATTTGAACCACGACGGCCTTTGGTGGCTGGCCCGCTGGCTGCGCGGGCAGGTCGGCGCCGCCATCGTCCAGCACATTCGCACGCAGCCTTTCAGAACGCCTTTTTCCCGCTGGCAGGCACGCACCATCGCCCGTGTTTCCGACCAAATCGTCTTCATTACCGAGAACGAGCGGCGCCACTACGGCGCTTTGGGATGTGGCGCGCCGGGAAACATTATCTTCAACGTTCCGGCGCAAGTTCCCGAGACCACGACGCCGCACCCCGATATTCCGGCCGACAACCGGCTGAAAATCGGCTCGCTCAGCAATTTCAGCTACATGCGTGGCGTCGATCGACTGGTTGAACTGGCTGAGGAACTGGCGACGAGAGGGCGGCGCGACATCCTGTTCGTTGTCGCCGGCGATATGAAACTCAGCGCCCGAATGCCCGGAGGACTGGGCGAAGTCGGTGCCAAGGGCGGCACCCTAGAGGATTACGCGGCGCGCCGGGGAGTTGCTGAATACTTTCATTTTCTCGGCCACACCAGCCAGCCCGAGCGGGTGATCTTGGCTTGTGATGCGGTGGCCAAACTGACCCGCCAGGCGAACCCCTGGGGGCGCGATATCATCGAAACCCTCAACCTTGGTCGACCGGTTGTGACGCTGGGAAATTGGGATAAGCTGGTCGAGCACCGTCATACCGGTTTCATTTT
>CAZHBA010000032.1:0-3344 GCA_964530225.1 uncultured Rhodospirillaceae bacterium | reverse complement strand
GAGAACTCAAGACCAAGCCGACCCAGCACTCGGTAAAGGAACTGCAGAGCGTTGGCATTCACCCCGATATGGTGGTTTGCCGCTGCGACCGGCCGATCGCGGAATCGCAAAAGGACAAGATAGCCCTGTTCTGCAACATTCGCTCCGAGGCCGTAGTGTCGGCGCTCGACGTGGATACCATCTACCAAGTGCCAATCGACTACCATGAGGATGGTTTCGACAGTCAGGTGATGCGGCATTTTGGCCTCGACGCCACGACGAAGCCTGACCTCGATATCTGGCGCCAGATTGTCGATCGCATCCGCCAGCCTGATGGCGAGATCAGAATCGCCATCGTCGGCAAGTACACCCATTTGCGCGACGCCTATAAGTCGTTGTCGGAAGCACTGTCGCACGGCGGCGTCGCCAATAACGCAAGGGTCAATCTCGATTGGATCGAGTCTGAAACCTTCGAAGAAGAAAACGCCGTCGAGCAATTGAATGATGTCCACGGCATCTTGGTACCGGGTGGTTTCGGCGAGCGCGGCACCGAAGGCAAGATGCGTGCGGCTCAGTTTGCGCGCGAGCACATGGTGCCCTATTTTGGCATCTGCTTCGGCATGCAAATGGCGATGATCGAAGCTGCGCGCAACCTGGCCGGCATACCTTATGCCGGCTCGACCGAGTTCGGTCCGTGTCCGGACCCAGTGGTCGGCCTGATGACCGAATGGCAACGCGGCGATGCGATGGAGCAGCGCACCAGAGGCGATAATCTGGGCGGCACGATGCGCCTGGGCTCCTATTCAGCCATTCTCGAAGAACGCACTCATATCGCGGAAATTTACGGCACCAACAAAATCGCCGAACGCCATCGCCACCGTTACGAGGTCAACATAAACTACCGCGAGGCGTTGGAAAGCGTCGGCATGAAATTCTCCGGCCTGTCGCCCGACGGCGCGTTACCCGAGACCGTCGAATTGGTCGATCATCCCTGGTTTATCGGTGTGCAGTTTCATCCGGAGCTGAAATCGAAGCCATTCGAACCTCATCCTTTGTTCAGCTCGTTCGTCGCCGCCGCACTCTATCAATCGCGGCTGGTGTGATAATGGCGGTTAGCGGACAGGTCGCGATTAGCAACGTCGTTGTTGGCAACGATCTGCCGCTGTCGCTGATTGCCGGCCCGTGCCAGCTTGAATCGCGAGTGCATGCCCTGGAAATGAGCGCGGCGCTGGCCGAGATGGCGAAAAAACTCGGCATCGGCGTTATCTACAAAACCAGTTTCGATAAGGCTAACCGGACCACGGGCGACACGCCACGTGGGCTAGGGCTCGATGACTGTTTGCCCATATTCGCCGAAATACGCGAGACTTCCGGGCTGCCGGTGCTGACCGATGTTCATGATGCCGGCCAGTGCGCCCGTGTTGGCGAGGCTGTCGACGTATTGCAGATACCGGCGTTCTTGTGCCGCCAGACTGATCTGATTGTAGCCGCAGCAGAGACCGGCCGCGCACTGCACATCAAGAAAGGCCAGTTCCTGGCGCCGTGGGACATGAAGAACGTGGTCGCCAAAGCCCGCGCCGCCGGCAACGACCGCGTGCTGGTGTGCGAGCGCGGCGCCAGCTTCGGTTACAACACGCTGGTGTCGGACATGCGCGCGCTGCCGATCATGGCTGGTCAAACGGGCTGTCCGGTGGTCTATGACGCCACTCATTCGGTGCAGCAGCCGGGCGGGCAAGGCACCGCGAGCGGTGGCCAGCGGGAATTTGCCCCGGTGTTGGCGCGCGCCGCCGTGGCGATTGGAGTGGCAGCGGTATTTATGGAGACCCACGAGGACCCCGATCGGGCACCAAGCGATGGCCCTAACATGATATCTTTTAAGGAGTTGCCGGGGATTATCGAGATGCTTCTTAAAATCGATAAAGTGGCCAAGGCGCATCCGGTGACGCTGGCGTAAATCCGTAATAAAAAGAACTGGCTATAGTGTGACCTATGAGTGCGATTGCTGATATTGAAGGGCGCGAGATACTCGACAGTAGGGGTTACCCAACGGTCGAGGTGGACGTAACCCTGGAAACCGGTGCCTTCGGTCGCGTCGCCGTGCCCTCGGGCGCTTCAACCGGCTCTCACGAGGCGGCCGAGCTACGCGACGACGATGCGCTGCGTTATGGCGGCAAGGGCGTACTCAACGCCGTGCATGCGGTAAACAACGAAATCTTCGAGGCCATTTCGGGACTCGACGCCGACGAGCAGGAATATTTGGATTCGCTACTGGTCAATCTCGACGGAACACCGAACAAGAGCCGCCTAGGGGCCAATGCAATCCTCGGCGTCTCGCTGGCGATCGCCAAGGCCGCGGCAGAGGACGCCGAATTACCGCTCTATCGCTATGTTGGTGGCAGCAACGCGCGCACCCTGCCGGTGCCGATGATGAACATCATTAATGGCGGGGTGCACGCCGACAATCCCATCGACATCCAGGAATTTATGATCATGCCGGTTGGCGCCAGCGACATGGCCGGTGCCGTGCGTGTCGGTGCCGAGGTGTTTCATGCGCTGCGCCGGCAACTGTCGGACGCCGGCCACAATACCAATGTTGGCGACGAGGGCGGTTTTGCGCCCAACCTAAAAAGTGCTGACGAGGCGCTGGGCTACATTCTCAAAGCCATTGAAAGCGCTGGCTATAAACCGGGCGACGACGTTTGTCTGGCGCTCGACGCCGCTTCGTCGGAATTTTATGCCGACGGCGTTTACAATTTGGTGGGCGAGGGCAAAAAACTCGGCTCGGCGGAGATGGCCGAATACATCAAAGATTTGTGCAACCGGTTTTCGATCATCTCGGTCGAGGATGGTATGGACGAGGACGACTGGGAAGGCTGGCGCATGCTGACTGACTTGATCGGCCACCGTGTCCAATTGGTCGGCGACGATCTGTTTGTCACCAACCCAAAACGGCTGCGCGACGGCATCACCAAAGGCGTCGCCAACGCTATTCTGATAAAAGTGAACCAGATCGGCACCCTGTCGGAAACTCTCGAAGCGGTCGAGATCGCCCATAACGCGGCCTATCGCGCCGTGATATCTCATCGCTCGGGCGAAACTGAGGACGCAACCATCGCTGATCTCGCTGTGGCCACTAATTGTGGGCAAATAAAGACCGGCTCGCTCAGCCGTTCCGACCGGCTGGCTAAGTATAACCAACTGCTGCGGATCGAGGATCAGTTGGGTCCAGCGGCGCGTTATGCCGGACGAACGGTGCTGCCAGATTAAAGCTCACACATTGCTTTAACGCTTGACGACGCGAATCCGTTTGTGATTCCATTATCTTATGACGGTGTTCGAAGATATTCGATTGCGCGCAAGCCAAA
>CAZHBA010000031.1:0-6254 GCA_964530225.1 uncultured Rhodospirillaceae bacterium | reverse complement strand
CCTCTCAGACCAGCTACCGATCGGAGCCTTGGTGAGCCGTTACCTCACCAACAAGCTAATCGGACGCGGGATAATCCAAGGGCGCCGAAGCTTTTCCCCTGAGGGAGCATACGGTATTAGCTGCCGTTTCCAGCGGTTATTCCGTACCCTTGGGCATATCCCCACGCGTTACTCACCCGTGCGCCAGTTTCCACCGGACCGAAGTTCGGCTTCACCTTCGACTTGCATGTGTTAAGCCTGCCGCCAGCGTTCGCTCTGAGCCAGGATCAAACTCTTAGGTTTGATCTCCCCATCCGCAACGGCCGAAGCCGCGTTGGCTGGGTTGACTTTGAGCCTTCACTTGCACAAGCGAAGCAAATCTATCTTGCGATAAATCTGTCTTCGTTGATGCGCAAGCAGGCGTACTTTAAACGCACCGCCGCCTGCGCATCCCTTCGTTCATCTTCACAATGTCAAACAGCGCACGAACCCGACGACGCTTCTAGCGAAGCGCCAAAAACGGGTTAGTGAAAGCACCACCTAACCGGACGAACCAGCGCAAGCGGTGGCGCGGTTTGTACGCCCGGTTAACCAGGGTGTCAAACGCTTTTTTGGCTGTTTTTGAAGGATTGTGGGTATCACCATTAACCTGTTTGACGGCAGTTCCGCGTCATCGTCGAAGGACGCCGCCCAGCGTTGGCACAGGTCCCATACCGCGACGAATTCCCAGACGGTACAAACCGATGACAGGACCCCAACTTTTTTTGCCAAAGTTGGCCAAAATCCGGGCTTTTCGGCTATGTTGATCAGTCCCCGCGGCATCCTGTGCACTATCTGAAGACGCGGTATCGATGAAGAAATTGCTCCTGATGCGTCACGGAAAATCCAACTGGAACAAACCGGGCCAGGAAGATATTGAACGGCCGTTGACGCCCCGGGGCCAGAAGGCCGTCGAGTGCATATCTACTTGGATCGAAGAGCATGGGCTGCGCCCCAACGCTGTGCTGATCTCGACCGCCCAGCGTACGCAAGAGACCTGGCAGTTAGCGAGGGATATCTTCGGTGACGGCGCAAATTCCGAAAGCCAGGAAGCGCTCTACCTCGCTAGTCCCAACGAGGTTCTTGGGCTACTCGCCGGCGTCGACGATCGCCACGAAACGGTTCTGGTGATCGGCCATAATCCCGGGCTGGAATCACTATCCCATCTGCTTGCCGGCCCCAGCACCGACCGGGCGGTGCTAGCCGATTTGCGGCGCGGGTTTCCCACCGCGGCGCTCGCCATCTTCGAGCTAGCCGGCGAAAGTTGGGTAACTCTCAATACCGATGGCGCCCGAATGACAGACTTCGTGCGGCCGCGCGACCTCGTATAAAACGGCTTAATTACTCGCGAAGACTACGCACGAAGTCGGCGATCGCCGTACCGACCGCGTCGGGGATGTCTTCCTGCATATAGTGGCGGCCGTGCACCGTGACTTCGGTCTGGTTCTTAAACGTACGAGCGAACTCGCGCGCTGCGCCAACCAGGCCATGGCCTTTGTCGGCGTTGACGAACAGCTTGGGTGTATCGCTGTTCTTTAGCCAGTCGGAATAGAACGCGACAATCTCGTGATTGTCCGCGGGCTCGCCATCGAACGGGATATCATTGGGCATGATGATGCTTGGTAGCCTGGTGCCACCGGGGCGCGTCGAGGGGTAGCGGTAGACCTCTTTCTCGGCCTCCGACAACTCACGTATGATGCCTTTCTCGAACAGCATAACCTCGACGAACATGTTCGCGTCAAGCGCCTTCTTCTCACCCTCTGGCGTGCGGAATGCCTTGAACGGAGCAACCCGCCCCGGCGGTATATCCGACCAGTGGCGCGGCCATACCATTGCTTCCATATAGGCGATACCGAAAACTTGTTCGGGGAACCGTGCGGCGCGGTTGAAGCCCACCGCGGCACCCCAGTCGTGTAGCATAAAAATAACATTCTCGGTGAGGTCGAGGGCGTCGAAGAAAGCGTCGAAATATTCGATATTATCCTTGAAGTGGTAGGCATCGCGCGGCGAGGTCGACGAGTGTCCATGGGCGATGAAATCGGGCACGACAATGCGACCCAGCCCCTCGACATGGGGAATGACATTGCGCCACAGGAACGACGATGTCGGGTTGCCGTGCATGAACACGATGGGGCCGCCTTCACCGATATCGATATAGGCCATCTCGGCGTCGCTGACCTTTATGGTTTTGCGCAGTAACGGGTTTTCGGTCGACAGCGTTTGCACCGGGTCGGGCGTCGGCAGAATGGCGGCGGGTTCGCTCACGCTAGTTTCCTCTCATCCCGTCTGATGTCGTTCGTTGACCCTAGCATTCTCTCCCCGGTTTAGGAGGGGCTGGAAATGCAAGGCTAATGGTAGCACCATACAGACCGAGAATTAGGAGGAACCGCCGCAATGGCAGTGGTCGATCATGAATTTACGCGCACGGTCCGGGAGGCCGGCCAGCGCCCGCTACCGATCCTTGACCTGGCTGCGCTTTTGTCCGGCGATACCGCTGCCGCAAACAATCTGGCGCGCGAGCTGCGCGAGATCGCTGGTAGCCTCGGGTTCCTCTGCGTCGTTAACCACGGCGTTTCGCCGAAAATCATAGGTAATATCCAGGATCAGGCGGCAGCGCTATTCGAGCTTCGCAAGGATGCGAAGCTGGCCGTTCAGGTCGACCAGCACGAGCGCGGTTATCTGCCCTTCCGCTCTACCGTGGTGCGGGAATCGCGCTACCACAACAAGGCTCAGGTCGACAATTACGAGGCTTTCAACTACGGCACCGACTACGCCGAAGACGACCCAGGGGTGATAGCCGGCGCGCGGCTGTTTGGGCGCAACCACTGGCCCGACGGCGCGCCGGGACTACCGGCAGCGGCACTGGCTTACATGGATGCCATGGCTGCGCTCGGCGAAAGTTTACTGCCGCTATGGGCCGAAGCGTTCGGCCTCGACGCCGATTACTTCACACCCTTCTTCGAAAACGCACACGGCTATGTGCGGCTGATCCACTATCCACCGAAGCCCGATCTTGCGCGCGACGAATACGGCCTCGGCGCCCATTCCGATACCTGCTTTATGACCTTCCTGCCGCACGAGAACGAGCCCGGTATCCAGGTCATGGACGCCAGCGGCGAGTGGTTCTGGCCCGACACCCCGGCCGACGGCATCGTCATAAATTTCGGCCAGTTCCTCGAGCGCTGGTCGAACGGCGCGGTGCGGGCGACGCCGCACCGGGTGATCCCACCGCTCGCCGGCCACCGCTATTCCCTGCCCTTTTTCTACAGCCCAAACCTGGGCCTACGCTGCGAATGTTTGCCGAGCTGCCATAGCACCTATAATCCACCACAATACAAACCGATGTCGTTCCAGGAATTCCACACTGAATACATGTCCCGCGTCTACGCCCATTTCGAAGCGTTCGACCACAGCCAAAACTAAAAAGAGAGAAACCCATGCAGCTCTACGGACAAGGCCTGTTGATGACCTTCACCGAAGTCCCGCCCGAACTTGAGGACGACTTCAACGAATGGTACAACCGCGAGCATCTCGACGAACGCATTAACATCTCGGGCTTTCGCCGGGCGCGCCGCTACACCGGTATCGACGCCTTGATCAAGTACTTCACCACCTACGAAGCGCTGGCGGCGGACAACATCGCTTCGCCGGATTACCTCAGTGTGCTCAAGGACCAGACCCAGTGGAGCCGGCGCATCATGCCGCAATTCTCCAAGTGGCACCGCATGCCGTGCCGAGTCGTCGCCGACCACACTCACGGCATGGGCGCGGCGCTGTGCCTGATGCGGCTGTTCCCCGACCCGGCCAAGGCCGACGAACTGGCGGCGTGGCTCGACGGCAGCGCGCTGGCCGGGCTCAACAAGGCCCCTGGCATCGTCGGTTCGTGCGCCGCGTCGGTCGATCTGGACGCCGACGGCCGCTTGGCTGGCGCGTTCGGCCAGACCCTCGATCCCGATCAGAACGTCGAATGGGCGGTCCTCGTCGAAGGCAACGAGCCCGAGCAGACCACGGCGACCGCGCGCGACTATTTGTCGGAGCGACTGGCGGCGGCCGCCCTGCCCGGCACCGAGCTAACCGTCGAGAAATACCGCTTCATGTACGGCAACCTGCGCGCCGACGACAACGTCATCGCCTAACAGGTACCCAAGACAAATGAGCGAAACCGCCTATCAAGTCACCCACCCCGATTCCGCCGGGGAGGTCGTCACCCAGACCGAACCCGAGGACGAGCGCATGCGGGTACCGCAAGCCGACCAAGTGTGGTTCCACCCGCTGATACTCGACACCCGCGCCGGCAGCTTCACCGACCTGTTGCACGTACGCTGCGCCGACATCCGCCACATCGCCTAAAACACCTCGTGCGCCCACCGCAAGTGACCAGCGCCACCCGCCCGTTCAGATCGATCAATGGCGCGGAACCGTACCCCCTACATAACCGCACCAATCTGCCACGGAATAAACTCGTTGTCGCCAAAGCCGAGCGTTTCCGACTTCGACTGGCGACCGCCAGCGATGTCGAGAAAATAGTCGAAGATCTGTTCGCCGACCTGCTCGACCGTGGCGTCGCCGTCGGCGATGACGCCGCAGTTGATGTCCATGTCGTCTGCCATGCGCTGATACATGGGCGTGTTGGTCGCAAGCTTAACCGACGGCGAAGGCTTGCAGCCATAGACCGAACCGCGGCCGGTGGTAAAGCACACCAGGTTGGCGCCCGAGGCGACCTGGCCGGTGATCGACGCCGGGTCGAAGCCGGGACTGTCCATGAACACGAAGCCCTTGGCGTCGACCGGCTCGGCGTATTTGTAGACGCCGGCCAGATTGGTGGTGCCGCCCTTGGCCGCCGCGCCGAGCGACTTTTCCAGGATCGTCGTCAGCCCGCCAGCCTTGTTGCCTGGCGACGGGTTGTTGTCCATGGAGCCGTGGTTGCGCGCGGTGTAGTCCTCCCACCAGCGGATGCGCTCGATCAGCTTCTCGCCGACCTCTTGGCTGACCGCACGGCGGGTGAGCAGATGTTCAGCGCCATAAATCTCCGGCGTCTCCGACAGGATACCGGTGCCGCCGTTGGCGACCAGCCGGTCAACGGCATTGCCCAGCGCCGGGTTGGCGGTGATGCCCGAATAAGCGTCCGAGCCGCCGCACTGCAGTGCCACCGTCAGCTCGCTCACCGGCACTGTCTGGCGCTTAATATCGTTAGCCGCTGGTAGCATGGCTACGATGCGCGTCACCGCCTCGTCGACAGTCTTGCGGGTGCCGCCCGCCTCCTGAATGGTCATGGTCTGGAAGGTGTCGTTGAGTTCGAGACCGTAGGCGTCGAGCAAGAACGGGATCTGGTTAACCTCGCAGCCCAGCCCGACGATCAGGACACCAGCGAAGTTGGGGTGCCGGGCGTAACCCCACAGGGTGCGCTGCAAATTCTCGTAGCCCTCGCCGGAATCGGCCATGCCGCAGCCCGTCGCGTGCACGAAGGCGGCGACACCGTCGATGTTGGGATAGTTGGCGAGCTTGCCAGTGCGATTGAATTCGTTGGCAATGTAGCGCGCCACCGTCGCCGAACAGTTCACCGAGGTGAGGATACCGATATGGTTGCGCGTGCCGACCTTGCCCGATGCGCGCATATAGCCTTCGAAGGTACGGCGCTCACTCTCGGACGCCAACGGCGTGTTGCGCATCTCGGTACCGATCGCATAGTCGCGCTCGAACATGCGGAATTCGCAATTGTGGGTGTGCACGTGATCGCCCACGGCGATGTCGACCGTGGCGAAGCCGATGATCTGGTCGTATTTGCGCACCGCCTCACCCTTCGGCACCGCCACGGTGGCGATCTTGTGGCCGCGCGGAATGGGCGCGCGGGTCGACACGCCCTCGCTGGGAATTTCGGTGTTGGGCAGGATCTCGGTGCGGGCGACAACAACATTGTCGCGTGTGTTGAGGCGGATGGCCAGCGGCACGGTATCGGACATAGCTTACTCGTAAAGTCAGGAATAGACGCCCCTAACATAGCCAGAATCGGTGACGACGCCAGCTAATAGAACGCTGGCATGGAAGCAGTTTTACTAACCACTATTAAATGTAATATAATATATTATTGCTCCTTATTAGAGTTTTCAGGCGCCATACTTTTTTATGGAAAGGTGGATTACCTCGACCGCGTTCACCGCTTACGTATCGGTCATCGTCATGGCGATGTCACACTGGCGAGCGCCGTTACCTGACGAGAGGTCGGCGGGGTGTAGAGG
>CAZHBA010000030.1:0-7566 GCA_964530225.1 uncultured Rhodospirillaceae bacterium | reverse complement strand
GACGATCCGCGAGTTCGAGGAGCGCGTTCATGTCGAATTTGCCACGGGCGAGATGCCGGGTTTCGTTCATCTGTACGCTGGTGAGGAGGCGATCGCAGTCGGCGTGTGTGCGCATCTGGAAGATACCGACTACATCGCCAGCACCCATCGTGGCCACGGTCACTCTATCGCTAAGGGCTGTGATGTCACCGGCATGATGCTTGAACTATACGGTCGCCGCGACGGCCTATGTGGCGGCAAGGGTGGATCAATGCACATCGCCGACCTCGACAAGGGTATGCTCGGCGCCAACGGAATCGTCGGCGGTGGCTCGCCGCAGATGATCGGTGCTGCGCTGACGGCGAAAACGCTGGGCACCGGCGGTGTCGCCGTCGCGTTCGTCGGTGACGGCGCGTCTAATCAAGGTACCACCTTTGAATCGCTGAATATGGCTGTGGTACTTAATCTGCCGGCAATCTTCGTGTTCGAGAACAACTATATCGGCGAAGGTACCGGCGTCGACTACGCCGTCGGCTCGCGCAATATAGCCAATCGGGCGGCCGGCTTCGGCCTGCCGGTGGAGAAGGTCGACGGCTGCGATTTCTTTGCCGTGCATGAGGCGTTTGGCGCTTGCGCCGAGCGCGCCCGTTCCGGTGGCGGTCCCTCGGGCTTCGAGGTAACGGCGCCGCGCTTCTACGGCCATTTCGAAGGCGATCCTCAGCTCTACCGCGGCGACGGCGAAGTCGACGACCTGCGCGCCAACCGCGATTGCCTAAAATTGTTTCGCCGGAGGGTAACCGAGGCCGGGCTTCTCGACGCCGCCGCGCTCGACGAGATCGAGGCTGCGGCCCACACCGAAATTGAGACCGCCGTCGCGGTGGCCCGCGAAGGCGCACCACCGGGGCCGGACGATCTCATGACCGACGTTTATGCCAGTGCGTATTAGACGGGAGGACGGACGATGACCGAGAAAACTATTCGCGAAGCCATCAACGAGGCCTTGCGGCAGGAAATGAGCCGTGACCCCAGCGTTGTAGTATTCGGTGAGGATGTTGCCGGTGGCGCCGGACTGAACGGTGAAAGCGACGCCTTCGGTGGCGTCATGGGTGTGACCAAAGGGCTGTTAGGCGAGTTCGGTACCGATCGCGTCATCGATACGCCGATCACCGAATCGGCGATCATCGGCATGGCTGCTGGCTCGGCGGTGACCGGGTTGCGGCCCGTCGCCGAGCTGATGTTCTGCGATTTCATGGGCGTGTGCTTCGACCAGATACTCAACCAGGCGGCCAAGTTTCGCTATATGTTTGGCGGCAAGGCGAAGGCGCCGATGGTGGTGCGCACCACCTATGGTGGCGGCCTTGGCGCGGCGGCGCAGCATTCGCAGTGCCTCTACCAGATGTTCACGGCGGTGCCGGGCGTCAAATGCGTGGTGCCGGCCAACGCCTACGACGCCAAGGGGCTGATGATCGAGGCCATCCGCGATGACGATCCGGTGATCTTTTTCGAGAATAAAATGATGTACGACTTGGCCGGCGAGGTGCCAGACGAGCCGTATACGATACCGTTCGGAGAGGCCAATCTGGTGCGCGAAGGTGGCGATGTCGCCATCGTTGCGCTCGGCCGCATGGTTGTCGAGGCTGAAACGGCGGCGCAAACGCTGGCGGACGAGGGTGTGGAATGCACTATCATCGATCCGCGTACGACCTCGCCGCTCGATGAAGACACCATCATTGAGGTGGTTGAAGATACCGGGCGGCTCGTCGTCGTTGACGAGGCCAACCCGCGCTGTGGCATGGCGGCCGATATCGCTGGCATGGTGGCGAGTAACGCATTCGATGCGCTCAAGGCACCGGTCCGCCAGGTTACGGCACCGCATACGCCGGTGCCATTTGCGTCGCAACTCGAGCAGGCGTACCTGCCCAACGCGGAGAAGATCGCCGCGGCGGCGCGCGAGGTCGTCGGATATGCTGCATGAGCGAAGGTATTTATAAGCTCACCATGCCGAAGTGGGGCCTGTCCATGCAGGAAGGTACCGTGGTGGAGTGGCTGGTCGATGAGGGTGCCGAAATCGTGGCGGGCGACGAAATCGTCGAGATCGAGACTGAGAAGCTTAACAATGTGTTTGAGGCACCGCGGGGCGGTACACTGCGGCGCCAGGTGGCCGGTGTTGGCACAACGATTCCGGTGGGCGGCCTAGTCGGCGTCATCGCCGACGCGGGCGTGGCGGACGCTAACATCGATTTTATCGTCGCCCGGTTCAAGGCCGACTTCGTGCCGGCGGTTCCCGCAGTTCAAGGGCCCACGCCCGAACAGGTCGTAATCGGCGGGCGGTCCATCAACTACCTCGCCATGGGTGGCAGCGACGCGACACCGCTCGTGCTGATCCACGGTTTCGGTGGCGATCTATCCACCTGGATATTCAATCAGGCGGTGTTGGCCGCGGCCCGCCCGGTTATCGCCCTTGACCTGCCAGGTCACGGCGCCAGCAGCAAGGATGTTAGGGCCGGCGACGTGCCGGCATTGGCTGATATCATTCAAGGTCTGTTGGATACCCTCGGTATTGCACGTGCCCATCTCGCCGGCCACTCGCTCGGCGGGGCGGTGGCGCTGGAATTGGCGCTTTCGGACCCGCAACGCGTTGTTTCGCTGTCGCTGCTGGCACCCGCTGGCCTTAGCCGTGACATCGACGTCGACTACATCGCCACGTTTATCGCCGCCAATAGACGTAAGGCGGTGAAAGAGGTGCTTGCCCGTCTGGTGCACGATCCGGAACAGGTGAGTCGCGACATGGTGGAGAACCTTTTGCGCTACAAACGCACTGACGGGGTAACGGCGGCATTGACCGCGATCGCCGCTACTGTGTTCGACGATGGTGGTCAGGCGATTTCCTATGGCGACTTTATCGCAGATGTCGCGGTCCCGATTCTCTGCCTGTGGGGTGCGGAGGACGCGATTATTCCGCTGCAGCACACCGCGGTACTGCCTGATGGTGCCGAGGTTCACGTGCTCGACAACGCTGGGCATCTGGTGCAGATGGAGCAGGCGTCAAAGGTCAACAATCTCATCGATGCATTCGTCGTGATGGCGGACTAGCGGCGCATAACGGAGTTCAGTGATGACGATTGGAATCTGCGGCACCGGCAAGATGGGCTCCGCCATGGCGGTGCGGCTGATGGATGTTGGCGAGACGGTGGCCGTGTGGAACCGCACGGCGAGTCGCGCGCAGCCGCTGGCCGACAAAGGCGCAGCGTTGGTGGCGAGTCCGGTCGCTCTCCTCGACAGATGCGATGTCGTGATAGTCATGCTGATCGACGATGCGGCGGTGCGCGACGTCTATGAGGGCGACGATGGGCTGTTGTCGGCTGATTTTGGCGATACGCTGCTCATCGAGATGAGTACCGTGCTGCCGAAGACCACGCAGGAGCTAGCCGGCAAGGTGCAGGCCAGCGGCGGAGCGTTCGTCGAATGTCCGGTGGGCGGCACTGTGATGCCGGCGCTAAATGGCCAGTTGCTCGGTATGATCGGTGGCGAGGCGGGTGATGTCGAGCGCGCGCGGCCAGTCCTTGACCAATTGTGCCGGCGCACCGACCATGTGGGCCCGGTGGGCAGCGGTACGGCGATGAAACTGGCGATTAACCTGCCGGTTATCGTTTACTGGCAGGCGTTGGGTGAGGCGCTGTCGTTCGCCGAGAAAGCGGGCGTCGATCGTGAGGTTGCGGCTGATCTGTTGGGCGAATCGTCGGGCGCGGCTCGGGTCGCGCAACTCTTTTTACCAGGCATTCTTGAGGCGTTGGACAACGACCCACCGCCATCGAGTGCGTTCGAGATTACTGGGGCGCTCAAAGACTTGGATTTGATGCTTGAATACGCTGCCAGCGCCGGCATCGACGTGCCGTCGATCACCAGCGTGCGCCCGTCGTACCAGGCGGCGGCGCAAGACGGCTGGGGCGATGCCGACTTTCCGTTTCTCACCGCCTGGTTGGTACGTCGGCTTGGACAGCGATGATCGTGCATTATTTTAACCGGAACTTTGGCTAGAAATACCAGAAAATCAATCGCTTATGTGGTAAGACGAGTCGGGTTGCCTATACTATGTTTATATTAGGGGGGAGAATTGAGAGGTCCTTGATGTGAGCTCTTCATTGCCCTCATGACGTTCTCTTCCGCATAACGCAGGAAAAGAGTGGGGCGGTCGCCGCCGAGTACGCGTTGTTGCCGCCTTCAGCATGGTTGCGATCGGGGAAGAGCTACTGGATTATTTTTCAACTCTTGGCAATGCCATCGGCACCTCGGTGTAACAATCTTAGCTATTCATCAGCCAGCCAAACCTGCCGATGGTGCCATCAGGCTAACGCCATGAAGCTCACATGGGCGGCGACAATGCGCCAGCCATCGTCGGTGCGCAGCCAAGTTTGGCTCTGGCGGCCGATGCGGTCACTGGAGCCCCGGGTGAACTCTATATTGGTAGTGGCGAAGTTGCGGCCATAGGTGGTGAACGTCACCTTCAGTACCTCGCGGGCGAAATTGTCTTGCGCGCGGGCCTGGCGAAAGCCGGAGATCTGATCGTGGCCGTAGAGGTTCTCGGTGATGCCGTAGCGTAAGGTGTGCGGACTGTTCCAGAACATCTCGTTGAGGATCTTGACGTTGTTGTCTGCCAGAGCCTGGTCGTAGCGGTTGTGGGCTACTGTAACCTCAGCGACGATTTCGGGAATGTTGATTTTGTCCACGTTGCGCGTTCCTTCTTTTTCTGCTGTCTTGCCCGACTGGGCTCATTGTCAGCGGCTGCGGTTAGCCGGCCGGCCGACGATAAGGGGGAGCGCCATTATGGCCTTGCATCCACAAGTCGTCACGCTGTTGGAAAAAATGGCGGCGGCCAATCTGAAGCCGATTGTCGAAATGACGCCGCCGGAAGCGCGTGTGCAGTTCGACACCATGGCGGCAACGCGCGATATCGAGCGCACGCGGGTCGGCACGATCGAAGAGATCATCGTGCCCGGACCCGTCGACGATATGACCATGCGGCTGTACCGGCCCGAGGGCGTGCTGGATGGCGGTTTGCCGCTGCTGGTGTTTTTCCACGGCGGTGGCCACGTGATCGGCAGCCTTGCCAGTCACGACGAGGTCGCCCGCGTAATGTGCGCGGGAGCGGAATGTATGGTTGCCTCAGTCGATTACCGGCTGGCGCCGGAGCACAAGTTTCCCGCCGCCATCGTCGACGCGTTCGCCGCTACCCAATGGCTCGCGTCCAACGCCGCCTCGATTGGTGCGGACCCGAATGCAGTCGCAATTGGCGGCGATAGCGCCGGCGCCAACATCGCCGCCGTCGTGGCATTGATGGCGCGCGACGCCGGTGGCCCGGCGCTGGTCACCCAGCATCTGGTCTACCCGGTCGCCGACTACACCTGCAAATCGGCCTCGTACAAGACATATGCAGTGGGCCACGGGCCGGTGACCGAGGCGGGCATGCTGTGGTTCCAGGGGCACTATCTTCGCGATCCCGAAGATATTGATGACTGGCGCGCTTCGCCGCTCAAGGCGCCCGACCTGTCGGGCCTGCCGCCGGCACTGGTAATAACGGCGGAGTGTGACGTGCTGCACGACGAGGGCGTGGCGTTTGCCGAGGCGATGGCGGTAGCAGGTACACCGGTCGAACATATCGACTGGCCCGGCATGATCCACGGCTTCTTTTCCTTCGCGCCGTTTCTGGATGAGGGCAAGGCGGCGCAACGCCTGGCCTGCGAACGGCTGCGGACTGTTTTTGCTGCCGCTACTAATTAGATATATGCGTAGACGCCGGCGGCGCTGAGTAGCAGATTGGCCGCCAGCGCGGTCAAAATTATTTTGAGCGCCTTCCGAAACAGCGCTTCGGGGGCCCAGTGAAGTATCCGCGATCCCAACAGGGTGCCGAGAAATCCGGCAGTGATCATCGCTGCGAGCAGGGGGATCCAAGGGCTGAACGCGAAGCCGAGCAGTCCGAACACTAAAATTTTAAGCGAGTGCTGTATGGTCATGCACCCCGCATGGGTACCAATCAGGGCGCGGCGTTCGGGTAGGTGTGGCGCCAGTATGGAGATAACGAAGGGGCCTGTGGCGCCGATAAACATGGTCAGGAATGTGGACACGGCCCCGGAAGTAGCCATCTTAGCCGGGCCACCCCGCGACACGCCGAAGCGCATCGGCCCCCAAATGGCATAGATAATGAACAGTGCGATTAAGGCCTTGAGGACGTGCTCGGGTAGTTGTACGACGACAGAGCCGCCAACCGTCGCGCCGACCAAGCTGCCGAGAATAAAATAGCCAACGATCGACCAGTCGATATGGGCGCGCTGTACCGCGACACGGCCCACATTCGAACCCAGTTGCACGACACCGTGTATGGGAATAATCGCGATAGCCGGGGCGAGTGAGGCGAGCACGGTGATAACGGTGAGTCCGCCACCGATACCTAACCCAGCGGTGATCGCCGAGCCCAAAAACGCGACGGCAACGAGCACGAGCCCGGACAATACGGAAATGTTGGTTGGCAGAAGTTCCAAGGGCCACTTCCGTGGGTGGGTTTGGCAAAAGTTACGGCGAATTAGAACGCGGTCTGAAGGTCACTACACTATCTATAGGGTGGTTCGCACCTGCCAAAGCTCGGGGAAGAAATAAATATCGAGGGCATGGTACAGATAGGAGACGCCAGCCGTGCTGCCAGTGCCGCGCTTGAAACCGGTGGCGCGCTCCACCGTCTTCATGTGATGGAAGCGCCACTGCTGGAACCAGTCCCCGACGTCGATCAGCTTCTCGGCGAACTCGTAAAGCTCCCAGTGGGTTTACAGATTGCCGTAGATGGCGTGCTAGGCCGCGTGCACGCTGCCGCTAACAGCTTGAACAAGTTCACCGACGTGGAATCGGTGACGGCGACCTCTCCCAGCGTGGCGCCGATCAGGCGCGCCACTTTGTTGCCGACGCGCTGTGGCTGGCCAATCCAGTCGTCCTTGGTCCAGCCGCGGATCAGGTGGACGCCCCACTGGTCGGCTGTGACGTGGGCCAGCCGTTCGCCGGCACCCCGCGGCTGCGGACCCAAGGAATTTCCACAGAGATAAGTAACCCCGCCGGGCACGCCGAAGGTATCGCGGAAGGCGGCCAACGGGTCGGCGGTGGCGAGGGCAGGAATGTCGGCGTCGGTGATCATAGCCGAGACCGGCACACCACAACCGATTCTCTTGCTTGCCTGATGATCTCATTAACCCTGTTGCATGATAGCGCTGGGTTACCGGGCCTTTGGCGATGTAAACTGTCTAATCCGGATCTCAGGGAGGTGCCTTTTGCCACGGTTTGCCATCAATTTTTTTGATTATTGCCATAGTGCTGGCAACTTGTGCTTTGATGTCTGAGAGTGCGTTCGCCGCAGAGAAAGTGGGCCTGGAGCAGGTGCTTGCTGTCAACGGGTCCGGCGCTTTTGTCGTTAGCGTTGACGAGACCATTAGTTTCGCCGACAAGATGATCAAAAAACTGGTTCTGGAAACCGCCGGTTTGCAGCAGGCGCCGGTGCAACTCGGTGCACGAAGCCAATGAGACATTCGCTGCGCATATTGCTACCGG
>CAZHBA010000029.1:0-6623 GCA_964530225.1 uncultured Rhodospirillaceae bacterium | reverse complement strand
TCCCATGACAAACCCGCCCGCCGCCATCATGGTAGCACCTAGCAAGGTGATACGCATATCGCCGAAGCGGCGGCCGAGCAGCCCAGCCGGCAGCGCGCTAACGATGCCGAACAGACTGTAGAAGCCGATCAGTGCGCCAACCTCGGCGAAATTAATGCCCATATCGTCGACCAAGAGCGGCGAGACCGAGGCTACCGACTGGTACTGGTAGCCCAGCGTGCTGCGCGCCAGAAACAGCGCGGCGAGAACGAGCCAGCGGTTCGGGGTCATGGCGCAGACAAAGGGTCGGGGTCCCGGCGCGGCTATCCCGCCGCCGCCTTGGACACGCCAGCCTGGCCGAGGATGCGGCGCCCCGAGGCTTCGAGTTGGGATAGTTTCTCGCGCAAGGCCGCTTCGGGATAGACCATCTTACCACCCCGCTTCTTGATTTCACCTGCAATAAACACAGTATCGATATTGAACGGCGTCGCCATATAGACCAGCGTCTGCACCGGGTCGTGGACTGGGGCTGTGTTGAGGTCGTCGGTGCGGGTCAAAATAATATCGGCCTGCTTACCCGGTGTCAGCGAGCCGATCCGATCGTCCATGCCCAGCGCTTTGGCATTGCCGATGGTGCCCCATTCCAGGGCATCACGGTTGTGCAGCGTAAGCGTCTTGGTCGGCCGGGGATTAGCCTCAGCTACCATAGCGCGCTCGAACTGCAAGCCAAAGCGTAGAACCGAAAACATATCGCCCGATATATTCGACACCACGTCGACACCGAACGTTGGCGTGCCGCCCTGCGCCAGCACCCGCCCGGTCACCGGGTGGCCATGGCCGAAGTTGCATTCGCATTCCGGTGTCACCGTGATCGAACCGCCGCGATCGACGATCAGCTTGAGTTCGTCGTCGGTAAAGTTGTTGGCGTGAACGAAATTAGCCTCGGGCCCAAGCAGGTCCAGATCGTCGAGCTTGCGCACGGCGTCGGGCGCGCACAGCGATATACCCTGCGCGCCGGTGTGGCAGCTCCAGCGCAGGCCCATATCCTTAGCCAGTCGCACATCGTGCTCCGTGCATTCCCACACCGAAAAGCCCGGTCCCTGTATGCACATGGCGAGCGTAATCAGCCCGCTGTCAGACGCTAGACGGCAGTTGCGCAGACGCTCGACCCGCTCACGCGAATGGGGCACTTCGGTGAACGGCGGCTCGCCCGGCTTGGACGCCGTCTTGGTTTGGCCGTGGCCGTAAACGGCACGGATTCCGCTTTCTTCGAGAGCATCGATCGCAGCGTCGGTATGGTCGACCGTGGCGTTGCAATGGTGCCAGTCGAACAGCGTCGTCGTGCCGGCATGGATTTGCTCAAACGCACCGGCCAGATTAGCCAGGTAGACATCATCAGGCGTAAAATAAGGCACCGCGATAGCGTGCATGCGCTGGCCGTATTCGAGCATGGTCCAGTCGGCGATAACACCGCGCAGCCCGGTCTGCCAGGTATGCATGTGCATGTTAATCATGCCGGGGCTAACGATCATGTTGGCGGCATCGATCACCGCAGCGTCGCCGGCCGCGATGCCGCGTCCGATCTCGACAATCGCGTCGCCGTCGATCAAAACGTCGCCGCCGTGCAAGTCGCCGATGGCGTCGTCCATCGGCAGCACCCAGCCGCCTTTGATAAGCGTACGGGCCATTACATCCTCCGGTTTTTCCGCATCCAGCCGTTAGTTACGCGGCTTGGCTCCGATCAGCACGAACAGCATGACCGCTGGCTTGCCCGAACGGTTTGACCAGGCGTGGTTGGTACCGCGCTGGATGAGCACGTCGCCAGCGTTGAGCTTGGTCTCACCCACTTCCATCACCGCGTACATTTCACCCTCAAGAACGATAGCGTAATCAGTGGTCTGGGTTTCGTGCATACCCGCCGTTTCGGCGTCGGAATCGTGCGCGCCGCCGCTACCCATCTGGTCGAACGCTTCGCCGACATCGGCGTCTTGCCACGCCTCGTCAGGCGGAAATTCCACATAGCGGAAGATGTTACCCGCCGGATGGTGCGGCTCGATGCTGTTTTCTCGGATCGCCGGATCACCCTCTGCTGTGTTGTTGGCCGGCGCACCGGTTTCCCATATTTCATGCAAAATAAGCTGCGGCAGCGGCTCCAACGTTTGCGGTGGCGGACCATCACTGATGAAGCACGAGCGGCCTTCGGCGTTGTGACCGGTGACGACGCGACGAAATGTTCTTGCCATGATTCTTTCCCCTTTTTTTATGGCGCTTTGCTGCACCCTTGCCCAACAGCTTAACCGGACCGTCTGGCGACGCCTACCACTGCTATTTAATTTTCGTTTAGTCGCACCACGCGGGCCGCTAGGGTAAGCGGGCTATAGCGATAAAAAAGAGGCAAACCATGTCCGATCCCAATAACCCCTCCGGCACCCTGCCCGGCGATCCCCGCTATGGGCTGAGCGAAGCAGAGCTCAAACAGTACTACATGACCAAGTCGCCGAGCTGGTACATCCGCGCACGCCTCAATCCCGACGGCGGCGCCGAAGCGCGGGTAGCGGCAACCGAAGCACACGCCGCCTATTTGCGCGAGTGCGCCGATCAGCTGCGTTTTTCCGGCCCGCTGCTGGACGACGACGGTGAGGCCACCGGCGCCCTGACCCTGCTGGACGCGCCAGACCGGGCCAGTGCCAAAGCCTGGATCGCCAACGAGCCCTACAATCTAGCCGGCGCCTTTAGCGACGTAACCATCGTGCGCTGGTCATCGAGCATGGAAATACGCCAGCTTAACTTTCCGCGCACCGAGGGCTGGCAGCAATTCGCGATTTCTGCATACGACGGACCCGAGGCCGGTGCACGGCGCAAAGCCGTCGCCGAGGACCATCACAAGTTCCAGGCCACGGTGATGGACCGCTACATCGCTAGAGGGCCGATGCAGAGCGACGACGCCACGGAACTGATCGGTAGCATGATGATCATGGAGTACCCTGAGCGGGCCGCCTGCGAAGATTTTTGGGCCAAGGAACCGCTGAATTATGGCGGCGTTTTTGAAAATGTGACCATCGAGCGCTGGCGCTACGGCAAGGCAATCGGCTGACACACGAGAAGTTGAGAACAAGTGGGCCGCATTGGCCTTCCGCAACCGCTAGAACGGCACCAGCTCGTAGGAGGGTTTTAGCGGGAAAATATGTGGAAGTTGGGTTCAACGTCGGGTAGTGGCGTGCCAATGACGTTTGCCGATTTATAAGGCGCTTTTGTGCCATATCGCGCTAGGAGAACTATCATTAATTGTATTACCATTACAAAACTATCGTATAGAACCGTTGGACACGTCCGCTCAGAGAGTCATAATGGCGGTAATAACAATCCCGGCGCGTAAGCCGGAGGCGTGGGGAAAACATTGACCCAGAAATATGCCATCGTCATTGCAGACGATCACCATAAGTTGCAATTGCAAACAGCACGCCAATATAGGCGAGTGATACAACGATTATCAGCCAATAATTCAGCATATCCGATTCCCGGCTCTACTAAACCAGTCCTACCCGCCAGCAGGCAAGTAGACGCGAGACCGCGATGGCGATTAACCGCCAATCCGGTACCTCATGGGTCCGATTCTGAGTAAAAAATTGGATGCGCAGAGTAACGAGTACTCTGCACATCCAAGCAACCCCTGAAGTCAGGGATCGGGGGAACACGGGGAAAATTCCGTACGCGCTTCACCTCTGAATAGCGCCACGCCGCACGAAAACACAAAAACCTCATGGACGGCGACATGTCCAAAAAGCGCCATTCAATTGGTATTCAAGTGAATCCGGCGGCACAGGTAAATTAGACGATGGTCTATCAGCCTAAAGTTTGAGGATTCAAAACCGTGCCTTCAACACCTCTGCTCGCGCGTTGCCGATGATACATAACTATTTCCATGTTCCACCAAGACCGGTACTATTGAATGTATAATAAAAATTAGGCATGGAGGATGCATGAGTAACCGGATCGCAGCGTATTTCACAGCAACTATTTTGTTTACCATGTCGAGCGCGGCCATCGCAGAGACGCCACTCGAGCGCGGCACCTACCTGATGCAGTCGATCGTCGCCTGCGGTAACTGCCACACGCCGAAGGGTCCAACAGGCGATATACCGGGTATGGAATTGGCCGGCATATCATCGTTCGAAGACATCCCAGCTTTTACCGCCCACTCGCCCAATCTCACGCCAGACAAGGAAACCGGTATCGGCAACTGGACCGACGAACAGATCATTGCCTCGATCCGTGAGGGCAAGCGTCCGGATGGTTCAATCATCGGCCCACCGATGCCGATCGGCCTCTACCGCGGCCTCTCCGACACCGACGTCAAGGCGATCGTTATCTATCTGCGTTCGGTGAAGCCAATTAAGAACAAGATTCCGCAGTCGGTTTACCGCATCCCGCTGCCGCGGTCCTACGGACCGCCGGTCGCCAACGTACCCGACGTGCCGAGGACCGATAAGATCGCCTATGGCGCCTATCTGGCGGGACCTGCCGGCCATTGCATAGAGTGCCATTCGCCGATGGGCGAGCGCGGCCCCGACATCCAGAACCGGCTCGGCGCTGGCGGCTCCGAGTTCCACGGACCGTGGGGCGTCAGTATATCATCGAACATCACGCCAACCGGCCTGAAGGACTGGACGGATACCCAGATCAAGCAGATGGTCACGACCGGCAAGAGGCCTAACGGGTCGCCCATGGCGCCGCCGATGGCCTATCCCTATTACACCAACATCAGCGCCGAAGATCTCGACGCTATCGTCGCCTATCTGCGCACATTGCCGCCGAAATAAGGGCATTTGCGGGAAAAACGCAAAGGGCCTGACCGGTACCGGTCAGGCCTTTTAAAGATCCGCCACAAGGCAGAAGTGTCCTCAGATATGCACACCCTTCATGCCACCGGCGGGATAGCGTGTACCCGCCGCCGCCCCGACCGGTATAACGTCAGAAATTTGCGCCAAGTCATCGACCGAAAGCGTAACGTCTAACGCTCCCAGATTTTCGTCGAGGCGTTCGCGGTGTTTGGTACCGGGAATGGAGATGATATCGTCACCCTGGGCAAGCAGCCAGGCAATACAAAGTTGCGCCGGCGTGCAGCCTTTCCCTTCGGCAATCGCCGCCACACGCGTAGCCAGTTCCATGTTATGGGAAAAATTTTCCTCGGCGTAACGCGGGTGACGCGCGTGGGGATCACCCTCCGGCAGGCTATCCATGCCAAGATATTGACTGGTCAGCAGACCACGGCCGAGCGGTCCGTAGGCAACGAAGGTAATGCCCAGCTCGCGGGTTACTTCCAGTGCTTCCTCGGCTTGCTCGCGATAGAGCAGCGAGTATTCGCTTTGCAGCGCCGCCAGCGGATGGGTCGCGTGAGCGCGGCGAATGGTCTCGGGCTTGGCTTCGCAAATACCAATCGCGCGCACTTTGCCCTGCTCGACAAGCCGCGCCATACCGCCAATCGTCTCTTCAATCGGCACCTTCGGGTCGACACGGTGCTGGTAGTAGAGATCGATGACATCAACTTTGAGGCGCTTCATACCGGCCTCGCAAGCCTCGATGACATACTCCGGCCGTCCGTCGACCAAATTACCGCCACCATCCGGATTCTGTACCTGGCCGAACTTACTGGCCAAAATAACTTCATCGCGACACCCGGCCAGCGCCCGGCCAACCAATTCCTCGTTGTGGCCCCAACCGTACATATCCGAGCTGTCGAGGGTGTCGACGCCGCAATTGAGCGCGTAGTGAATGAGATCGACCGCAGCATCGTCGTCGCTGGCGCCGTAGACGCCGGAAAACGACATGCAGCCAAGGCCAACCGGCGCAACTTCGAGATCGCTGGCACCAATCTTCCGTTTTGGATAGTTCCTGATATCGGGCAAGTATAACTCCTCGCTGTTATAGAACGGGTTCTACACCCGTCCCGTGATAAATTACGGTAACGTTATTCAATCGTCCCCCAAATGGGCATCGCGCCGTTGGTATAGCTCCTCGTCAGCGTAACCCATGGTCTCCGGTTTACCACGCCCGAGCATCACCTGAAACCACACCGGTTCCAAACTGGCATTGTCGTAACCGTGGATGACGCCCGGCGGACAAGTAATGCATTCCCACTCGCCGAGCCGGGTTTCGCAGCGATTGCCGTCTTCGTCCTCGACGAACACGTCAAGCAGGCCCTTGAGCACGAAAAAGGTCTCTTCGACCTCGTGGGTATGAGCAGCATTTCCCTGGCCGGGCTCCACATACATGATCGACAGCGTGTGCGCTCGCGCCGGAATGGCGTTGGGGTCATTATGCTTGCCCGAACCCCCGGCACCGATGAAGCGGTGCTGGGCGCGTTTGTAACCCTCGATCTTGGCATCCTCGAAGGCTTCCCAGTCGGGCACCCGGTCACGGTAGCGGGCGACATAGCGACCGAGAATATCGTCGAGCGACACCCCCTCCAATTCAGGTGGTCGCGGATGACGGGCAATACTCATTTTTCTCTCCTGTGGATTTTGCGCCGCAATACGGCTAGGCCTATTCTAGCCAGTATACGCGCCGTACAGAACCAAGGCTGGCCATAGGGGGCCAATTGCGTATTTAATAGTGTCCAACAACGACAAAATAGACGAGGAGGA
>CAZHBA010000028.1:0-10202 GCA_964530225.1 uncultured Rhodospirillaceae bacterium | reverse complement strand
CGATGGCAACGACGTGTATTTCTTGACCGGCACCGATGAACACGGCCAGAAGGTGGAAAAGTCGGCGCAGGCGGCTGGTGTCGATCCGCAGGCGTTTACCGACGAGGTCAGTCAGAATTTCCGCCATCTGGCGGCGGAAATGAACTATTCCAACGACGACTTTATCCGCACCACGGAACCTCGTCATTTCCATGCTTGCCAGGCGCTGTGGCGCGCCATCCGCGACAATGGCCACATCTATCTCGGCAGCTATGCCGGCTGGTATGCGGTGCGCGACGAGGCGTTCTACGCTGAATCCGAACTTACGAAAGACAAAAACGGTAACAAGGTGGCGCCGTCGGGCGCCGAGGTCGATTGGCTCGAGGAGCCGAGTTATTTCTTCGACCTGTCGAAATGGCAGCAGCCGTTGCTTGATTTCTACGACGCCAACCCCGATTTTATCGGGCCCGATACGCGGCGCAATGAAGTGATTAGTTTTGTCACCGGTGGCCTCAACGATCTGTCGATCAGCCGCACCAGCTTCAAATGGGGTATTCCCGTACCCGACGACCCTGATCATATCATGTATGTGTGGCTCGACGCGCTCAACAATTACCAGACCGCGGTTGGTTATCCCGAGACGGAAAGTACACTGTATTCAAAGTATTGGCCCGCAGATCTTCACATGGTGGGTAAAGATATACTGCGCTTCCACGCGGTCTATTGGCCGGCCTTTCTGATGGCTGCAGGCCTGGCACCGCCGAAACGGGTTTACGCTCATGGCTGGCTGCTCAGCCGCGGGGAAAAAATGTCGAAGTCCCTGGGTAACGTGGTGACAGCGGGCGACCTGGTGGCGCGTTATGGTCTCGACCCGATACGCTATTACCTGTTGCGCGAAGTGCCGTTCGGCCAGGACGGCTATATCAGCCATGACAGCGTAATTGGGCGAATCAACGGCGATCTGGCCAACGATCTGGGCAATCTAGCGCAGCGCGTGTTGTCGATGATCCACAGGAACTGTAACGCAAAGGTGCCACAGCCACAGGCCCTGACCACCAACGACGAGGCGATTTTGGCTGCCGCGGCAGGGGTGATCGGAACGGTTCGTGAGGAGTTCGACCGGCAGGCCTTCCACCGTAGTCTCGAGGCTATTTGGAGGATCGTCGGTGACGCTAATCGTTATGTCGATGCCCAGGCGCCGTGGAACCTGCGCAAAACCGACCCCGAGCGCATGGCGACCGTGTTGTACGTCCTCGCCGAAGTCATTCGCCGCCTAGCGATTCTGGTTCAACCGGTCATGCCCGACGCCGCGTCAAGTATGCTCGACCAACTTTCTGTTCCCGCCGAGCAACGGTCGTTTGCCGCATTGGGCGACGATCACGCCGTAACGCCAGGTACAGAGCTGCCGAAACCGAGCCCGATATTCCCACGCTACGTGGAAGAAGAAACGGCCGCGTGAGCATGCTCGTCGACAGCCATTGTCATTTGGATTTCGAGGACTTTGGAGAAGACATCGACGATGTCGTTGCCCGCGCTGGCGCTAACGGTGTCGGAGCCATGGTGACCATTTGCACCCATCTCAGCAGGTTTGCAGCGGTGAGGGCAATCGCCGAGCGTTATGCCAATATCTGGTGCAGCGTCGGCGTACATCCCCACCAAGCGGGCACCGAGGGCCAAAAGAAGGTCGATGCGCTAGTCGAGCTCGCCGACAATCCCAAAGTCGTTGGCATCGGCGAAACTGGGCTCGATTACTACTATGAGCGCAGTCCGCGCGAGTCGCAGCGAGAAAGTTTCCACGCCCATATCGTAGCGGCGCGCCAGACCGGCTTGCCGCTGATCGTCCATTCGCGCGATGCTGATGCTGAAATGGCAGACATTTTACGCAAAGAGTTTGCTGCGGGGCCGTTCTCAGGT
Source organism: uncultured Rhodospirillaceae bacterium (assembly GCA_964530225.1). Lineage (GTDB taxonomy): Bacteria > Pseudomonadota > Alphaproteobacteria > UBA6615 > UBA6615 > CAZHBA01. Next base: position 8,309 of record CAZHBA010000028.1, on the reverse strand, counting down.
GTCATGCACTGTTTCAGCAGCAGCCGGACGCTTGCCGAGGTGGCCCTCAGCATTGGTTTCTACATTAGCTTTTCCGGCATCCTGACCTTCAAGAGCGCCGACGAGGTGCGAGCGATCGCTCAGGACGTCCCACCGGACCGGCTACTGGTCGAAACTGACGCGCCCTATTTGGCGCCGATGCCCAATCGCGGAAAACGCAACGAGCCTTCCTTTGTGGTCCATACAGCGACGCAGTTAGCCGAGGTTAAAGGCTGGAATTCCGCCGATCTGGCGCAGCAGACCACCGACAATTTCTACCGGCTGTTCAGCCGGGCCGAGCCGGCCGCGTAAGGCCGCGGGGCGGAGGTCGACCATGCGCATAACGGTCCTCGGCAGCGGCAGCTCCGGCGGAACGCCAATACTCGGTCCAGACGGTTGGGGCGCGTGCGACCCTGCCAACTCGAAAAACCGCCGTAGCCGACCTTCGATCCTGGTCGAAGCAGGGGACACCCGTTTGTTGGTCGATACGTCGCCAGATCTGCGCGATCAATTACTGACGGCCGGTATCTGGGAACTCGATGCAATCCTTTATACCCACGCCCACGCTGACCACGTCAACGGCATCGACGATATCCGGTTGATGAATTTTCACAAAAAAGGGCCGATCGACGCTTACGCGAGTCGGCAAACTCTGGATACGCTGCGGGCGCGGTTCGCTTATGTATTCGCGCCTTACGATGGTGCGCCACAGCACTATCGGCCTTGCTTGACGCCGCACGAAATTAACGGGCCATTCCGCATCGGCGCGATCGATATTGTGCCATTTCACCAGGAACATGGCTGCAACCCGTCGTTAGGTTTTCGATTTAATAAATTTGCATACTCCACTGATGTTAAAGCATTATCGGATGAATCGTTTGCAATCCTCGAGGGAGTGGAAGTGTGGATCGTTGATGGTTTGTCAGAGATCCCGCATCACGGCCACACCCATCTTGCTCAAACCCTGGAATGGATAGTGCGAGTGGCGCCAAAGCGTGCCGTTCTAACCCATTTAAGCCACCGTATGGATTACGATTCTCTAGTTGCGAAACTGCCGACTGGGGTTGAGCCAGCCTATGACGGAATGGTGTTCGAGGTTGGTGATGAATAACCGCCAATTCAAAGGCTTTGATTAAGCTAACGGGACAGGTCCGCGCGCAGAACGGAAGTGGCGTGTCCAGAAAGGCGTTCGTTTGCAACGATGATCCCAAGTGTTCCTGGTGTTGAGGTTTTTCGCCGGTTTTGGGCCAAATCCGAGAAGAATATTGCGCGACGACGGGCGCGTGTGGCTTTTGCGCTGTGTTTCGGCTGTATTAATATTTAACATAATATATATTATGCGATAATTGTAGTAATGCGAGGAGCACACCTAAGTAGGCCCTCTTTCGTTTTATGGAGGTAAACTGGGCATGATTTACACACCCGATCATGTCAGTTTTTAGCCAATTCCAGATGTTCTCCGGGTAAACTATATGCTGAATTAAATGCCATACGGCAGCATGACCTGCCAGCTAGCAATGGCCCCACTGCGTTGCGACCGCTTACATCAGAGGCGATGACACTGTTCAATTTGGCAAAGCGGGCACAAGGCCACGCTACTTTTTCTTGCCCACCCTTCCCTTCGCCGGAATAACCGGCAGCAACAAATACGACTTGTGCTTCGGCCCAGTATGCAGTGTTACTTGCTTGCCGAACACCGACTTCGGTCGGTCTTTAGGGTCGGTGTGGTAGAACACGCCGCAGCCGTTGAACGGCGGATAGCCGGGCATCACAATAGCGTCGGTAGCGTTTGAATAGACATAGTCTTTACCGCGTACCGACAGCGCCAGTCGGTAGCCGGCTGGCACGACGACGCAGGTCGGCCAAATTTCGATATCGAGTTCGTAAACCTCGCCCGGCTTTAATGGTTGCTTTTCATCGTGGGTGTGCCAGGGCTGCCAGCGTTTCGTCATCTTTTTGTCGAGCTTACGGTGCGACGCGCGTAGCCAGCCTTGCGCAATCGGTGTATGCGGGTCGACCGTGCCCTTGAAGGTGACTTCCTTCATGTCTGGGGTAAACAGGCGGATGACCAAAAACAGGTCAGCGTCTTTGGTTTGCGATGAAACAAATAATTTGGCTGCTAGCGGACCGGTAATTTCAACGTCTTTATCCGATGGCGGCAGGAAAAATGTCACGCCATCTCCAAAGCCGTCATAGCTAACTTTGGCTGTCTTCTTGGGCGTCTTGGCTGCCAGGCTCATATGAACTGGGTCGAGATAGGTCTTGGTCCACTTGGTGCGCTTAAGCGGCCACTCGTTTTCCGCTCGTTTGACAAATTTCTCGCCGACATGACGCACCTTCAACAGAACCGGTGGGCGCTTATCCCAGCCGGTTTTTTGGCCTTTCAGGAAATGGCCGAAGAACTGTTTCTGCAGATCAATACCGTAGGGCGTGTAAAATTCCGTCCAATGTTCCAGACCATGACATTCCAGCCATTTCTGTTCCGATGCGGCGTGCTCGAAGCCCATATAGTTGCCGCGTGGGTGCAGCCCCTGCCCACCCCAACTGGCCGCTGACAGGAACGGTACTTTAACTTTCGACCAATCGGCCGAGCGAGAGCGATGAAATTTGTCGTCGAGCGGATGCTTAACGATATCGCCGCCTAGATCAGCGCGGTTCTTTGCCAATTCAGCTTCGCTCAGAGTCACCGGTCCAGCGACAAGTTCCCCGTGAACTGGGCTACGCGCGCCATTTTTGCCGACGCCATGCTGCACGGACGTGACCTGGTTGGTGTACCAATGGCCCAACCAGGGAGTGAGAATGCCGCCGTGATAAGCCATATCACGATAGAAATCGGCGGCACCTTCCCAAATGCACATGGCGGCGAGGTGCTTGGGCAGCAGTCCCGCGACGTGCCACTGGTTGATGGCGTAGTATGAAATTCCAGACAGGCCAACTTTACCGTTCGACCAACCTTGGGTTCCCGCCCAGTCGATACATGCGGCATAATCTTGCGTCTCGCGGGGGGAGTAACAGTCGATCATGCCCGGCGAACGCCCGGCGCCACGGGAATCCACGCGCACGCAAACGTAGCCGTCCGGCACCCATTGTTCTGGGTCGACCACCTCCCAGCTCTGGTGAATGTTGCTCGATCCTGAGATTGCTTCTGGGTGATCGCGCGAGAACATGTCCCACACTGACGCGTAGGCTTCTTGCCACGCCAAATCCTTCGCATAGGGACCGCAGGTCATGATCGCAGGATAAGTGCGACCGTCATTGGGCCGGTACACATTGGCGCGCAGCACCAGCCCGTCATCCATGGTAATTGGCACATCCCAGTCGATACGCATGCCGTCGCGCACCTCAGTGCGGAATAACGGATCATCTTTAATGCGGGTGTAGTTCATGGCCCCTCCCCCTGATAGATCGAAACGGCTAATGTCCTTTAATGACCCAAAGCGGACATCGCCACGTCTAAATCTTACCTTGTAGCCGTTCGAGTTGTTCGAAGCGATCCCTATTGGGACACAAGAAATAGCGGCTTTCCACGTCATAGTCGCAATTGTCGAACATTTTACACATCCGGCACGTAACCGTTGCCTCTTCCATCAACGCCGGCGACGTTTGGACCCCGTGCTCTATATCGAGACCCAAGTGCTCGAACATTTTCTCCAGCGGATAGGGCATCGCTAATTTTGCGGCCATCGATTCCTCCACTCAAGATTGCTACATTATATCACAATTTATTTGTGGTTATTTCCCCTGGGGGCCACGCTAATCACAGCCCCAAGAACGGGCACCAATTACAGGTGCCGATCACCAGGGCTAATTAAATTCCTCGGCCCGCGCTATCAGATCGTCGAGGCCGAGCTCGTTCGGATTTTTCGGCTTACCCGGATGAATAATGGCCACCTGACAGCTCTCGGTCGCTTCCACAAGCTCCCGGTATGTACCAGCGCTCGCATCGGCGATATACGCCTGCTTATTTTCGTCATAAACGAACATCCGGTTGTTGATCTGGGTGCATTCGTCGCAGGTTGTGCAGCGCGGCGTCTCGATATACGGCTCGTCCGGCGGAGGTGCTGGTGCCGCAACTTCAACTTCCTCCGACACTTCCGCCGCCGCGGATTCGGCCGCTGGCGCCACCTGGTCCTCTGCCGTTGGCACGGGCGCCGCTAGCGCCGTTGTTTCGTGCTCCGTCCGTGGTGTTAGCGCCGCCAGTTCCTGGGCCTTTTCCTGCTGCCAAGCCTCCTTTTCTTTGGCCAGCAAACTCCTGGCATGAGAGTTGTGGATACCGCCCAGCTCTTGCAAGCTGTGCCACCTCTCTCGGCAGCGGCGCGCGGCCTGTATCAGCTTGATTTCGACAATTGCGCGGTGAAGGACGTTGTTGTCGTCGACCATTAGAATGTAGGGAACGTACTCCGCCGCTGCGTCCGTATCCAGCTCCAAGAATGCCGCCAACGGAACCATGAACTCCTGCCACTCAAACCGCTTGACGCTCGCAAAACTGGTCGCGTAACGCTCGTCGGCGGCGGCAAAATCGACAAAGGTGAAGGCAAGGTCTTGCGCATCCCTCTGCAGATCCTCGTCTTCATAGCTGAAGCGATGAACCGGCCAATCAGCCTCTGGCCGGGAATTGCCCTTGAGCGAGAACCGCGCCGCCCAGTTGCTACCCCTTGCCGGATCGCGAACGAAGGTCGGAAAGGCGCGTGAGTCCTGCGCCGCGGCCGACCGCAGATAGACCGGCGTCGGGGGCGCGTTCGTAGCTGCTTTATTCGGTGGTCCCGCTAGACCCGAACAGATGTTGAACAGTGCTGGTCCGTTATACATCAGCCCGCTAACGATCGACTCCCGCAAACCGTAAAGGCTGGCAGAGCTGGCTTGCAGAACATAGGCGTTGGTAAGGCCCAGCGCCATGGCCGCGGTCTGCGAGCCTCGGAGCCCAAACGAAAACTGCCCGATGACGGCGGATATTTCCTCCAAGAGATCGTCGTTTTGTACCAGCACCTTGATCGGTAGCCCCGAGGATAAGATCTCGGTAAGCGGCGCCATTTCGGCAGACATGTCGGTGTCACCGCGAAGGTAGACCAAATAAACGGGAAACGATGCTAGATCACCAGGTTCCAGAAACTTCTCGTTAAAGAGACCGAAGAAGGGATCATGGGTCGATTCCTTATAGCGGTCCTCGATCTCCAGCCGAGCGACCGTCATCGCCTTGACCAGGTCAACCATCTCCGGCAGCCGTTTCTGAAAGGCCTCGAGTGCCGCCGAGCAGCAGTTAAACTCATAGTCATGGGTATTTTTCTTCCGTCGCCCTCGCTTAGTGCCTTTGCCGGCGGGCGGAAAAAATTTCTGTGATTTGAGCGTCGATAAAGCAGACCGGATGCGTCGTCGTCTCTGCTTGGGCAGGTTGCCATTCACGAAGGCCGTTCCCAGAACATCAGACAGGGAGTCGAAATCAAACACGTCCTCGAAGGAGGAGCCGACGGACTGCTGGAGGCGCTGGGCATCGAACGCTGCATCGGATTTCATAAAGTCCGACTCCAGGATATTCCCAAGCTTGAGGGTAAGTTCGTCGAGGTTTTCGTTGAATTGGTGCGCCTTATTTTTTTGCACTTCCGTCCAGGCCCGGGTCAGTATCTTGGCCGGCGTGGCACCGTCGCAGTCGACAATCTCACCATCGAAGGTGCGCGCGCCGCGAGCGAGGCTCAAGCTATCTTCCAAAAATTTCCGTTCGGTCTCATTTTCCTGGGACACAAGAGCGGCCTCGGCCAGGTCCCAGATCTGGAAAAACGACCCGCTACTTTCCTTCTGAACGAGGCTTCGAATCTCGTCCTCAAGCCGAAGTACATGGCGGCGCAGACGCTCGCCATCGATACCCTGAGGCGCAATCTCCCGCAGTATATCGCCGATAATATCAGTCAGCGAGCGTAAAACTCCGCTGCCATTAGTACCATTTAGCAGTACCAGAGGATAATCGTAGCGGAGCTTCGACAAATCCCGGTAAGCGGAGAACAGGGCCGGACGAAGCCCCTCCTGTCCGACGTCGCCAAGATCATCGCCCAACCTTTGCCCCGTCAGATGAAAAGTGAAAAACGGCGAATGGGTTTCGTTCATCGCTTGGCTATGTCCGTTCCATTTCGATTAAATTTGCTCGCACATCCCATCATTCGGCGGGATCGATGGTGAATTTGTCAAATTCCTGCTCAAGGGCCGTCTTGACGATATCTGGCGTATAAAAGCGGTCGGGTTTTTGCAAATCCTCGTAACAAGGCATATGAGGATCCCGGTAAAGAACGCCGACGGGCGTGGGATTATAGGTAGAAGCGATTTCCCGCGCCCGATTTCGGTTGGACGGGTCGTGTTGTTCTTGGTTCCTGTATACCTTGGCCAAGTTCGGACCAATCCCGACGCCGTCTTCATGATGGAGCAACAGCATGCGGTCGGGATCCTGTACCCAGGGATCGAACCGACCCGGCAGGAACTCGGGGCATCTCTGAAGCACCCGCACGAAGGAGAAGCCCTTGTGATGGAAAGCCGCTTCGATGATGTCCTGCAGTTGTTCGGGAATCCAGTCGGCTGTCTGGGCGACGAAGGAAGCGTTGCGGATACCCAGGCTGACACTGACCGGGTTGATGGGCTCAAGCTGCGCGCCGTGGGGCGTCGTCTTGCTCTGGAGACCCAGCGGCGACGTGGGGGAGGCTTGGTTTTTAGTCAAACCATAGATGCCGTTGTCAAGCATCAACACGGTCATATCCATGTTGTAGCGCAGGGCGTGGATCCAATGCCCAGCGCCAATCGAGCAGCAATCACCATCACCAGTAACGACGAAGACGTGTAGGTCGGGACGGCGCAGCTTTATCCCCTCGGCGACCGGCATCGCCCGGCCGTGGAGGCCGTGAAATCCATAGCTATGCATGTAATGTGGAAACCTGCTGGAGCAGCCGATCCCCGATACGAAAACCGTCTTTTCGGGCGGTAGTTGTTCATCCCGGCACACCCGCTGCACCGCCGCAAGGATGGCACTGTCGCCACATCCGGTGCACCAGCGGGGCGTGCGGCCCTGATAATCGTCGAGGATGAATTCCTCGTCGATCAGCCTCAAGGCACATTCAGCGATAGGCATATCCATAATCGTTATCCCTTTCCCTGCAACTGCCGGCGGATGGCGCTGACTATGCTCGCCGGTTTGAGGGGCTCTCCGCGGACTTCGGACCAGCAATCGATATCGACCAGGGTGCGTGCGCGCAGGAGCCAGGCCAACTCCGAATAACGCCGGTTGTCGTCGGTGATGATTTCGTGATCGAAGCTGTCGGACCAGTTGCTCTCCACCGTCATGACTTTGTCGAAACCCAGAAGCACCTCCTTGATCCCTGGCGGCAGGGGCTGAATAAAGCGCAGGTGCAGGGAGGAAACCTTCCGACCTTCATCACGCAATCGTTCGACGGCCTCTTCGATGGCACCCTTGGTGCTACCCCAGCCGACGATTAAGAGCTCACCTTCGTTGCCGCCAAAGACCGGCGGTGTTTTCAACGTCCTTTGCAAGGCGGCCAATTTGAGGCTGCGGCGCAGGATTCCCTCCTGATTAGTGTCGGGCTCGTAGGCCACGCGGCTGCTGCGATCGTGAGCCAACCCGGTTAGGCAATGCTCGCCCATTGGTTGCCCAGGAATGAAGCGGCGGGCGAGACCGGTTCGGTCGTCCCAGTCATAGGGAAGCGCGCCCTCGCCGACCGCGCTCTGATCTACCGGCGGCGCCATCCAATCCTTGTTCACCTTGGGCCGCGGGAAGGGTTGCTGTGCCGAGGCCAGACTGGCGTCAGTCAAGATGACGACGACGGTGTTGAACGTCTCGGCGATTTTGCGAGCCGTGATCATCGAATAGAAGCAGTCCTCGATATCGGAGGCCGCCATCACCACCTTCGGATTGTCGCCGTGACCGCCGAAGCAAGCAAAGAGAAGGTCGCCCTGCTCCGCCTTCGTCGGCAGGCCAGTGCTGGGGCCGCCCCGCTGAACGTTCACCACCACGAGGGGGATTTCTGCCATGACGGCGAGACCGATGGTCTCCTGTTTCAGGGCAAAGCCGGGTCCTGAGGTAATCGTCACCGCGCATTTTCCAGCATAGGAAGAACCAATAGCAAAGGCGCAGGCGGCGATCTCGTCCTCCGCCTGATGCACGATGCCGCCGACATTCTCGAAGATTTCGCTCAAGTAGTGCGAGGCCGATGTCGCCGGCGTGATCGGATACATGGCGCAGACCTGCATGCCCGAGGCCAGCACGCCCAGCGCCAGGGCGGAATTGCCGTTCATCACGA
>CAZHBA010000027.1:0-17493 GCA_964530225.1 uncultured Rhodospirillaceae bacterium | reverse complement strand
TCCCCCTGGCGGTGGGAAGTGCGCTGGCGAGCAAACGCGCCGGGAGCGACGATGTAACGGTCGTATTCATCGGCGATGCGTCAGTCGAGGAAGGCGCATTTCACGAAAGCGCCAATTTCGCGGCGCTTTATGAATTGCCCGTCATCTTTGTTTGCGAAAACAATTTGTACTCCGTCTACACGCCGCTGCATCAACGCCAGCCAGACCGACCACTCTCGAAACTCGCGGAAGCTCACGGCGTAACTTCCCAGCAGGGAAACGGCAATAATGCCGAGACTGTTTTTGGGTTGACAGAGACTGCTGTGCAGCGGGCTCGCGAGGGTGGGGGCCCGTCGTTTCTGCTGTTCGACACTTATCGTTGGCTTGAGCACTGTGGTCCGAATTACGACAACGACATCGGATATCGCAGTGAGGACGAATATCTCGAATGGGCGGCGGGGTGCCCGGTGAAAAGCCTGGAGCAAAAATTAATCGCTGAGGGTGCGCTGTCCCAAGAAGACGTAAACGCCTTCGCTGCTGGCGTATCGGAAGAAATTACGGCCGCCATGCAGCACGCGAAAGAGGCGCCACTACCAACCCCGGAAGATGCTGTACACCATGTCTACGCCTAAGATCGATTTGCCGAATGAACGAATCATCACACTTGGAGAAGCAATCCGCGAGGCGCTGGTTGAAGCGATGGCGCGCGATGAAAGCGTCTTTTTAATTAGTCAGGGCGTTGCCGACCCATCGGCGATGTGGGGAACGCAAAAAGGTATTGGCGATAAATTTGGAGCAGAGCGCGTAGTCGAAATGCCGGTAGCGGAGAATGGCAGCATAGGGACCGCCATCGGGGCCGCAATGTCGGGACAAAGACCGGTTGTCGGGTTGCACAGGGTCGAGTTTGCGCTTCCTGCTTTCGAGCAGATCGTCAACAATGCCGCTAAAATACACTACATCAGCAACGGTCAACACAAAGTGCCATTGGTTATTCGGATGGTTGTGGGACGCGGCTGGGGGCAAGGGCCGGAGCATTCGCAAAGCCTGGAAGCTGTGTTTGCCCATTTTCCTGGACTTAAGGTCGTCATGCCAACTTTTGCGGCCGACGCAAAGGGGATGCTGACGGCAGCGATCGAAGACGATAATCCGGTAATTTTCATAGAACACCGATGGCTGCACGATTCTTCCGGACATGTACCCGAGGGACATCACGTCGAGCCATTGGACGGTCCCCGTGTCGTCAGGCAAGGCTCCGAGCTAAGTATAGTTGCCACGTCACAATCCACATTGGAAGCGATGCGCGCCGCCGAGGCGATGGAAGAAATTGGCCACTCGATTGAAGTGGTCGACATGCGCGTGTTGCGGCCATTGCAGCTCGCATCGATTTATGAGTCAGTCGGCAAGACAGGCCGTATTTTGACCGTTGACACCGGCCTTATCCACTACGGGGTGGGCGGTGAGGTAGTGGCTTCGGTTTCTTCCGATTGTTTCGCTAATTTATCTGCACCGCCTGTACGATTGGGGTTAGTCGACCATCCAACGCCCAGCTCGCGGGGAATGGTGCCCGGTTTTTATCCCGATACGGAAATGATTGTTCGGGCTGCGGGCGATATGTTGGGGACCGACCCTGCGAAGGTCGAAAGTTTGCTGAGTACTCTGAATGCCGGCAAAGACCAGCTACCTATCGATGTGCCGAATCCTTTCTTTAAAGGGCCATTTTGATAGTCTCGGCATGTTAAGCGACATCTGACAGGCATATCTCGTATGTACGTTCGCTACTCTCCGCTAGGCCAGCAATTTGCGGACCCAGAACCGATTTTCGAGGAATTACGGGCGCTGGTTAAGTCTGGCGATTTAACCTTGGGCAGGGTCGTCGGCGAGTTCGAGGAGATGTTCGCTGCCGCGGTGGGCACCAAACACGCCATCGGCGTCGGCTCAGGTACCGATGCACTCAAGATTCCATTGAAGGCACTGGGGCTAGGGCCCGGCGACGAAGTCATCACCTGCGCCAACACGTTCTGGGCTACCGTCGGCGCCATTAATGAAGTCGGCGCCCGGCCTGTCTTTGTCGATACGGCGGAGAATTTTTGCCTCGACATTGATCAACTCGAAGCCGCCATCACCTCCGTTACCAGGGCCATTATGCCCGTGCACCTCACCGGCGACGTTTTGGACATGGACCGGGTGATGGAAATCGCCGCACGGCACGGACTGCCGGTGGTTGAAGACGCTTGCCAAAGCCTAACGGGCGACCGCAATGGCCGCAAAGCCGGAACCTGGGGTATCGCGTCCGGCTTTTCCATGCACCCTTTAAAAATCATAAATGTCTGGGGCGATGCGGGTGTCGTTGTCACCGATGATGACGAGATGAACCGTAAGGTGCGCCTGCTGCGCAATCACGGGCTTAAAAACCGCGACGAGATGTTAATGTTTGGCTACAACTCGCGGTTGGATTCGATGCAGGCCGTGGTAGGTAAGTGGAGCGTTCGCCACATCGACAAAATCGTCGCCGGGCGCATCCGATCCGCTGCTTACTATGACCAGGGGTTTGCCAATATCGCGCAGGTGCATGTGCCGGACCGTGACCCGGCAGTAAAGAACGTGTTCCTGCTCTACATCCTGCACGTCGAGGCGCGTGACGAACTCGTACAATATTGCATCGACCAGGGAATCGAGGCGAAGGTGCACTATCCGATTCCGCTATATCAACAAGCGGCGTTGGCGCATCTCGGCCACAAGCCGGGCGATTTTCCCGTCACGGATCGCCATGCGCGCGAGACGATCAGCTTTCCCGTTGATGGTTATCTGTCGCAGGCCGAGCAGGATCACGTCATCAACACGGTTCGTCGATTTTACGAGGAAAGCAGGTAATGCCCGATATCAAGGTGCCGTTTATCGATCTGAAGCAGCGTTTCGTCGAGGAGCGCGAAGAGTTGTTGTCTTGCGTCGAGGCAACACTGGCGAAAGGCCATCTCGTCCTCACACCCGAGCTCAACGAATTTGAGGTAATGGTGCAAGGCTATACGGGTGCGCGGCACTGTGTTGGTCTCAATTCCGGCACCGACGCCCTGATGATGGGGTTGTGGGCGGCCGGCATCGGCAAGGGCGATGAGGTGATACACCCGCCGATTTCCTTCATTGCTACGACGGGTGCCATTGTGCACGTTGGCGCCACGCCGGTGTTCGCCGACGTGCGCGATGACCAGCTCATCGATCCCGCTGATATCGAGCGCAAAATTACGCCTCGCACCAAGGCGATTATGCCGGTGCATTGGACCGGCAAGATGTGCGATATGGACGCAATATCGGATATCGCAACGCGCCACGATCTGACGATCCTCGAGGATTCGGCCCAGTCCATGGGCAGCAGCTATAACGGTACCCATGGTGGACTATTCGGCCTGGCCGGCGCTATTTCGTGTCACCCGCTGAAGAACCTAAATGCACTGGGCGATGGCGGTTTCTTGCTGACGAACGACGACGAGGTGGCGCGTAAGGTGAGCCTGTACCGCAACCATGGTCTGGAAAGCCGGGACAACGTGGTGATGTTCGGTATCAACAGCCGCCTCGATGTTCTCAGCTCCGAGGTGTTAAAGTTTCGCTTGGGCAAGCTGGATGACGTCATCGCGCTGCGCCGACGCAACGCCGATCTCTATCGCGAATTGATCCGTGCGTCCGAAGTGTTCATACCCGAAGAGCGTACCGCCGAAGGCTACAAGGACTCCTATGTGATGCTCCTCGTTCAGGCTGTACGCCGCGACGACTTGCAGGTTTTCCTACGCGAAAAAGGCATCGAATCGATGGTCTACTACGGCACGCCGCTGCATCTGCACAAAGCGGCGGAGGGCTTGGGTTACAAGAAAGGCGATATGCCGGTGGCTGAAGCCCAATGCGAGAAAGTTCTGGCGTTGCCGCACAATCAGCAAATTAGCGAAGATCAGGTTACCTACGTTGCTGAGCAAATTAACACTTTCTACGGTGCCTAGGGGCAGCCGTGGAGGGATGTGATGCCGCAAACAGCAGGAGAACTGGTTATTGCCCCCCATGGCTTGGATGAGGTGCTGGGATGTGGGGGTACGATCCAACGTATACGTACCGCAGGCCAGCCAGTCGATTTGCTCGTCCTGTTCGGTGATGGGACAGGGCGCGATGAAGCGCGCCGTGCTGCTACCGGACAGGTAATGGATTTACTGGATATCCGTTCGGTTCGGTTCGGTGGCTTTCCTGAAAACCGCAGCGATACGGTGCCGCTGGCTGAGTTGATCGGGACGGTGGAGGCGGCAGTTAGTGACCTGCAACCCAAGGCTGTTTATGTCAGCCATGGCGGCAGTTTGAACGTAGACCATCAAAATTGCTTCAAGGCGGCAGTCACGGCGCTACGGCCTGTTCCGGGTAGTAGCGTCCGCGCCATCTATACATATGAAATTCAGTCGAGCACAGATTGGGCACCGCACAGCACGGAACCGTTCCTGCCAACCCGTTATGTCGATATATCCGATGGACTCGAAACCAAGTTGGAAGCGTTACAGGTATATGGCGAGGAAATGCGTCCGCCGCCGCATGCGCGGTCTCTTGCTTCCGCGGAGCAACTGGCGCGCCGGCATGGCGCCGTCATTGGGGTTGCGGCCGCAGAGGCATTTTGCGTTATCCGCGAGATCGTTTAATTCGTTTTGTGGGAGAAAATATAGTGCCTCATGTCAGAACCTATTTTGAGGAAGTGGGCCGTATAGTTACCGGGCTCGATCTGGAAGAAATCGACCGCATGGCTATGGAACTGGCGGCGTTGCGCGCTCGTGACGGCCGGCTGTTCGTTCTCGGGGTTGGCGGTTCCGCCGGAAATGCGGGGCACGCGGTAAACGACTTCCGCAAGCTTTGCGGTATCGAGTCCTATGCGCCAACCGACAACGTTTCCGAACTGACGGCACGCACCAACGATGAAGGCTGGGAGACGGTCTTTGTCGGTTGGCTGGCAACCAGCAAGTTGAGCGAAAAAGACGGAATATTTGTCTTTTCGGTGGGTGGTGGCAATGCAGAGCGCAATGTCTCGGTGAATCTCGTGCGCGCGCTTGACTACGCGAAAGAGTGTGGTGCGCGAATCCTCGGCGTGGTCGGGCGCGATGGTGGACATGCGAAAAAAATTGGCGACAGCGTTATCGTCATTCCAACCGTTACTGATGACCATGTCACGCCACACACCGAGGCATTCCAAGCAGTTGTCTGGCACTGCCTGGTTTCGCATCCCGATCTGCAAGTCAACGCGACCAAGTGGTAGGAATACGCCGTGTGCTGACCTTGCGCTGTCACCCGGATAAGTTGGAGAATTGGATATATGTTGACGCATCGCTTTCCGGAACCCACCCAGCCTCCGCGCACCGTGATCCTTGGTGGCGCGGGTTTTGTTGGCGGCGTCACGCGCCGTCGCCTGGAAGGGCTGGGTAGTGCGGTTTTGCCGTTGACACGGACCGACGTCGATTTGATGGCGGCTGATGCCGTGAAAACCCTGGCGGCGCACCTGCGACCGGATGACGTGCTGATGTTTGCCGCCGCTAAGGCACCGGTTAAAAACACGACCATGCTGGCCGAAAACATGACTATTTTGCGTTCGGTGATTGGTGCCCTGCAAAAGCAGCCAGTGTCTTACGTATTAAATATCGGCTCCGATGCGATCTACGCGGACAGAGATGGGCCGCTGGCTGAGAACTCGGTTGCCCAGCCCGATTCTCTGCACGGGGTGATGCACCTGGCCCGTGAAGTGGCGCTCGATCAGGATCAGGATTGCCCTTTTGGGACGCTACGACCGACATTAATATTCGGGCCCAGGGATCCGCATAACGGCTATGGCCCCAACCGGTTCATGCGCCTAGCCAAACGAGGCGAAACCATCACATTGTTTGGCGAGGGCGAAGAGCGCCGCGACCACGTTTATGTCGAGGATGTCGCAGAACTAGCGGCGCGTATGATCGCACAGCGCAGTACCGGAGCTCTCAACGCCGCCACCGGGCGAGTTCTCTCATTTCGCGAGATGGCGGAGAAAATAGTTGCCGCTTGCGATAGCGATAGCGCAATTACGGGCACGCCACGCAAAGGTCCAATGCCGCATGATGGCTACCGCCCGTTCGATCCCACTGCAACGGCTGCCGCTTTCCCCAATTTTCGCTACACCACCTTTAAAGACGCCCTGGAAGAGTTAAAACTAATCGAGGGCTGAGTGGGGAAAGTTATGCAGGCAGGACAATTTCCTTATACCGGTCCGCTCAATCCTATCGACGCTTCGGCAGTCGTTCTGACAGGCCCGGCGGGGCAATATGTGATGCAGGTGCGCGACGACAAGACAGGAATTTTTTACCCGGGCCATCTGGGCCTGTTTGGTGGTGCGTTGCGAAATGGCGAAAGTTTTGAGCAGGCTGCCGTTCGCGAGCTAGAAGAAGAAATATCCCTAAATATGGAGGGGCGGCTTACCTTTCTTACCCGGATGACAATTGGCTTCGAACCGATGGGCGCGGAATCGGTCGAGCGTGTTTTCTACTCTGCCGTACTGTCAGCGGATGATATAGCCGAAATCCAAGTTGACGAAGGGCAGGGTTATGATCTGGTGGCGGCCGAGCCCTTACTGCTGGATAGGCGGGTTGTGCCTTATGACGCCTTTGCGATCTGGCTGCACTGTAACGCGATCGGCCGGACCTAGTTAGCTTGGTCTGCGACGGTGCTGACAACGATTCAAATTAGGTAGCGTTGCCGCTATCGGCCAGGATCAGTCCTGCGGCCTCCGCCAAATCGGCGGCAACAAAGTCCGGTTTGGCATTGAGCGTCTCTTCGTAACCGCGGTCGATAAAAACTGTGCGGCACCCGGCTCGTGCGCCGCAGTCGATATCGCGCCAGCGGTCGCCCACCATATAACTGGTCCCTAGATCGATGCTGAACTCTTTGGCTGCTTCATCCAACATGCCCGTGTTCGGTTTATAGCAAGGACAATCGTCGGTGCATGTACAAACTTTGATCGCGTCGAGTGTGACGCTATTCCGTAACTTGGTGTGCATCGCCTCCATCACGGTGCGTGGTGTCTTGCCGGCTCCAACATCCTTCTGGTTGGTGACAACGATGGCGAGAAACCCAGCAGAGCGCAGTCGCGTGACCGCCGCAGGCACCTCGGGAAGTATCACGAAGGCGTCCAGCGCGGTCGGCGCATAGGGCCGGCCGCCACGAACGTCGGAGCGGTTCAGAACGCCATCGCGATCCAAGAATACCGCCTTCCTTACCATCGATTGTCTCCTGATTAGACACAGTAGCCATAGCTGCTCGAATGCAGGGTTTTGTTCGACCTATTCTTCTTCCGGCTCTGTGATCGCAGCCACCACATCCGAGAATACGCTGACAATCGCCGCAACCGCGTCGCTGACGGTATTGGCTGCTGTCGTGCCGGCATCGCGGCAGGCGTCGGCGGTCCGTTTTTCACCGACAATCAGCACCGAGGCGAGGGCCGACGCTAGTGCTGCCAACACTTCGTAGGCTTGGAAAAACTCGACAACCTGTACGTACGCATTACCCAGCATGCATGGGCGTCCCCTCTGACGCCTACCGATTCAATGGCTATCATAAAGCGCAATACGGAAAAACGCACGTCACGAAGCGTTGGACCGGTGACTCGCGCCGATAATTTGCCAAGTGTCTCCACAGGCGGCTTGCTTCGGTATCCCGTCCTGACCGCTCAGCGTGCCGTCACCATCGACGGCGATGTGGCGGGCAGACGCTGTTTGTCGCTGGTGACGCGGCGCTCAAATGGTTCATCGTCTATGATCTATCGAACGCCGATCGGGACACCGGCGTCGCCGACCTCAATCGGATGATCGCTGACGGCGCGTTCACCACTACCATCGCCGCGCGCTTTCCATTTGACGAGATCGTCGCCGCGCACGAAATGGCCTAGGCGGCGCAGCACACCGGCAATGTAGTCCTCGATATTGCGTGACCGATCACCCATCCTCATTTTGAGTTTGTCGAAGGATGAGATTGTCACAATTAATCACTCTTCCTCCCCAACCCTCTCCCCTTAAGAGAGAGGGTTGTGAAGGGGGATAGCGTCAACCAGCCGGCTTTAGCGCGGGCCCATGCGCAGAGCGCCGTCAAGGCGGATTGATTCGCCGTTGAGCATCGGATTCTCGACGATGCTGACAACGAGTTGGCCGTACTCCGCCGGTTTGCCAGGGCGCTTGGGAAATTGCGCGGCCTCAACGAGGCGCCGGTACGCGTTTCGTGGCATCGAGGTGAATAGCGGCGTGTCGAACGGGCCGGGCGAGATAGTCATGACGCGGATACCGGCGCGCGCGAACTCGCGAGCCAAAGCGATTCCCATGCCGACCACGCCTCCCTTCGAGGCGGCATAGGCGGCCTGGCCGATCTGACCCTCGTAGGCCGAAGTGGAGCCAGTATTGACGATGACGCCGCGTTCGCCCTCCGCACTGGGCTCCATTGCCATCATGTCGGTGGCGGCGAGCCGGATCATGTTGAAGGTACCCGTCAGGTTGATTCGCACGGTCTGCTCGAACCAACCGAGGTCGACTGGGCCGGTCTTGCCGACGACGGCGGCGCCGGGACCGATACCGGCGCAGTTGACAAGGATACTAGTTGGACCATGCGCCTCGCGTGCTCGACCCACCGCGGCGACGGCGCTATTGGCGTTGCCGACATCGCATTCGACCGCCAGACCGCCGAACTTTTTCGCTGTCGCCTGCGCGCCGTCGAGCCGCACATCGAGCACCGCCACCTTCGCGCCGGCGTCGGCCAGGATCTGTGCCGTCGCCGCGCCGAGGCCCGAACCGCCACCGGTGACCAGCGCGGCCTTGCCCTTAATGTTCATGTTTGTTTCCCCTGTTTGTTTTCCGTTTCAAGCGCAGCCAGACGTTAGCACAAGCCTCGCCTCGCCGCATTCGACGCGGTGACCGTGTGTGATAACATCGGAAAGTCGCCCGAGACGGGAGATTTTGCCGATGACACTTGCCGACATCACGCTCGACGATAAATATTCGCGCCGTGACGGGCGCATCTACCTGACCGGCAGTCAAGCACTGGTGCGGCTGATGATTTTGCAGGCCGAGCGCGACCGTGCGGCCGGACGCAATACGGCGGGACTAGTGTCGGGCTATCGCGGCTCGCCGATGCATAATGTCGACCGCGAGTTCTGGCGAGCCGGCAGCTTCACCGTCGCCAACAACATCCACTTTCAGTCGGCGGTCAACGAAGATTTGGCGGCGACGGCGATTTGGGGTAGCCAGCAGGCGCAACTGCACGGTGACAACTGCTATGATGGTGTGTTCGCCATGTGGTACGGCAAGGGCCCCGGCCTTGACCGTAGCGTTGATGCCATCCGCCACGCTAACTTGGCCGGCACCTCGGCCTTTGGCGGCGTTCTGGCGGTGGTCGGCGACGATCCAGCGATGATGTCGACCGATACGCCGGCAACCTCCGAGCCGACATTCGTCGATCTGGTGATGCCGGTGCTGTACCCGGCAAATGTTCAGGAAATCCTCGATTACGGCCAGATCGGTTGGGCGATGTCGCGCTACAGCGGCAGTTGGGTGGGTGTGAAGACGACCTCCGATACCGTCGATACGGCGACTTCGATCGATGCCGATCCCGGCCGCTTGAATATCGTTATGCCGCGGGATTTTGCGATGCCGCCGGGCGGCCTCAATATCTGTCTGCCCGATCCCTGGCGCGAGCAGGCGGCGCGCCAGACGCGCTACAAGTTGGCGGCGGCGCAGGCCTTTGCGCGGGCCAACCGCCTCGACCGCACCCTCATCGCATCCCCCCGGTCGCGCTTGGCCATTATTGCCAGCGGCAAGGCAGCACTCGATGTCCAGCAGGCGCTGTTCGAACTGGGTCTCGATGCCGCCGTGGCGGCTCGGCTCGGCATCGCGTTACTAAAAATTGCCATGCCATATCCACTCGATGGCGACGAGGTCCGTGCCTTTGCGCGCGGTGCTAAGGAGGTGTTGGTGGTCGAGGAAAACCGCCGGGTGGTGGAAACGCAAGTTAAGGACGCGCTCTATACGTTGCCTGAGGGTGAGCGGCCGCGCGTCGTTGGGCGAACCGACGAGAATGGCGCCGTTCTAGTGCCGGAAATCGGCGAACTAACGCCCGACGGTGTCGCCCCCGCCATCGCCAGGCGGCTTGCGTCGTTCCACACCAGCGAACAGATTGCCGCGCGCATCACGTTCCTTGATGCCAAGGCAAAAGCGGCGCGCGCGCGCCAGGCCCTGCCAGTGGTACGGACCACGACCTTCTGTTCGGGCTGTCCGCACAACACTTCGACCCGGCTGCCGGAGGGTAGCCGCGCCCATGGCGGCGTCGGCTGCCATTTCATGGCGGTCTACATGGACCGCAACACCTCGAACCACACCCATATGGGTGGCGAGGGTGCGACCTGGGTTGGCCAAGCGCCGTTCGTCGAAACCGATCACATTTTCCAGAATCTCGGCGACGGCACCTATTACCATTCCGGCCTGTTGGGCATCCGCGCCTGCGTCGCAGCGGGAACCAATATCACCTTCAAAATACTGTTCAATGACGCGGTTGCTATGACCGGTGGTCAACCGCATGACGGGCCGCTGACCCCAGCGCTGATCTCGCAGCAGGTCTACGCTGAGGGTGTTCGTAAGATAGTCGTGATATCCGATGAACCGAACAAGTATCCGAAGCGTGAAGCCTTCGCGCCCGACGTTACCTTCGAGCACCGCAAGGCGCTCGACCGGATACAGAAGGAGTTGCGGAGGTGGCTGGCGTTAGCGTCCTCATCTACGACCAGACCTGTGCGGCGGAAAAGCGGCGGCGGCGCAAGCGTGGTGACATGGATGACCCGGCGCGACGGGTGTTCATCAACGAGGCGGTGTGCGAGGGCTGCGGCGATTGCAACGAGCGGTCGAGCTGTCTGTCGGTGCTGCCGCTGGATACCGAGTTCGGGCGCAAACGGCAGATCGACCAATCGTCATGTAACAAGGACTACACCTGTGCCGACGGCTTCTGCCCCAGCTTCGTTAGCGTCATCGGGGGACGGCCACGACGGTCGGTCAACCGCCGTCTGATGCCGGTGGATCTGACGCAGTTGCCAGAGCCCGCGCTGCCCAAGCTCGTCGTTGGCCGTCCGTACAAGATACTGGTAACCGGTGTCGGTGGCACCGGCGTGGCGACCCTCGGCGCTTTGCTGACCATGGCCGCTCACCTGGAAGGTTTGGGCTGTGCGGCGGTCGATCAGTTTGGCATGGCACAGAAGGGTGGTCCGGTGACCAGCCATGTGCAGATTGCGCCGGACTCGGCAGACATCAAGGCGGTGCGCCTCACCGCCGGTGCTGCCGACCTGCTGCTGGCCTGCGATAAGCTGGTGGCCGGCGGCGATCTGCCGATGAACACGATCAATTCGGCGACGACTCGGGTCCTTGTCAACACCCACGAGGCGATAACTGGCCAGTTCACCCGCGATCCGGACCTACAATTCCCTAGCGCCAAATTGGCTGAACGTCTGACAGAGGAGGCAGGGCGCGAGCATATCGAGTTTGTCGACGCCACGCGCATGGCGACAGCGCTCATGGGCGATTCTATCGCCGCCAACCTGTTCATGCTTGGCTATGCTTGGCAGCAAGGTTTGTTGCCGTTGTCTGCGGCGGCGATCGAGCGAGCGATTGAACTCAACGGGGTTGCCGTTGAGGCCAACAAGGAGACCTTTGTTTGGGGCCGCCGTGCTGCCATCGACCGTTCGCTAGCCGCTCAGTTGACCGAGCCCGGCGTTGGACAAGCAGGCCGCAAGCTGTCGGAAAATTACGACGAGATGATCGAGCGCCAGTTTGATCGACTGTGCGCCTATCAGAATCGCCGCTACGCCAGGCGTTATCAGCGGCTGGTCGAGGTAAGCCGCAACGCGGAGACCACGAAAACGCCGGGGCAGACTGGTTTTACCGAGGCGGTGGTGCGCCATGCCTACAGGGTAATGGCCTACAAAGATGAATACGAAGTTGCGCGGCTGTACCGCGACCCGGCGTTTATCGAGCGGCTCAAAACACAGTTTGAGGGCGACTTCACGCTACGGTTTCACCTAGCGCCGCCGTTGCTGACCCGTCGCGATCCCGATACCAGACTGCCCGTCAAGTGCACCTATGGGTCGTGGATGTTAAAGGCGTTAGCCGTGCTGGCGCGGTTCAAATTTCTGCGCGGGACTAGGTTCGATCCATTCGGCTACAGCGAGGAGCGGCGCGCCGAACGCCAGTTGGTGGCCGACTACACCGCAACCATCGATGAACTGGTTACCGGCCTGCGCCACGACAACCATTCCCTAGCGGTTGAGATTGCCAGCATCCCGGAGACGATCCGCGGCTACGGCTATATCAAGATGCGTAACCTCACCGCAGCAAAACAGTGCAAGGCTGATTTGATGGCGACGTGGCGGGCGTCGGCCGAACTGGCGGCCGTAGCTGAGTAACCGGTGCTGGCCTGCTTTCCCTTTACCGGTGCGCCCGCTAGGTTCTGCCGAGGCGAGGGGAGAGGGATATCATGGCCGTCGTTCTGTATGACCTGGCTGGTGCCGACGGGCGGCGCTTCAGCTCCAATTGCTGGCGCACGCGCATGGCGCTGGCGCATAAGGGGCTCGAGTGCGAGACGGTACCGACGTCGTTCACCGCCATCGGTCAGATCGGCGATGGTTCGTTCAAGACTATTCCGGTAATCGAGGATAACGGCACCTGGGTGGGTGACAGCTGGACCATCGCCGAATATCTCGATAACACCTACCCAGACCGCCCGCCGGTACTCGGCGGCTCGGACGGGCGCCAGCACGCCCTGTTTGTGCAGAGTTGGGCGCGTAGTCGCATAAGCCCGTTAGTGTTCACCATGATAGTCGAGGACATTTACGCGCAGCTCTGTCCCGAGGATAAGGCGTATTTTTTTGAAAGTCGCAGTAAGCGCATGGGTCGCGACTTTACCGGCATCCAGGAGGGCCGCGAGGAACGGCTACCGGAGCTGCGCAAACGGTTTGAGCCGATACGCTGGGTGGTGAGTGAAACGCCGTTCCTCGGTGGCGATCTGCCGACCTATGCCGATTACGTGGCGCTGAGCCCATTCATCTGGACCCGCACGGTAAGCTCGTTGCCGCTGGTCGAGGCCGGCGATCCGGTGCATGCCTGGTTTCAGCGTATTCTCGATCTGTATGACGGGTTGGCACGGCGTCACCCGGGCTACGACTGGTAGATTGGGCAAGATAAGAAAACGGGGAGAATAGAATGACGGAATTCAAACTAGGAACGTTTTCGCAAGGCGGTAACGGCTCCTTCGTCGGCCTGGTTATTGGCGACAAGATCTACAGCCTGTCGACGGTTGCCGAGGCGTATGGCGGGCGAGCCCTGACGACGACAGCCGGCATTCAGGAAATACTGGAAGATTGGGACGCCAATTTCGATGCGCTCTGCGCCATCGCCGATTTCGCCGCCAATGATAGCCGCGACGGCGCCGACTGGGGAGGCGTGGCAATGCTCGCCGACCTGCATGCGCTGCCGCCGATCCTCAAACCGTCAAAGATGATCTACGCAGCGGCTAATTACGGCGGCCATATCCGCGAAATGCTCAACGCCGGCACGGCGCAAAATGAGGAGGAGCGCGAAAACATGCTTGACCGCGACAAGGCGCGGGTGAGGCCATATTTGTTCCTCAAAGTGCCGAGTTCGCTAATCGGCGCCTTCGACGACATCGTCATCCCGCCGGAATACTCGAAAATCGACTGGGAGGTCGAGCTAGCCCTGGCCATTGGGCGCACGGCCAAGCGGGTGAAGGCGGAGCGGGTGCTCGACTACGTCGCCGGTTACATGACCACCAACGACGTCACCGCGCGCGACGGCCAGCGTCGCGACGATTGGCCAACCCTGCGCACCGACTGGTTTACCGGCAAGAGCCACGACACCTTTGCACCGATGGGGCCGTTTTTCGTGCCCGCCGCCTTCGTGCCGCATTACCAGTCCGTGCAACTTATCCTCAAGGTCAATGGTGAGATTAAGCAGAACGACCCCGCCGGCGGGATGGTGTTCTCCGCTGAGGAGCAGATCGAGCACGCCTCGGCGCAACTTACGCTGCATCCCGGCGATATTATCTCGACCGGTACGCCCGAAGGTGTCGGCCATGGCCAGGGCACCTATCTCAATGTTGGCGACATCGTCGAGGCCGAGGCCACGGGCCTGGGCGCGCAACGCTGCCGCGTGGTCGCTGGTGTGCCTGATTGACCGGTGCGCAGTGGCGCGGCAGTATTTGGGAAAACAATAACTTAGGAGAAACCAAATCATAGCCAATGTATCTATCGTCAACGATTTTGCCGCCGGTTCCGACTTTAGACTAATTGTCAGCACTGGGCCGATAAATTAGGGGTAACAAGTAGGACAAACAGGGCCGGCCATCTGTACACGGGGGCGTTCAACCGGCCGGTTGTCTCTAAGAGCCAGAGATTGAGGTGGGGACGATGAATGAAGGACAGGCGGCTGCGGCCGCCTCGGAGACCGGTAGCGTGGCGCCGTTTGGGCCAGGCGCGTCGGTCGATTCGGCATTCGATACATTTCCCAAGCTA
Source organism: uncultured Rhodospirillaceae bacterium (assembly GCA_964530225.1). GTDB lineage: Bacteria > Pseudomonadota > Alphaproteobacteria > UBA6615 > UBA6615 > CAZHBA01. Next base: position 2,924 of record CAZHBA010000027.1, on the reverse strand, counting down.
CTGCAACGCCACGCCGCCGAGCGCGGCTCGCGGCCTGCCATGCGCGAAAAGGATTTCGGTATTTGGCAATCTTGGAACTGGGCCGAAGTCGCGGCTGAAGTCAAAGCGTTCGCTTGCGGGTTGGCGTCGCTGGGCCTGCAGCGGGGCGAGGCGGTGGCGATCGTCGGCGACAACCGGCCGCGTTTGTATTGGGCAATCGCCGCCGTCCAGGCGTTGGGTGGTATCCCGGTGCCTATGTACCAGGACGCGGTCGCCGACGAGATGCAGTTTGTCCTCGACCATGCCTCGGTGCGCTTCGCCGTAGTTGAGGATCAGGAGCAGGTCGACAAGCTGCTGCAGGTCTGGGACGACTGCCCGGTGCTGGAGACCATTATCTACGATCAACGGCGCGGCATGCGGAACTATACGCAACCGTTCTTGCACAGTGTGGAATCTGTTCTTGAGAAGGGCCAGCGGTACGGCGACGACAATTCCTCGTTCTTCGACAAAGAAGTCGCCAAGGGCAAGGGTAGCGAAACCGCAATTATTCTCTATACGTCGGGCACGACCGGCCGGCCCAAGGGCGTAGTGTTGACGCACGAATCTATCTATCTTACTTCGCTCAACGCGGCCAAGGCCGAGGGCCTGAACGACAGCGACGAATGCCTGGCCTACTTGCCGATGGCCTGGGCTGGCGACCATGTGCTGTCCTACGCGCAGTCCTATGCTGTCGGCTTTTGCGTCTCGTGTCCGGAATCGTCGGACACGCTGCTAACCGACCTGCGTGAGCTGGGGCCGACCTACTTTTTTGCGCCACCGCGCATTTTCGAGAACATCCTGACCACGGTAATGATCCGCATTGCCGATGCCAGTGTTATCAAACGTAAAATGTTCGAATATTTTATGGGCGTGGCGCGCCGGGTTGGCGCTAGGATTCTCGACGGTGAGCCAGTTAGCTTCAGTGACCGCCTCCTCTACCAGCTGGGCGATCTACTGGTCTACGGGCCGCTGAAGAATACGCTCGGCCTTAGCCGCGTGCGCATCGGCTATACCGCGGGAGAAGCGATTGGCCCGGATATTTTCGTGTTCTACCGCTCGCTCGGCATCAATCTGAAGCAACTGTATGGCTCGACTGAAGCCAGCGTCTTCATCACTATTCAGCCCAACGGCGAGGTGAAGCCCGACACGGTTGGCGTACCGACGCCGGGGGTTGAGCTCAAACTGGCCGACAATGGCGAGGTGATGTTCCGCAGCCCCGGCGTGTTCAAGGAGTATTTCAAGAACCTCGAGGCTACTGCGGAGACAAAGACGCCCGATGGTTGGGTGTATACCGGCGACGCGGGTCTAATTGGCGAAGATGGCCACCTGAGGATCATCGATCGTGCCAAGGACGTCGGGCAGCTTACTGACGGTACGATGTTCGCGCCGAAATATCTCGAGAACAAGCTGAAGTTCTTTTCCCATATCAAAGAGGTTGTCGCGTTCGGCGATCAACGGGATTTCTGCGCCGTTATCGTGAATATCGATCTGGAAGCGGTTGGCAACTGGGCCGAACGGCGCGGTATCGCCTATTCGAGCTATCAGGAGTTGGCCTCGCTGTCCCTGGTCTATGACCTGGTGCAGGAAGAAATCGAGCAAATCAACGGCGATCTGGCGCAGGAACCAAATCTCGCCAACTCGCAAATCCACCGTTTTCTGCTGCTCCACAAGGAACTAGATGCCGACGATGGTGAGCTGACGCGCACCCGCAAGGTGCGGCGGAATTTTGTTGCTGATAAGTATGCGGCGGTTATTGAGGCTTTGTATGGCGCCGCTGACCATTGCCAGATTACGACGGAAGTGACGTTCGAGGATGGCCGCAAGGGAACGATTTCCGCCGACCTCGCCATTCGTGACACGCAGGTTGTTGGCATAGGCGAACAACTGGTGGCAGAGTAAAGCAATGGCTGTCTCTAAAATAAGTACCGAAATTAGCCCCGATACTCCCGCAGACGAACGCATCTTTAACGAAGTTCTGCTCGAAATATCGGATGTATCGCTGTCGTTCGGTGGCGTGCATGCGCTGATCAATGTCAGCTTCGACATATGCAAGGGCGAAATTCGTGCGATCATTGGCCCAAACGGTGCCGGAAAGTCGTCGATGCTCAATGTGATCAATGGATTTTACCACCCGCAGCAAGGCACAATTACCTACAAGGGCAATGTCCGCAAGCAGATGCGTTCGCATGTGGCGGCATCACAAGGTATCGCCCGGACTTTCCAGAATATTGCTCTGTTCCGCGGTATGTCCACGCTCGACAACATCATGACCGGGCGTATCCTCAAGATGCGCCGCGGTCTGTTGTGGCAGGCGCTTTACTGGGGGCCGGCACGGCGCGAGGAAATCGTCCACCGCGAAGTCGCTGAACACGTCATCGACTTCCTGGAAATCGAGGGGATCCGCAAAACGCCCGTTGGCCGACTACCATATGGCCTGCAAAAGCGCGTTGAGCTGGGGCGGGCACTCGCTGCTGAGCCCGACCTCTTGCTGTTGGACGAACCGATGGCCGGCATGAATGTTGAAGAGAAAGAGGATATGAGCCGGTTCATTCTTGACGTTAACGAGGAGTTCGGTACCACAATTGCGCTTATCGAGCACGATATGAGCGTCGTGATGGATTTGTCGGACCGCGTCGTCGTGCTCGACTACGGCCGCAAGATCGCCGACGGAACGCCTGACAAGGTGCGCGCCGACCAGCACGTAATTGATGCCTATCTTGGTGTTAGCCAACACTGACGCGGAGCCGGCATGGAATTCATGAGTTTCCTCAACCTCGTTTTTGTCGCGCCCTTTGTCGATATGGCGACTTATCCGGTATTCTTGGTAGAGGTGGTGATCAGCGGGCTGCTGACCGGCGTCATGTATTCGCTGGTGGCGCTCGGTTTCGTACTGATCTTCAAGGCTT
>CAZHBA010000026.1:0-6295 GCA_964530225.1 uncultured Rhodospirillaceae bacterium | reverse complement strand
GTCTCGATCATATGCACCGGGATGCGGATAGTGCGTGCCTGATCTGCGATTGAGCGAGTGATCGCCTGGCGGATCCACCAGGTGGCGTAGGTCGAGAACTTGTAGCCGCGGCGGTATTCAAACTTATCGACCGCCTTCATCAACCCGATATTGCCTTCCTGGATCAGATCGAGGAACTGCAAGCCGCGGTTGGTGTATTTCTTGGCGATCGAGATCACCAGGCGCAGGTTGGCCTCGACCATTTCCTTCTTGGCGCGGCTGGCCTCTTTCTCGCCCTGCTGCACCGTGCCGACGATACGGCGGTATTCGGAAATCGGCAAGCCGACCCGGGTCGAAATCTCCATGACTTCCTTGCGGATGACGCGAATTTCGTCGGGTTTGGACTCGGCAAACTTCTTCCAGCCCTTACCCTTCAGGCGCCCAACCCGGCTCAACCAACGGGGATCGAGCTCTTTACCCATATATTGCTCGAGAAAGTCGGTCCGGCTGATCCCGTTACCGAGCGCCAGGCGCAGCAATTTGCCCTCGAAATTAGTCAGGCGCCGGTTAAGGCCATAAAGCTCGTCGACCAGAGTTTCGATGCGGGCATTATTGAGCCGCACTAGTTCCATAAGCTCAACCAGTTCTTGCTGTAATTTAGTGTAGCGCCGTGCCTGCGACTTCGACAGCTCATCGGATTTTTTCTTCATGCCGGCGAGGCGCTGGTCCTGCAGCTTGCGCAGCTTTTTGTAGGTCTTGGCGATATCGTCGAAATTCTTGAGAACGTCGGGCTTCAGACGGGCTTCCATCGCTGCCAGCGACAGATTCGCTGCATCGTCTTCATCCTCTTCGTCAGAATCTTCGCCCTCAGCCGCGTTGCCGTCCTGGTCTTCCGCGGCGACAGCTTTATCCTGGCCATTGGTCACCGGAGCTGCGCCGTTGGTGGCAGCGCCGTTTGCTTTCGTGGCGCTATTGGGTCCACCGGTCACGCTGTTGTCGACAGTCGGCGTTTCAGCGCCATAGGTTGCATCCAGATCGATCACGTCGCGTAGTAAAATACGTTCATCCTGCAATGCATCGCGCCACTGAATAATGGCGCGAATGGTCAGCGGCGATTCGCAGATCGCTCCGATCATCTTTTCACGGCCGGCCTCGATGCGTTTGGCGATAGCGATCTCGCCCTCGCGCGACAGCAGCTCGACGGATCCCATCTCGCGCAAATACATACGCACCGGATCGTCGGTACGGCCAATATCTTCAGTGGCGGCCGAAGCGGCAGGCGCCGCCGGTGCCTCACTCGCCTCACTGGCGGCAAATTTGGTGGCGGTAGCGGAGCTGTCGCCTTCCTCTTTGTCCTCGCTCTCAACGACGTTGATCCCCATCTCCGAAAGCTGGGCGAGAATATCTTCGATCTGTTCGGACGAAACTTTATCCTGGGGCAAGGTTTCGTTAATTTCGTCGTAGGTGATGTAACCGCGCTCTTTGCCCTTGGCGATCATCTTTTTGACCGCCTGAACGGAGCTATCCATCAGCGGACCATCGGCCGACTCTTCGCGTTCGTTCGTGGTCTCTGCTGTTGCTTCTTGCTTACTCGCCATAGTCACCCCTTACAAGCAGACCCAACCGGTGCCACGTCGGCCACGTCAATCAAGTCTTTACAGTCCACCTGTCCCAGTTTGTTCCCGGACGATTTCCAGATGCCGCTCTGCGTTTTCGGAGGTCATATCGTCCGCAAGTTCCCGTTTCGCCGCCACGCGATCCACTTCAAGCCGATGTCGCCGGTGCCACGCAATCATATCGGCCAGTGCCCGCGTGGCATCCTCCGCCGAAGCTTCGGGCGCAGCGAACAACGCTTGCCGATAGGTCGCCGCATTCAAAACGGTTGCTAGTGGCTTTTGATATCCGCTCTGAACGAGATGGCGTTGCAGGGCCTTGCTGTCAAGGTCCGGTTGGTCGACGGCGACGTTTAGAATTTCCCGTAATATCCTGTCAAGTTCCGCGTTTGTCAGAGAAATATCCGCAATTTCCTCCGCAACGCTGTGAATTAACTCATTATGGTTAATTATTATTGAAAGTAACACCCGTTCTTGGCTCTCCCGCAAGGCCGTGAGATCGCCGCGAGGCCGCAAATTTGCCGGAGGCGCGCGGCGATCGGCCGGACTCCCGAAGTCGTGACCGCCACGCGATCTGTCACCTTGTCCCGATTTCCGCTTAAACAGCGCCCACAAATGCTCGCGGATGCGCTGCTGGTAGTGATATTGTACCCCCCGATCAGCGATGCGGTTGACATGTTCGTTGAGCTTGCGTTCCAGGGCCGCACGCTGTTCCGGAGTATCGAACCTGCTGGCGCCGGCCTCCAAGGCCCAAATTACGTCGACCAGGGGCCGCGCCTTGGCCAACAGCGCCTCAAAGCCGGCCCGCGAGCGTGCCCGCACCAGACTGTCGGGATCCTCACCCGCGGGCAACGTCACGAAGCGTAGCGACTTACCGGGTTGGAGCAATGGCAGCGCCCGCTCCGCCGCACGGAAGGCAGCCCGTTGGCCAGCATTGTCGCCGTCGAAACAGAGAACTGGCTCATCGACCATGCGCCACAGGGCGAGCATTTGCTCTTCGGTCAGCGCGGTACCCAAGGGCGCCACGACATGAGATAGACCGGCCTGGGCCAAGGCAATTACATCGGTATAGCCCTCGACGACAACGATGGTGCCAGCCTCGCGCGCGTCTTCCCGCGCTTGCGCCCAGTTGTAGAGGACCCGGCCTTTGTTGAATAAGGAGGTTTCCGGCGAGTTGAGATATTTAGGCCGCCCCTCGCCGAGAATACGACCACCAAAGGCGATCACTCGGCCACGCCGGTCGGTGATTGGGAAGATCACCCGGTTGAAGAAATAGTCGCGCGGCTCGCCGTCGCTTTCAGGCAACTTGACGAGCCCACCCTCGATTAACTGCGCGCGGGTGACATTGCGCGCCTCCAGCGCCTGACCCAACCGGCCCCGTCCATCCGGCGCATAACCCAGACGAAAGCGGCGAATAGTTTCGTCGGAAAAGCCACGATCATAGAGATAGTCGAGCGCCTGGCGTCCGCCTGGCTGCGTCAGCTGGTTTTCGAACCAGGCACTGGCCTGTTGCATCACCTGCTGCAGCGTTGCCCGGTCTTGGGCACGTTCGCGTTCTTCAGGCGACTGGCGTGGCACCGCCAGGCCGGCCATCCCCGCCAGCTTCTCAACTGCCTCGGAAAAGCTCAGCCCCTCGGTCTCCATGACGAAGCTAATGATGTCGCCATGGGCGCCGCAGCCGAAGCAGTGATAAAACGCCTTGTCGTCGTTGGCGGTGAACGACGGCGTCTTTTCATTGTGGAACGGACACAGCCCTGTCGATTCCCGGCCACGGCGAACCAGCCGCACCTTGGGCGTAATCACTTCAGATATGGCGATACGGGCGCGCAGCTCATCGAGAAATTGGGGTGGAAAGGCCATCGGTGGCTTTTTGCAGTTAGCGCTTAGCAGTTAGCCACACTTGCCGGAGTCGGATCGTTCATGTGGGATTAGGATATTAGACTGCTGCACTGCTTTCGTAGCTGGAAAAGTTGGTCAAATTATGCAGAACTCGGGGATAACTTTGTCGGCAAGCTTTAACCTGCACCGAGCTTTTCTTTGACCAAGGCGCTCGCCTTACCGAAATCCATTTGTCCAGCATATTGGTCACGCAGCGCGCCCATCACCTTGCCCATGTCCTTCAGACCGCCAGCCCCGACATCGGCCATCACCTGAACGATCGCCGCAGTAATCTCGTCGTCGCCGAGTTGCTGCGGCAAGAAACGTTCGATGATGACGATCTCTTTGCCCTCCTGCTGGGCCAGTTCCAAACGGCCACCCTTTTCGTACATCTCGATGGAATCGCGGCGTTGCCTCACCATCGTTTGCAGCATCTGCAAAATCTCTTCTTCGTCAACGCCTTCTGTATTGCCTTTGCCACGGACCGCTATATCGCGGTCCTTCAGCGCCGCCATGATCAGGCGCACGGTTGAAACGGTGAGCTTATCCTGGTCTTTAAGCGCGACCTTTAAAGCCTCTGGAATTGCTTTTCGCAGCATGTCGATGATCTATGTCGAGAGAAGGGGCAGACGGTAGTCGATTTAGAAACCGATAGCAAACTGGGAATAGACTAGTAACTGGTTGGTTTTAAGCGTTATTTTAACTTCTACCAGTGCTTGACGACTCAAACTGGCTGGCTTAAATACCGCGCAATTTGCGCGTTGGTAAATGGCGCGCACGGCCCGATACAGGCTCTTGGCTGTAATAATCGTCCCAGGCGGCTGTCGCGCCACCTGCGAAAAGGAACCCATTCCAATGGCCGCTGGCGCGCGCAACGACCGGAACCAGCCCAGATGGGCGACCGGCGCATTAATTCTCGCCGACGGCACGGTCTTTTGGGCACGCGGGATCGGCATGGCCGGCGCAGCAGTCGGTGAAGTCTGTTTTAACACCTCCATTACCGGTTATCAGGAGATCATGACCGATCCCTCCTACGCCGGTCAAATCATCACTTTCACCTTTCCCCATATCGGCAATGTCGGCACCAACCCGGAAGATGTCGAAACCCACGTTCCGGCAACGCGCGGCTGCATTCTGCGCGCCGATGTCACCAACCCGGCAAATTGGCGGGCGACGCAACATCTCGACGAGTGGCTGCGCTCGATGAACCTGGTCGGTATCACCGGTGTCGATACGCGGCGGCTTACCCGCACTATCCGCGACGGTGGCGCACCGAACGGCGCTATCGTCCACCAGCCCGACGGGACGATCAATCTGGCGGCCCTGGCGGCAACGGCCAACGACTGGCCCGGCCTTGAAGGCATGGACTTGGCCGCCGAGGTGTCGTGCACCCAGACCTATGAGTGGAGCGAAACGGTTTGGCGCCTCGGCGACGGTTACGGCCAGCTGGAAAAAGCCAAACATCGCGTGGTCGCCGTCGACTTTGGCACCAAGCACAACATTTTGCGCTGTTTAGCTAATTTGGGCTGCCGCGTCACCGTAGTGCCAGCGTCGGCAAGCGCTGAAGACGTATTGCACCACAAGCCCGACGGCGTGTTTCTGTCTAACGGTCCCGGCGATCCAACAGCAACCGGCGAATATGCGGTGCCGATGATCCAGGAAGTGATCGGCAGCGGCCTGCCAGTGTTCGGCATCTGCCTGGGCCACCAGATGCTGGCGCTAGCGCTCGATGCGCGTACCAAAAAGATGCGCCACGGCCACCGTGGCGCCAACCATCCGGTCAAGGATATAGAGACCGGCAAGGTCGAGATCACCAGCCAGAACCACGGCTTCGTAGTGCTCGAAGATTCGTTACCTAAAAACGTCGTCGCTACCCACCGCTCGTTATTCGACGACAGCCTAGAAGGGTTGCGCCTTACCGACCGACCGGTGTTCTCGGTGCAATACCACCCCGAGGCCTCGCCCGGCCCGCACGACGCCCATTATCTGTTCGAGCGCTTCGTCAGCATGATCGCAAAGGCGAGATAGACCATGCCCGCGCGCAAAGACATCTCCTCAATCATGATTGTCGGCGCTGGGCCGATCGTTATCGGCCAGGCGTGCGAGTTCGACTATTCGGGCACCCAGGCGGTCAAGGCATTGCGCGATGATGGCTACCGAGTGGTGCTGGTCAATTCCAACCCGGCGACCATTATGACCGACCCGTCGATGGCCGACGCCACCTATGTGGAGCCGATCACGCCGGAGATCGTCGGTCGCATCCTGGAAATGGAACGCCCCGACGCCATCCTACCAACCATGGGTGGCCAGACCGCGCTCAACACCTGCCTGACCCTGGAGCGCAACGGTACCCTAGAGAAACTCGGCGTCGAGATGATCGGCGCCAAGGCCGACGTCATCGACAAAGCCGAGGACCGGCTGCTGTTTCGCGAGGCGATGGACCGCATCGGCCTGGAATCGCCGGTCAGCCGGCTGATCAGGGACCGCCAGCAGGCCGAAGCGGCGCTGGACGAGGTCGGCCTGCCCGCCATCATTCGGCCCAGCTTTACCCTGGCCGGCACCGGCGGCGGTATCGCCTACAACCGCGACGAATATTTCGAGATCGTCGAAGGCGGCCTGGCGGCCTCGCCAGTCACTGAAGTTCTAGTCGAGGAATCGGTGCTAGGCTGGAAAGAGTACGAGATGGAGGTGGTGCGCGACTGCGCCGACAACTGCATCATCGTGTGCTCAATCGAAAACATCGACCCGATGGGTGTCCACACCGGCGATTCGATCACCGTGGCGCCGGCGTTGACCCTGACCGACAAGGAATTCCAGATCATGCG
>CAZHBA010000025.1:0-9582 GCA_964530225.1 uncultured Rhodospirillaceae bacterium | reverse complement strand
CCGAGCAATGGCACCGAGCTACGACACCGCGGGCTGGTTCACCAACGACGCGGAGCTATTCCGAACCGTCGGGCCGGTAGTCCTCGACGACCAATCTGTGGCGGCGGATATCGAGCGCTTGTTGATCGCCGAAGATTGTTTCGCACGGGCCGACCCGGCGGTTGCCACAGCGTTGCACAGCGTTGCCAACGCCGCCGCCAGTGTGCTGCCGCCCGCGGAACCGGTAGCCGTTGCGCCGGATGGGCTGGAACCCTGGTCGGAAGCGTTCCGCGTCCTCCAGGCCAGCGAGGTCAAAGTGACCAACCTGCCCTGGGTCGTCGAGCACAACGCCAGTCTCGGCCCCGGCATCAAGGACCGCTTCGAGATGGTCGCCACCATCACGGTAGATGAAACCGCGGCAGCGCACCAGGTTCGCGAGGGCATTCGCGCCCACATGCACGCATTGGTGCCACCGGGCACCATCCTATGCCTACCGACCGCACCGGTGATTTCGCCCGAAGTCGACACGCCACCGGATGGCCTGGAATTCTTCCGCGCCAACACCCTGGCACTGACCTGCATCGCGGGCCATTCCGGCCTGCCCCAGGTCACCCTGCCAGCCGCAGAGGTCGAGGGCTGCCCCGTCGGTCTGTCGTTCATCGCCTGGATTGGTGGCGATGAGGTATTGCTCAACCTAGCCGTGACACTGGCGCCGTTCTGCGTCCGCTGACGTGACCGACGGCCCGCACCTACTAGCCCTCGATCAGGGCACGACCAGCACACGGGCAATCGTGTTCGACGCCGCCGGGACGCCGGTCGCCACGGCGCAGCGCGAGCTGAAGCAAATTTTTCCGCAGCCAGGCTGGGTCGAGCATAATCCGGAAGAAATCTGGACGGACGCACTCGCTGTGTGTCGCGATGTACTAGACAAATGTGCAGCGGAAGCCCTCGAGGTCGCGGCCCTCGGCATCACCAACCAGCGCGAAACCACTGCTTTGTGGAACCGCCGCACCGGCAAGCCAGTCCATAACGCAATCGTCTGGCAGGACCGACGCACTGCCGACGCCTGCCGCGACATTACCGAGGCTGACCATGCACCACTAATCGCCGAACGCACCGGGCTGCTACCCGATCCCTATTTCTCCGCCAGTAAACTCGCCTGGCTTCTCGACACTATCGATGGCACACGGGTAGCGGCGGAGGCTGGCGACCTCGCCTTCGGCACCATCGATAGTTTCCTGTTATGGCGGCTCACCGGCGGCGCGATACACGCCACCGACGCCAGTAACGCTAGCCGCACCATGCTGTTCGACATCCACCGTCAGGTCTGGGACGACGATCTGCTGGCCTTGTGGCGTATCCCCGCCGCGCTGCTGCCGCAAGTGCACGACAGCGCCGGCAATTTCGGCACCACAGCATCTGGCCTGTTCGAACGGCCGCTGCCGATCCGTGGTATCGCCGGCGATCAGCACGCGGCGGCGTTCGGCCAGGCCTGTTTCGAGCCAGGCATGGTTAAAAGCTCCTACGGAACCGGCGCTTTCGTGCTACTAAATACCGGCCATCAACCCGTCGCATCGGAAAACCGGCTGCTGACGACGGTCGCCTACCGCCTAGACGGGCAAGTTAGCTATGCGTTGGAAGGCAGTATATTCGTCGCCGGAGCAGCGGTGCAGTGGCTGCGCGACGCGCTGCAAATCATCGACTCCGCACCTGACACGGAAGCGCTGGCCCGGGGGTCGCTATCCAACCACGGTGTCTACATGGTGCCCGCCTTCACCGGATTGGGCGCGCCCCACTGGAACCCCGACGCGCGCGGCGCACTGTTCGGCCTGACCCGCGATACCGGTGTTGCCGAAATCGCCCGCGCCGCGCTGGAGGCGGTCGCCTATCAGACCCACGATCTGCTGGAGGCGATGGCTAAGGACCACGGCAAGGCGACGCACAGCTTGCGCATCGACGGCGGTATGGCTACCAACGACTGGCTGGTGCAGTTCCTCGCCGACATTCTGGACTTGCGCGTCGACCGGCCAGCGGTAGTCGAAACCACCGCCATGGGCGCTGCCCTGCTCGCCGGTCTCGGCGCGGGTGTCTATGCCGGCCTCGACGATATCTCGGCGCTGTGGCGACATGAACGGACGTTTATACCGTCCCTAGCTAGCGGAAATCGCGATACGTTATTGGTAGGCTGGCGCACCGCTGTCGCCCGAGTGACCCAGTAGCCGCGATTGCGTTCCATCGACTGTCGTTCGATAATTTCTACTTGGGGGGACGGAGAACAACAATGACCGCATCAGAAGTCATCAGTCTAAACATTGATGGCACCTGCGATCCTGCCTTCGCCGCCGTGCGTGAAGCGCTGGAGTGCAACTTCACCAAACACGGCGAGATAGGCAGCGCCGTTTGCGTCTATCACCAGGGTAAAAAAGTCGTCGATTTATGGGGGGCCATAGGGACGACGCGCGCGCCCGTCCGTGGCACGAAGACACCATGTGCATTTTCTATTCGATCGCCAAGAGCCTGTGCGCGCTGAGCGTCCATATTCTGGCCGACCGCGGGCAAGTCGATCTGGATGCACCGGTCGCCACCTACTGGCCGGAGTTCGCCCAGAACGGCAAGGAGGGTGTTCTCGTCCGCCACATTATTTCGCACTATTGCGGGGTATGCTTCAACGACGCCGCCAATCCCGGCGATATTTACGATTACGACAAGATGATCAGCGTTCTCGAAGCGCAGGAACTCGCCTGGCCACCCGGTACCAAGGGAGCCTACAACACCGTCAACATCGGCTATCTGGCGGGCGAGGTGGTGCACCGGGTGAGCGGCCAGCCGATCCGCGAATTTCTGCGCAAAAATGTCTGCGATCTCCTAGGCGCCGATTACAAGATAGGTGTCGACGATGCGGACCTAGAGCGCGTCGCTAACATTTACCCCAACCCCGCGGGCTTCTCGATGGGCGGTAACGCCGGCCCCGACAGCCCATTGCTGCGCGCCTGGAGAGCGATGCCGAAACCCATGGATACCGCGGTGCAGAATAGCGCCAAGTTCCGTACCGCCGGTATCCCGTCGTTCGGCGGCTTCGGCACGGCTCGCGCCATGGCGCGCATCTACGCCGCACTGGCCAATGGCGGTGAGTTCGGCGGCGTGCGCATGCTATCCGCTGACGCGATTGCTCGCGCCACCACCGACCAATGGGAAGACGAGGCCGACGGCACCACCGGACAGCATATCCGTATGGCCATGGGGTTCTGGAAAAACCCCGAAGGGCAGAGCATCTTTGGCCCCAACCCAAAAGCCTTCGGCCATCCCGGATCGGGCGGCGCGCGGGCGTTCGCCGACCCCGAGCGCAATCTGTCGTTGGCCTATGCAACCAATCTGCAAAGCGAAGGGTTAGGTACCGGCATGCGCACCGAAGCGATTGTCGAAGCCGCGTTCGCCGGCCTGTAGCAGTTCATTTAATCAGATAGAAAACACCTCATCCTGAGCTTATCGAAGGGTGAGGTGTTTACTGGCTTCATCCTTTGTCTCTCGACAAGCTCGGTGATGAGAAGTATGTCACTGCGGCTCAAAATCGAGGCCGACATCCCAGTTGGTAACGCTGTGGGTGAGCCAGCCGAGCGAGATGAGATCCACGCCAGCGGCGGCTACATCGGCCACCGTCTGTGGCGTGATGCCGCCCGAGGCCTCGGTCACCACCCGACCGCCGACCAGCGCCACCGCTTCAACCAGCATCGCCGGCGCCATGTTATCGAGCAACACCGCGTCGACATCGAAGCCCAGCGCCTCTTCCAACTCAGCCATGGTGTCGACCTCGACCTCGACCTTGACCATATGGCCAAGGCGTTGGCGCACGCGCTCGATCGCCGACCCGACGCCGCCGGCCATGACGCGGTGATTGTCCTTGATCAGCACCCCATCGCCGAGGCCGAAGCGGTGATTGACGCCGCCGCCAGCACGCACAGCGTACTTGTCGAGCACTCGCAACCCCGGCGCGGTCTTGCGGGTGCAGACGATGCGCGCCTTATTATTGCCGACGGCCTTGGTCAGGTCGCGGGTGGTGGTGGCGATGCCCGACATGCGACCCATCAGGTTAAGCGCGGTGCGCTCGCCGCTGAGTAGAACCCGCGCCGGGCAGGAGACCACGGCCAGGGTGGCACCAGCTTGAATGTCCTCGCCGTCTTGGTGACCGAACTCAGCGGTGACCGCGGGATCGAGGGTAGTAAACACCGCAAGCGCCACGTCGAGACCAGCCAGCCGGCCTTCGTTTCGGGCGACTATCCTGGCACTCGCCTGAGCATCCGGAGCGACGATAGCGTCGGTGGTGATATCGCCCGCCTCACCGAAATCCTCTTCCAGCGCGCGAGCGATGATCGGCGTATAGCTAAGCGGATAGAGCGGCGGCACTTGCGCCATGGCGGCGTTCCTCTTGAATCTCTGCAGGTGGAGTGGGTTCCCCAAGATCTTCGATTGTCAGAAATTGCCGTTGGCCGATGTCGGCCACCGGTTGCGAATAATCGGACCTATAGTGGGCGCCGCGACTCTCACAGCGACGCGACGCCGCCAGCGTAACAAGGTGCCCCACAAGCGCCAGATTGTGCAACTCGCCCCAACGCCGGACATCGTTAGCGGACGGTTCCGGCTGTCCGGCCTGACGTTCGATCGCGGTTAGTTGGTGTGCCAACCGAGCATGAGCCGTAAGCGCAGCTTGCAAGCCGCCTCCATCGCGACATAGCCCAACCTTTGCGTACATGGTGTCACGCAGTTGGGCGGATAGGCTAGCAAAAGTGGCAACCGGTCCCGGGATCGTTGGAATGGAAAGGGTTGGTAGCAACCGCGGCGAAATGGCTTGGCTGGCGATATCCTCGGCAACCCGGTGGCCGAAAACCAAGCCCTCGAGCAGCGAATTGCTAGCCAGCCTGTTGGCGCCGTGCACGCCGGTTGCCGCCGCTTCGCCGCACACCCACAGACCGTCAAGCGACGTACGGCCATGATCGTCGGCGGCGATGCCGCCCATATGGTAGTGCGCGGCAGGCGCGACAGGGATCGGCTCGCGCGCCGTATCGAAACCGGCACACTCACATAGCGAGCGGACGGTGGGAAACCGTGCCGCCGACCCGTTGGCCATGATCGCGCGTATGTCCAAATAGGCGCCCTCGCCGTCGATTAAGCGCTGCCAAATAGCGCGGGCGACCACGTCGCGCGGCGCCAGTTCGGCTTCCGGGTGTTCGCCAAGCATGAACCGATCACCGGCAGCGTCAACCAAGATAGCACCCTCGCCGCGCAGCGCTTCGGTCAAAAGCGGCATTGGCGCGCCGCTAGCAGCGCTAGGGTCGGCCAGTGCCGTTGGGTGGAACTGTACAAACTCCAGGTCGGCGAGGCGTACACCGGCACGTGCAGCCATGGCCAAGCCGTCGGCGGTGGCCTCAGGCGGATTGGTCGTGCATTGGAAAAGCTGCCCCGACCCGCCGGTTGCCAAAACGACGAACGGCGCCTGCTGTAGAGTCCAGCCGCCACTCTGGTGATAGGCCAGAACACCGCACACGCGCCCGTCCCGTACCGCCAAATCCCAGGCGAAGGCGGAGGTTTGCTCGTCGATCGACGGCGTCTTAGCGACAGCATCGGCGAGCCATTTATGCACATAGCGACCGGTGGCATCACCGCCAGCATGGACGATGCGCCGCTGCCCGTGCGCGGCCTCGCGGCCGAGCAAAACCTCGCCCGCTTCATCGCGATCGAACGGCGCGCCCAAATCGATGAGCTCGCGCAGCCGCACCGCGCCGTCGCGAGTCAACAGTTCGACCGCCGCCATTTTGCTCAGGCCGGCGCCTGCCACCATGGTGTCGGAGGCATGCGCTTCGGGCGTATCGTCCGCGCCCACCGCGCCGGCGATACCCCCCTGCGCCCAGACGGTTGAGCCACCGGTGAGGCTGGGGGTTTTGGTAAGCAGGGTCACCCTACGCGGCGCCAGTTGTAACGCCGTCACCAGTCCGGCCATGCCCGACCCGACGACAATAACCTCAGCGTCGGTGGCGTGGCGTAATGCGCGCCGAACTGGCCGAACAACGTTCATAGCTGGTCAGTCTTGCTAGCGGATGGCGAGCATGCGCTCCACGGAGACGCGGGCGCGCTCGGCTATTTCGGGATCGATCTCGATTTGCGGTGACATCTCGGTCAACACGCCGAGAATTTTTGGTAACGTGATAAGTTTCATGTAGGGGCACAAATTACAGGGACGGATGAATTCGATATCTGGATGCTCAACCGCCACGTTGTCGCTCATGGAGCATTCAGTAACCAGCAGCACGCGCCCCGGTTTTTCCTCGCCGACATAGTTGACCATGTTGGCGGTGGAGCCGACAAAATCGGCCTCCTGTAAGACATCTTGCGGACATTCTGGATGGGCGACGATGACGATGTCGGAAAATTGCTGGCGGTAGTCGCGCAATTCGTCGCCGGTAAAACGTTCGTGCACTTCGCAGCTACCTTCCCAAATAATTACTTCGACGTCAGTCTGGCTGGCGATGTAGCGCGCGAGATATTGGTCGGGCAGGCAGATGACCCGGGCGGCACCCAAGGATTCGACGACCTTCACCGCGTTACCCGAAGTGCAGCAGATGTCGGATTCGGCCTTCACCTCTGCCGAGGTGTTGACGTAGGTAACGATAGGCACGCCGGGATATTTTTCACGCAATAGGCGCACGTCGGCACCGGTAATCGACGCTGCCAACGAGCAACCCGCCGCCATGTCGGGCATCAGAACCGTCTTTTCCGGGCTCAGCAGTTTCGCCGTCTCAGCCATGAAATGGACGCCGGCTAACACGATGACGTCGGCATCAGTCTCCGCCGCCTTGCGGGCCAACGCCAGGCTGTCGCCGACGATGTCGGAGACGCCATGAAAAATCTCCGGCGTCATATAATTGTGAGCGAGGATAACCGCGTTACGTTCGCGCTTGAGACGGTTGATCGCCTCGACATAGGGCGCGTGGACGGGCCACTCAAACTCGGGAATGACCGATTTCACCCGCTCGAAAATCAGCTGGGTCGCGTCGGCGACGGCCGGTGTGTATTCCAGTTCGGCTGTGTAGCTCATCTGTAGGCTCTCATGATGATCCAGATATACTCATATTGAGTATATGTATAATGCTCTCATGGAGCATATCAAGGAGTCAAGGCGAATTATTTAACGGTGGTCGTATTTCAGCACCGCGTTTAACCGATAATGCGTGCCGCAGGCAGACCGATACCCGGCGTTGAGCCCTCGCTCAAGATTTCGCGGCGGAAGCGGAATAATTCCGCTGGTCGACCGCGGGCTTGGCTTTCGCGATGGCCCGTCGGCTCGACCAGTCCGCCATTGATAACCAGGCGGCGAAAGTTCTGTTTGTGCAGCCGCACGCCACCCAGCGCTTCGACTACCCGCTGCAATTGCAGCAGGGTAAATGTTGGCGCCAACAGATCAAAAACCACGGGACGGTATTTCAACTTACCGCGAATACGGCCTAGCGCGGTCGCCAAGACGCGGCGGTTGTCGAGCGCCATCGGTGTGCCCAACAACTCCGCCGTCGCCAGTGTCCCGGCATCGGGCTGAGGCACCAGCTGACCCGAGATCGTCGCGCTAATTTGTGCATCACGCAGGGCCTCACCGATCATTCCCGCTTCGTAGAGCAGTTCGTAGCGTTCCAGAACGCGCTCAAAATCCCACGATGCCGCTCCGGTTCCGAACGCAATCGACAGCCGCTCCCGATAGGTATCGCCTATATCGCCGTCGCCGATTGTGTCGATCCAGTTTTGCAGGTTCGGCCGGATCGTGCGGTCGATGATGGCTGGCCGACCCTCGCGCCAGTCCTCCCACGGAAAAAAGTCGTACCAGTTGTGCCATTCGGCTTCACCCGCTCCGGACAACGGAACCTGGCGTACCAGGGCGATATAACCGACCGACACCAGACGCGGACCCCCTGCCTGCTCGCGCGGGTCGCGGTAGCGGTCGCCGAAGGTGTAGAGCTGCTCGACATAGCCGAGATCAAGGCCAGTCTGCTGCTCAACCCAGCTATGCAGGCCCAGCTCCAGCGTGCGGTGCTGATCGGGATCGAACGGACCGAAGGGTAGCGCTACCGGGCTGTCGGCCCAGGCCTCGGCCTCGCCCTTCTGGGCCGGAGTCGCCAGCGAATGGGCAGCCCGTTGCACGGTCAAGATACGTGGCACCTCATCGGTCACCGCGATGATGATCGCGTTGAGGCCAATAACCGCCGGTGTGTGAGGTTTCGCCACAGGTTCACCTTTATCCATCGTAACAACCCGCCAGCCGGGCGCATATTTTTACCAGCTCCAGCACGCTATCAATGATCGGTGTGGCGACACCGGTCAAGCAGGCCAATTCCTGCACGGAGCCTACCAGCACATCGATCTCCATGGGGCGGCCAGGTTCGAGATTCTGCATCATCGAGATTTTGTGCTCGCCGACTTCGCGCGGCTATATTTTCTCGATGCTGTAATTGACGATCTCCTTCAACCGTCAGGTGATGTGCAAATAGCCCTCATCATCCATTATTCCCTGGTCGCCGGTGCGGAACTAGCCGTCGGTAAAGGCCTCGGCGTTGGCCATCGAGCCGCAGCAGGAAGCTGAGCTCGGCCGCCGGTGCCAGATCACGCTCGACGATATAGCCGATTTGTTACGCTTCGTGCTGTCGGTCAACGAGTTCGGCTACCGTATCGTGCTCGACGAGTTCAACGCCGGTTACACTTCGTTCCGCCATTTGCGTGGCCTCGATGTCGGCATGGTGAAGATCGATGGCTCTTTCGTGCGCGACCTGCCGATCAACCTGGACAACTAAGTGTTCGTTAGGACATTAATTCAACTGACCAAGGGAATTGGCCTAAAAACGGCTGCCAAATAGGTAGAAACCGAGGAAGAAGCGGAAATGCTACGCCAAGAGGGTGTCGACTATCTCCAGGGCTGGTATTTCGGCAAACCGGACATCGAGCCACCCTGATCTGCACAGGTGAGGCCGAGGCCACTTGGCCTTAATCAAAAGCTAGCTGTCGTCGTCCTTACCCGACGTGCTTGACAGATTGTCGACCTGCTTTTGCAGCGCCTTGAGTTGCGATTTCAACATGCTCATATCGTCGTCTTCATCGTCGCTGGTCGCAATCTCCGCCAGTTCCGGCTCCTTGCCGCTGCCGTCATTCGCGACGAAGGGCGTGAACATCTGCATAGCGCGCTCGAACATCGCCATATTTTGTTTGCCCATGTCCTCCCACTGGTAAAAGGGGAACATCCCGCCCATCGCCTCTTTCATATAGCCACGCATGACCTCTTCGTTCTGGGTGAACGTGTTCATCGAATGTTCAAGATAATTGGGCACGACCGATTGCAGACTGTCGCCATAGAAGCCGATGAGCTGGCGTAAAAATTTGATCGGCAACAGGTTCTGACCTTTGCTCTCTTCCTCAAAAATAATCTGGGTTAGCACCGAGCGCGTAATGTCTTCACCACTCTTGGCATCAACGACAGTAAATTCCACGCCCGACTTCACCATGCCGGACAAATCGTCGAGGGTGACGTACTTGCTAGTCGCGGTATTGTAAAGCCGCCGGTTAGCGTACTTTTTT
>CAZHBA010000024.1:0-12937 GCA_964530225.1 uncultured Rhodospirillaceae bacterium | reverse complement strand
GAGCGCGGCATCACCATCAAAGCGCAAACGGTGCGCCTGAACTATACAGCGAGGGACGGCGAGACCTACGCGCTCAACCTCATGGATACGCCGGGTCATGTGGATTTTTCCTACGAGGTCTCGCGTTCGTTGGCGGCCTGTGAAGGCTCGATGTTAATCGTCGACTCCAGTCAAGGGGTTGAGGCGCAGACGCTGGCCAACGCCTATTTGGCGATCGATGCTGGCCACGAGATCGTGCCGGTGCTCAACAAGGTCGATCTACCGGCAGCCGAACCGGAACGCACCCGCGAGCAGATCGAAGAGGTGATCGGCCTCGACGCGTCCGATGCGGTCGAGGTGTCGGCGAAAACCGGTGCCGGTATCGAAGACCTTCTGGAAGCACTTGTCGCGCGCTTGCCGGCGCCGACGGGCGATGCCGACGCGCTGTTGGAGGCACTGTTGGTCGATAGCTGGTACGATCCCTATCTGGGTGTCGTCGCTTTGGTACGCATCCAAAACGGCCGTCTCAAGAAGGGCAACAAAGTTCGCATGATGGCGACTGGCAAGGCCTATCAGGTCGACCGGGTCGGCGTATTTACGCCGGTGCGCACCGAAATCGACGCGCTGGGACCGGGCGAGATAGGCTTCATCACTGCCTCGATCAAGGCGGTGGCCGATTGCCAGGTGGGTGATACCGTAACCGACGACCGCAACCCGGTGGCAGTGCCGTTGTCGGGCTTCAAACCGTCGGTGCCGGTGGTCTTTTGCTCGTTGTTCCCAGCCGATGCGGCCGCTTACGACGATCTGCGTGAGAGCCTGGCCAAGCTGCACCTGAACGACGCCAGCTTCCATTACGATCCGGAAACCAGCGCTGCACTTGGGGTCGGTTTTCGCTGTGGATTTCTCGGCCTGTTGCACATGGAAATCGTGCAGGAGCGACTGCACCGCGAATTCGATCTGGAGCTCATCGCCACCGCACCCTCGGTGGTCTACAAAATCCACCAGACCGATGACACATCGATCGACCTGCATAATCCGTCGGACTTCCCCGATGTTACCAAAATCAAAAGTATAGACGAGCCGTGGATCAAGGCCAATATCATGGTACCCGACGAATATCTCGGCCCCATCCTGCAACTTTGTACCGACCGGCGCGGCGAACAGATAGACCTGACCTATGTGGGCGGCCGGGCGTTGGCGACCTACCGGTTGCCGTTGAACGAAGTGGTGTTCGATTTCTATGACCGCCTCAAGTCGGTCAGCCGGGGTTACGCCAGTTTCGATTACGAGCTCGACAGCTACCGCCAGGGCGATCTGGTCAAGGTTGATATCTTGATCAACGGCGATCCTGTCGATGCGCTGTCGATGATCGTTCACCGCGAGGCCGCCGAAACGCGTGGCCGGGCGCTGTGCGTGCGGCTAAAGGATCTGGTGCCGCGCCAGCTCTTCAAGGTGGCACTGCAGGCGGTGATCGGTGGCAAGGTCATCGCCCGCGAGACGGTGGGCGCCCTGCGCAAGGACGTAACGTCGAAATGCTATGGCGGCGATGTTTCGCGCAAGCGCAAGCTGCTGGATAAGCAGAAAGCGGGAAAGAAGCGGATGCGCCAGTACGGCAATGTGGAAATTCCGCAATCGGCATTTATTGCCGCACTTAAAATGGATGATAGCTAATCCGTTGGGTGCCGCTTCAAAGAAGCGGACTTGGGATGTAGCAGCGACCGCCAGCGGAAGGTATAGCTCAGGATTAATCCGGGCACGCCGAGCACCAGAAAGGTCGGCCATAGCAGCGTGGTAACGATAATCGGGCCCCACAGTGCCGAGAAAATATACCGCTGGGTATTGGTTTACAGAAGGTTCAAGCCACCGTTGTGCAAGGTGAACCACAGTTCGTTGATGAGGGCAAATGCCAAGGCACCGGTATCGATCTAGGCATAAATGTCTCCGACCAATATGGCGATTGCTGCAACAACCAGTATCTACCCAATAACGCAGCCGACAATCGTAGCCCAATTTGTCCGGCGTGGCGCCGGATCTCCTTCATCATCTTCGCATGGCGTTTGGTGTTTAACCTTAAAAGGGGCTGCACGCACAACTACTTCTCCCGGTAATTCATCACAATTTTGCTTAATTCTTCAGTTATTTATTGTGCGACATCCATCGAAACCTTGGGCGCTCGTGGCGGGGCCCGTGATGGCGATTCCGCGCGCAGTTGCAATCAGCTGGTCGCCGCTTATAGTCTTGGCCGTTCGCTTTTTCGTGGAGCCGCTAAGGCGGTTTTCGGCGCGATTTGGAGGGGTGGCCGAGTGGCTTAAGGCGCACGCTTGGAAAGCGTGTGTACGGGGAACCGTACCGTGGGTTCGAATCCCACTCCCTCCGCCACCACCCTGTCTAGAGCCGTCCAGTCATATCTATTAAATAACTGTTTATATGAGATAATATGGGATAAACGGCCAATTTCGTCCGTTGTCCTCCAAATTTGTGCTTACAGGCGAATTTCGCCCAAATAGATGCTTTCTCCGAGAGTTGCGTTAACGCTTCTGGGCTCGCGACCCGGCAAGCTGACCTCGACACGATAGGCGCCACTATCTGGATATAGGCGGTCGAATACAAAATCGCCGTAAACGTCGGTCTGCGTTTCACTCACTCTGCCCGCATCTCGATAGAGGACAACGGTCGCTCCTTTAACGCAATCGACCACACCGCCATCTTCGATTTCAACGCTTCCACCAATGAAGCATTGGTGGAAGCGGTGCAGGTTTTTGTACCAGACCCGGGGCTGTGTATTGAGGCTTGGGTCGAGCGCTTGTAAATTTTCTTCGCTGGCCCTATCGCGCATTTGCTCGTCGCTGGTCTTTGTTGCCGTGATGGCAGCGGTGGCACAGACCTGGGCCGCGCGCGGTTCTGTCCAGCCCTCGTCCAGCAGGTGGGCATCGAAAAACCAGTGCTGAGGCACCTGCTTGTCTTCATTCCATGAGATTGCGCCGTAAGGGCAGGCATCGACCAAATGCCTTTGACCCTTGGCAAGTTCAGGATCTATCAGCACTATCCCGTCGTCACGTTTTTTGATCGCTCCGTTCTGGGCCTGTTCGATGCAAGGAGCGTCATCGCAGTGTTGGCACATCACTGGCAGATAGGCCACGTCCACCATCGATCCACCGCCCCGCTCCTTGCTTTTTATGTCAATCCATGCGGCGCCGTGCTTGGGCATTTCCTCCGCATAGCCGGGAAATCTGTTGCCGACAAATTCATCCTTCGACGCCAACACACAAAGTTGACAATTCGTACAGGAAGCGACGTCAATAACTAGATTCCATTTTCCCATGGCTGCCTCCTATTGTGCCGGGGCCGGTTCGGGCTCGGTCGCTCGTGGCCCGGATGCAACAAAGCTGGTTGCGATCTCGGCGCTGCCATCCCAAAGCTCGACGTCGACCAAGGCGCAGCTTGAGCCCATCGAATGCCCTTTCTTGAGCTGCGATTTGGGTGGTGTTAGTTGGTTGAGTGTACCCCCTCGGTCAATCGAGTTTCCGGGTTCGCCGATCGGGTCGTAAATCGCGGACGACTCAAACCCATGAATGACGCCCAGCGGTAGCCGACGGGTCGGCTTCGCGGCACAAAGAACGGCCCCTCGGTCATTATAAACCTTGACTAGGTCGTGCTTTTTGATGCCTCGTTTGGCGGCGTCGTCCTCGTTCAGGCGAATGATCCAATAACGATAGCCGTCGATCTCGACCCGGTGTTCGACGATGTCGTTGAGGAACGTGTCCTTCCCGTCGCCTTGAGTGTGGAAACTGTAGCGGGGGTGCGGTGTCAACATCTGTAGCGGGAATTTTGTGTAGAACTCGTCATTGGAGGGACCTTCGTGGGCCGCCCGATACTTCACGATCGGTGGCCGGTCGGGATCGTCTTTGTCGAAGCGCTTCAAGCTCGAACATTCAAACTCGATTTTACCCGATTGGGTCTGCAGCCCCTTCAAATATTCCTCGGAATAGTCGGAAGGTAGCGGCATTGGTTCGGGCACGTCTTTTTTGCGGTCCTCATAGAACCAGCGCCAGGAGACTGCGGTCCGTAGCACTTCCGATTCTGCCGGCAAGACGACATATCCTTTGCGGATGAAATTTTTCCATGTGGTGACCTTCGGTAGATCTGACGCCTCAAACTCGCGTTTTGCCCAATCGAGCGCCGTCATGCCTTCCGAAAAATAGGCGCTAAGGCCCAGGCGCTTGCAAATCTCGACAAAAATATCGTAATCCGATTTGGATTCGCCCAGGGGTTCGATCACCTTATGCTGGAAAATCAAAACTCGGTGGTTGAGCTGGGTTTGTCCGTGATGGGCATATCCGCCGAGAGCTGCCCATTCAGAGATGTCAGGCCGCTCCAAATTGGTACAAGCCGGCAAGATGACATCGGCGAATTTGGCCTCGCCTTCGAACCAAATCGATTGATTGACCACGAATTCGAGCTCGTCCGACTGGTACATGGCCACATGACGGTTGGTCGCGGCCATGGTGCCGAAAATCGATCCGCCATATTTGTAGAGCATCTTGACTTTGGAATAGCCGGGCTTCGGATAGCTAATTTTGTTGAACTGGGCTTCAATGGATTTGCCATCCCAGGTGTAACCTTCCGCCTTGCCTTCTAGGATTGCTTCGGGCAACTGCAGCCGCGGGATCGACTGCTCAACCGTGTTCATGCTCGGCAGCTGCGGCATGCGTTGGTAAAGCTCGGCCGCCATGGCCGTGTGATGCAGATCGCCCGACATGCCGCCTTCGGCATACCCTGGGAAATAGAAATTAGCATCGACCGGCGTGCCCCATTGGAGGTTGCCCATATTGACACCGGGCTTGCCGAGGCCCTGCATGGCGATCAGGCAGACCATGATGCGGGCCCATTGGATGCCGGTTTCGTTGCGGCAGGCACCGCCATGGCCGTTGCCCCACCCTCCGGCCCCCAAATAAGTCTTCTTGTGGCCCCAATTACGCGCTAGTGCCCGCACCGTCTTGGCCGGCACGCCGGTTTCGACTTCCTGCCATTCTGGGGTCTTGGGCACGCCATCTTCCTTGCCCAGAATATAATCACGCCACACGTCGAAGCCGACAGTGCGGTTTTTGACATAGTCTTTGTCGTAGAGATCCTCTTCGATCCACACATGGGCGATGGCAAGCGCCATAGCCGTATCGGTGGTTGGCTTGGGTGCGATCCATTTGCCGCCGAGGAGCTGGGCCGTGTCGTTGTAATAGGGGTCGATGTGGACAATTTCGATATCGGTCTCTTTCAGCCAATTCCGCCTGACCGTCCCTTCGAAGGCGCCATAGGAGCCGCTGGTTGCTTCCGGGTTAGCCGACCAGAAAATGATCATCTCGGCTTCCTTGAGACAGTCTTCTACGCCGCCATAGGTTTCGCATTGGCCGACGCGTAGCGACTGTCCCCAATGGTGTACGGCACCCCAATACCATCCTTCCCAACTGTCCGGGTTGTGGAGAACGCGAGTCATGCCGACCGCGTTGATGAAGCGGAAATTGGCCGACAGGTAGTAGCCGATATTGCCCCAGGTATGGTGCGAACCGTGACTGTTGGCGATGGCACCCGGCCCATGCACCGTCTTGGCACGTTTGATCTCGCTCGCCACAATGTCGAGGGCTTCGTCCCAGCTGATTCGTTCGTAGCCGGACTTCCCTCGTTTCTGCGGGTTGCGTTCGCCGTTGGCGTCGAAATCGATGCGTTTCATCGGATACAACAGCCGATCGGGCGAATAAACCATTGACTTCCAGTTCTGCCCGTGGGGAGCCAGCGTGGTCTTACGGGGTGGCTTGAAAGTTTTACCCCGCGCTTCGATGGTCCACGATTCGGGGTCACTCTTGTCGAAGACGATCGGTGTGATGCGGATGATCCTGCCGTCCTTTTCGTATACGAAGACGGGTCCGCCGTTGGTCATATTAGTGTAGCGGGTCACCCCATTTCCCTGATTGATACCGTATCTCCAGCCGATCGTCTGGGTCAGCATGACCGTTTGAGTGAACCAGGAAGACAAGTCATCGTCTCCCTCCATTATTAAGTTGAAATTCTTGATGGCATTGATCTGTTCAAGGTGATTGATGGGCGGCATCAACAGTCGCGCGGCTATCTCGGCCGTCTTGAACGTCAAGGTTACGTCCGGATTGTCGTGCAGCCCGGCGTTCGAGGTCACTTTACCGTTTTCAAAGCGATACCATCGACCGACGCGCCCGTCCTTGGTACGCAACTGAGCCGTCATATCACGTTCTTTTAGTCGATCCCGAAAACTGGGGTAGCGTCTTGCGGTGTTCCAAAGGAGCACGCGTAACCCGAATAGTATTACCAAAAATTTTAGGCTCGCCATCAGATGCTCCTTGTTGTGATTCTCAAGAACGTTTGCGGCAATGGTTTAGTCTTCGCCAGGGGCGAGGTTGCGACGGGGCCGTCTGTGATCGTGTCCTGCCTGGGTATGGTTCGGGTGGTCATGCGCCCCCTGCTTGGGGTTGGGCGTTAGTTCATTATACCGCGGATCGTTTGAGTGGGGTAACTGGGTTTAACTAACCCTTGTTACGGCGTACCCAACACCCTTTATATTCCTTGCTGACACATTCTTGGGCAAGGTCTTGTGCTTTTTTAACTCGGGATGGCATAAATGTTTTAGGACTTCTAAATTTTATTTTTCTTTTTTGCAGCATCTATAAATTTTTGGAGTCTTCTCTGCACCCCGTCTTTGGTAGACAGAATATACTGATTTGAATCCACTTTAAGCGTCTCTCTGTAAAGTGTTGTGTAGAGTGTATAACTGGGGTTCCATGTAACTTTATTAGTCCCTTTTAGGTAGTATGAAATATCGTAATTCCTTATCACCCTATAACCATTCACGGAGTATTTGCATACTTTCCCATTCCCAAAAATAAAACCATGGGGACACCTGGTGTTGTCAGCGCACTCGCATACAAACGCTTTCCCATCTAAGTCATTTGCGGCAAAGGCACTCCAACTCACCCCCGCACTTCCAAGAAGCACGGCAATGGTCAGGCAGAGTGTAGCGGTAAGGTTTTTTATACGGGGAAGCCTATAACGATATGGCTGGGGGTGGGAAGCTCTGAGACGAACACGGCCCAAGCCCGTACAGCTAACGGCAGTAGTATCAATTACTTTGGCACGGTGCTTACCTGCCTTGCGATGCCTCACACCTGATAGATGGGGCGGCGTGTGTATGATTCCGGTAGCGTTTCCGTGCGTAGAGTAAACTGCTTCACAAAGCCTACGGCTCGCGTAGGATGTCTAGGTTCAGTTAGGGAGAACTTGTCGATGACATACGGTCACAAAGAAGTCGGCCCTAACCGCTACCGCGAGGACATCGGTCGCTATTACGAAGATTTCACCGTCGGTGATGTCTACGAGCACCGTCCCGGCCGAACCATCAGCGAGGCCGACAACACTTGGTTCACGCTGCTGACCATGAATACCCATCCGCTGCATTTCGACGCGGAATACGCGGCGAAAAGCGAATTCGGCAAACCGCTTGTCAACAGCACCTTCACCCTGGCGGTCATCGCCGGTATGAGCGTCAGCGATACCAGCCAGAAGACCATCGCCAATCTGGGCTGGAAGGAAATCAAGCTAACGGCACCTGTCTTTGCCGGCGATACGATCTATGGCGAAAGCGAAGTGTTGGAGAAACGCGAATCTAATTCACGGCCGAACGCCGGTATCGTGACCGTGGCCACGCGGGGGGTAAAAGCCGACGGCACGCAGTTCTTGTCGATGGTTCGCACCTTCCTCATTCCCAAACGTGGCCACGCCGTCGACGACGCGGCCGATTACTAACTGGAACGATTACAATGGATAACGATGCATTACCGGAACAGGACCGATTGATCCTCGATTCCCTCGAGCGGTTTCTCGAGCGCGATGTCCGGCCTTATGTACGCGAGTTCGAAGATCCGGACATCTATCCGCAGGCGATGGTCGATGCGATGGCCGAAATGGGCCTGTTCGGTGTCACCATACCGACCGAGTATGGCGGCCTCGGCCTGTCATGCCTCACCTATGCCCGTATTACCGAGACCGTTAGCCGCACCTGGATGTCATTGTCGGGTACCTTTAGCTCGCACCTGATCATGGCCGAAACCATCCGCCGCTTCGGTTCTGAGGCGCAGCGCGAGAGGTGGTTACCGAAATTCGCCAGTGGTGAAATTCGCGGCGGCATATCGCTGACCGAACCCGATGCCGGCACCGACCTGCAGGCGATCACCACACGCGCTGTGCGCGATGGTGACACTTATGTCATCAACGGCGCCAAGATGTGGGCTACCAACAGCCATGAGGGCGACATCCTCGCCGTTCTGGTCAAAACCGATCCCGACGCCACGCCACGCCATGCTGGCATCAGCTTACTGTTAGTCGAGCAAGGAACGCCGGGCTTTCCGCGGCCTAAAAAATTGCGCAAGCTGGGTTATCGCGGCGTCGATACCGGCGAGCCGGTATTCGAGAACTGCGTCGTACCGGCGGAGAACCTCATCGGCGAGGTCGAAGGCGAGGGCTTCAAACATATTATGGCAGGACTGGAGCTTGGCCGCATCAACGTCGCCGCGCGCGGGGTCGGGGTAGCCCAAGCTGCTCTTGATGAGGCGGTACGCTATTCGCAACAGCGTCACACCTTCGGCAAACCGATCTGCCAGCACCAGGCAATTCAACTCAAACTAGCCGATATGGCGACCCGGGTTGAGGCAGCGCGCCTGCTCACATGCCGGGCCGCCACGGTGTACGATGCAGGTGAACGTAGCGATATGGAAGCCGGCATGGCGAAACTGTTCGCCACCGAGGCGTCGCTTGAGAACTCGCTGGAATCGATGCGCATCCATGGCGGTTACGGCTACTCCAAGGAATTCGATGTCGAACGGCTGTACCGTGACGCGCCACTGCTAGCGATCGGCGAGGGTACCAACGAATTACAGCGCATCATCATCGCTCGGCAGTTGGTCGCGCGGAACCCAATCTAAGGCGCTGCTTATTCTGGCACTGGCAATGGCTGGTCGTTCTCTGGCACGTCCCACGCCCGCTTTGTGGCCGGACGTTCCAGGATCGTCTTGTACCAGCGGCATACGTTGGGGAAATCGTTTAAGTCAATTTCCTGCCAGTTGAATCGCGCTGTCCACGGCCACACCGCCATATCGGCGATCGAATAATCGTCGACGATAAATTCGCGGTTTTCGAGCCGCCTATCAAGCACGCCATAGAGGCGGCGTGCTTCTTTTTCGTAGCGCTCCTGGGCGTAGGGTGCCTTGCCCGGATTGTATCTGGTGAAGTGGTGTACCTGGCCGAACATTGGGCCAACACCACCCATCTGCCACATCAACCATTCGATGGTGCGCCAGTATTTATCGCGGTCCGTGGTTTCGAGGAACTGGCCTGTCTTCTCGGCCAGGTACATCATAATTGCGCCGGTTTCCATCAACGTAAAGTCGTTGTTGTCGTGGTCGACGATGGCTGGGATTCTGTTGTTCGGAGCAATCTTGAGAAATTCGGGGGCGAACTGCTCGTCCTTGCCGATATTGATTGGAATGGTGTTGTACTCCAGCCCAAGTTCTTCGAGCATTAATGAGACCTTGCGACCGTTCGGCGTGAACCAGGTGTAGAAATCGAGCATTAACGGGGTTTTCCTCGAATGTGATTAATTTTGTCTTGAGCGGCGGCCCGCCCCGTGAATTTGGCATACCCTATGTGGCGCTGGGCGAAGGGTCAATTGATTGGTCGGCAAAAGTTCTGTGCGGCTAGAGTTTGCTTTTAACGGCGTTTCCAGACGATGATGTGGGTACCGGTGCTGCTGGGCGTAGCACCCGAAAGCGTCATACGAGCGCCCTCGTGATCGACCGCTCGGATGATCGTAAGTTCCTGCATATTTGGGTCGAGCGAGTGTTCCACCATGTGGATAACGTTGTTATTGTCGTCGATGTCCCAGGAACCGGCGTAGTTGAAGTACGTCGAAAAAGCTTCGATCTGGTCTTTATCGGCCGGCTGGTCGGCGGGTAGAAAGCGGTCTTTGGCGCGCACGATGGCCGACATGTAACCGTCCTCGGTGTAAACGATGCTGCCCTGAGCGTCGCGCCCCATGGGGTGAGTGCGAGCCCCGCCTTCGCCCTCGATGTACCATTCGTCGAGAACCCAGGCACCGAGCATATCGTCCTTGGTAAGCGGCATCGTTGTACTCCCACGCTCTATTATATTCTCGCATCTCAAGATACGTGGACCAGTATTGATGCGCTAGACTGGATGAATAGTCATCGGCCCAAACATGTCCGTACCAAAATCAATTTGCGAGGAGTTACCGTGCCCCATAACCTTATTACCCGAGCGCGTCGCGACACCGTTCCAATTTCAGTAATTGCGCCAGCCAAAATTACGGCATGGATGCGTAGACTGCCACAAGCGCAGTGCGATTGGCTGACACAGAGCGGCTTCACCGGCAAAAAAAATTCACACGCCCTGTTACCCGACGTACGCGGTGGCGTCCAACGCGCGGTCTTCGTCGCCGACAAGGACTCTGATTTGTGGTCATGGAGCGGTCTGGCGGCGGCGTTACCAAAAGCGAGTTATCGCCTGGAGGGCCGGTTGGCCAAGACAGTCGTTAACGATGCTGTACTAGGCTGGGGCCTCGCGGCGTATGAATTCACGAAGTACCGTAAAGCCAAGCTTGATCGGCCGGAATTGGTGTGGCCGGCCAATGCCGACCGCGCCGCGGTTAAGCGCACGCTTGTAGCGACTACGCTAGTGCGCGACTTAATCAATACCCCGGCCGAAGACATGGGCCCGTCGGAACTGGCGTCCGCCGCGCGGTCGGTTGGTCGCGGCGCTGGCGCGCGTACCCGGGTGATTACCGGCGACGCACTACTCAAAGCCAACTACCCGATGATCCACACTGTCGGCCGTGCCTCAGACGACGCGCCTCGGCTTATTGATATGCGCTGGGGTACACGCGGACCGCGGGTGACCTTGATTGGCAAGGGTGTTTGTTTCGATACCGGCGGCCTCGACCTCAAGCCCGCTGCGGGCATGCTGCGCATGAAAAAGGATATGGGCGGCGCGGCCCATGTGCTGGGCCTGGCTTCGATGATCATGGCGGCGAAGCTACCGGTGCGCTTGCGGGTCTTGATTGGCGCCGTCGAGAACGTGGTTGCCGGCAATGCTTATCGGCCGTGGGACGTACTCGCTACGCGCAAGGGCATTACGGTGGAGAACGCCAACACCGACGCCGAAGGCCGGTTGGTGCTCGGCGATTGCCTGGCCGAAGCCACGCGCGAGAAACCCGACCTGTTGCTCGATTACGCCACCCTAACCGGTGCCTCGCGGGTCGCCGTCGGCACCGAGTTGGCGGCGCTTTATTGCAACGACGATGGTCTGGCCACGGACCTGGAGAAACATGCATCAGCAACCGGCGATCCCCTGTGGCGCCTACCGCTACACAAACCCTACCGGCGCATGCTCGATAGTAAGGTGGCTGACATCTCCAGTGCCAGCGACGGACCTTTTGGCGGCGGCATCACGGCGGCGCTGTTTCTGCAGGAGTTCGTCGACGACGAGGTGCCGTGGGCCCATTTCGACATCATGGCGTGGAACACCTCAACCCGGCCTGGTCGGCCCGAGGGCGGTGACGCCCAGGCCATGCGCGCTGCCTTTGCCCTGATATCGGAGCGATTCATCCACTGAAATAAACGGCTTACCGGATATATGAATAAAAACTATGGATATTATTAACAAACATAATTGGTAATTAGGCGGCGAATTAGCTAGCAGTGGGCCACAATCGAGAACAACAGTTATCCAGGCGGTAGGGAGCGCTTTAATGGTCAAGCCAATTATCCAGACATACCCCATGATTTACGCTGAGAACGAGGAGGAGCGCGAAAGGCTCCGGCCGATCGGGCGCAACAAGGAGCGTTATCAGGAAACGCTACTCGGCTGGCACGATGTTATTCGCGCCGCCGATGAGTTGAACTACTGGGGTGTAGCGACGATCGAGCACCATTTCTGGTCGGAAGGCTACGAAGTTGGCCCCAATCCAGGCATCATGGATGCTTATTGGGCGGCCATCACCAAAAATGTTCGCGTCGGCCAACTTGGCTATGTGATGAGTGTGCAGAATCCGATTCGCGTCGCCGAGGAAACGGCGATTATCGATCATCTGACCCAGGGACGCTGTTTCGTCGGCTTCGCCCGCGGCTATCAGAGCCGTTGGACCAATGTGATGGGCCAGCATTATGGCACCACGGCGACCAAGTCGCCGGCAGCTGCGGTGTACAATCCGGTCGGTGTGGGTGCCGGGTTTTCGCAGACCGACGTTAAGAAGAAGGATGTCGACGCGGATGCGAAAAACCGCCGGGTGTTCGAGGAGCAGATCGAAATTATTCTCAAGGCCTGGACCCAAGATTCGATGGAGCATAAGGGCGAGACTTGGCAGATACCTTTCCCAGGCGATACCGGTGTTACCGATTGGCAGCTCGCCCATGCTGGCGTGACCCAGCGCTTCGGCGCTCCGGGCGAAGTCGGTCCCGATAATGCCACACAGCGCGTTAGCATTTGCCCGGCGCCCTATTCCGACCCGCATCCGCCGGTGTTCGTGTCCGGTAGCGGCAGCCCGGATACCATCGAATATTGTGCGCGTATGGGCTTCATTCCAACCTACTTCACCAACATCGATACTGCTGGACCGCTCAGTGATAATTATCAAAAAGTTGCGAATGCGGCGGGCTTTAACTGGAAGCGGGGCCAAAACCAAAATCTCGTTCGCTGGATGCAGATCGCCGAAAGTGAGGATGCTGCGATCGATGCTGTGATGAAGCACGATTACGATATCTGGAGAAACTTCAGGATCATATGACATAACAGTTGCAACAACCTGAACCTCATTCATAAAACCTTTTGGAAATAATGGTCTAAGTGGTCTATCAATTAACCTGCTAGT
>CAZHBA010000023.1:0-8170 GCA_964530225.1 uncultured Rhodospirillaceae bacterium | reverse complement strand
CGTTACCGCTCCAGACGCGGAAGCCCTGGGGGGCGCCTTCGATGATCTCCCCGATCAGATCGAGGTCGCCGCTGGCTTCCTTGGTGCCGCGGATGTTTGAGACGTCGCGGGCGAGGCGCAGCTGCGTGGCCGCGCTCATGCTGATCCCGGTGCGGCTGGGTACGTTGTAGAGGATGCAGGGCAGCGTCACCGCCTCCGCGATAGCACGGAAGTGCCGGTACATCCCCTCCTGCGAGGGCTTGTTGTAGTAGGGCACCACCAAAAGCAACCCATCGACGCCGATCTCCTCGGCCCGTCGCGAGCTGTCGATCGCGGTGCGGGTGCTGTTCGATCCCGTCCCGGCGACGAGTGCGACGCCGTGTTCCCGGCAGACGGGCAGGATCTCGCGAAAGAGCGTGCGCTCCTCCTCGAACTCCAGCGTGGAGGCCTCCCCGGTCGTGCCGCAGATGACGAGGCCGTCGCTGCCGGTCTCCAGGAGCGCCGCCGCGAGCGCAGTGGCCTGCGCCACGTCCACGGAGCCGTCGTCGCGCATGGGCGTGACCATGGCAGTGAAGACCCGGCCGAAGCTTGCGAAGTCGGTCATCGGATCGCTCCCCTCTCTTCGGGGGTACCTCCGGCTGGCAAGGCGCCTGCCTTAGAGGCAGCCGTCCTCCAGCATCCATTCGACCATCTGCACGATGTTCAACGCCGCGCCCTTGCGCAGGTTGTCGGCGACCACCCATAGGGCAAGGCCGTTCTCGACCGTCGGATCCTTGCGGATGCGGCTGACGAAGACGGCGTCTTCGCCGGCGCACTCGGCGGGGGTGACGTATCCCTCGTCGGCCCGGTGATCGACGACGGTCACGCCGGGCATCGCCTTCAGGGCGGCGCGCGCCTCTTCGACGGATACGGGCCGCGCGAATTCCACGTGAACCGCCTCGCCGTGGCCAATGAAGGTGGGCACGCGCACGCAGGTGGCAACGATCCGGATGTCGGGATCCAGGATCTTCTTGGTCTCCACCACCATCTTCCATTCCTCGCGCGTCGAGCCGTCGTCCATGAAGGTGTCGACGTGGGGAATGACGTTGAAGGCGATCTGCTTGGTAAATTGCTTTTTCTCAATCGGGTCGTTCACATAGACCGCGCGGGTCTGGTTGAACAACTCGTCCATCGCGTCCTTGCCAGCGCCGGAGACCGACTGGTAGGTGGCGACAACGACGCGCTCGATACCGAAGGTCTCGTGCAGCGGCTTCAGGGCAACGACTAACTGCATGGTCGAACAGTTGGGGTTGGCGATAATGTTGCGCTTTGTGTAGCCGGCAACCGCGTCAGAATTCACTTCCGGCACGATCAGTGGAATATCCGGGTCCATGCGGAACTGTGACGTGTTGTCGATGACGATGCAGCCTGCCGCCGCCGCTTTCGGCGCAAATTCCGCTGATACAGCTGAACCCGGCGAAAACAGCGCAATATCGGTGCCAGTGAAGTCATAATCGGCCAGCGACAGCACACTCAGCGGCTCGCGCTCGCCAAACGAAACCTCGCGGCCGACAGAACGTTCGCTCGCCAGCGCCACTACCTCGTCAGCGGGAAAGTCGCGTTCATACAGCGTTTGCAGCATCTCCCGGCCGACATTGCCCGTCGCGCCGACAACGGCAATTTTGTAACCCATCGTATCAATTCCGGTTTTGGGACCGCACGCTAAACTATCTGGGCACTTGTTAGCGATCAATTAAGCGCCAGAGCCGCGATTTGCAAGGCTACATTGGTAAGACATCACCCCACCCATCCCTCCCCCATTAAGTGGGAGGACTTTTTATCGAGATTACTACAGCCTTAATTCCTTCTCCCCTTGTGGGGGAGGGACAGGATGGAGGGTCAATAAAAAATATGGCAACATGACAGCATGGTCGAGCGGATTTCGACATACGCCGAGTTTTGGCCGTTTTACCTAGGCGAACACAGCCGCCGCGGGACGCGGGCGCTACACTATGCCGGTACCGGCTTGGGCGTGGCGTGCCTAACCTACGCTATTGTTAACCAGACTTGGTGGCTGTTGGCGGTTGCTTTCGTCGTCGGGTACGGCCCGGCGTGGACCGCGCACGCTTTTATCGAGCATAATCGCCCAGCGACGTTCAGCTATCCCATTTGGTCGCTTATCAGCGATTTCCGCTTGGTGGCACTTTGGCTCACTGGCCGTCTGTCGGCGGAACTGCACAGCGCGGGGGGGGAGTTAGCTTTAGCCCGGCTTGCAGCAGATGAGGCTGTCGTACTTCATACAGCCGAAATAGACGCCAGCGGTAACGCGACGCTCGATCTCGGCCTTTAGCGCGTCGCCCAATTCGGAGGCGATGCGGCCTTCCTTGACCAGCCAGTCGGCACCGCGGCGAAACCAGTTGGCAGTGGTCAGAGGGTCTTCCGTTTCGATGAAGTTATAGCTGCGCGCGCAGCCGGTGGTGAACCCGACCTCGCAAACCAAGTGCGGTAAACGGCGCATCAGCCAAGCGTCATTGACCGTATACTCAACGAACGAATCGGCGCACGCCTGCAGCGGGTCGCGGTCGCCAATCGACGCCGACATGGTGGAAAAATCGCCGTCACAAATGGCCAGCGTGCCGCCCGGTCGCAATACGCGAAAGATATCGGTAATTACCGCTTCCGAATCGGCGACATGGGTGAGCAACGTGTGCGCGACGGCAACGTCGAAGGAAGCATCCGCCAGCGGAATATTGTGGCCGTCACCTTCTTCGAACGAAAGACTGTCAATACCCGCGCCGAGCTCGCGCGCGCGTTCGAGCAGAAACTTCGCCCGGTCGACACCGACGACTTCGCCCACACCGGGCTGTCGGATCAGTGTGCGCGACTGGGCGCCGGTGCCACAGCCGACATCGAGCACCCGCGCGCCATCCGGAAAATCCACATCGCCCAAATAGGTTTCGAGAATCTCCACCTGCTGAGGTAACGCAGCGCGCGCCTCCAGCCCGGTGGCGATTTCCGCCAGCAGCGCCGGGTCGGCCTCGTTGATGGTTAAATAAACGTCGGGCACCGTACCTTCCTCTCAGAACGACAAACGGTGGCAGAAACTCGCCCCCACCAATCGAATATCGCGTATTCCTAACCGTCAGGTGAGCCCTTGCCCAGCTTTACCGGCGACCCCGCCACTTTAACCGAATGCGACAAAGCCAAGGCATTTTCGATTAACAAATCGATCTTCGTCTTGGTCGCTGCCATATGCTGCTGCTGGTTTTCGGTAACTGCGGCCATCACGGCCTTACTGATCGCGCACTGGTCGCCACTATGGGTGAATGCGGTTCGCTCGTTCGCCTGCTGTGCCAAAGCTGGTGCGGAAAACGCGATGGCCAATGCCGAAACAGCGGTTATCGTAAGAATTGCTTTCATCGCCTGCTTCTTATGCGGCGTCGAGACACAAAGCTTACGCCGCGATTCAGCATCACGTCAATTCGTGCGTAGTCACTCGGCTAGCCGGTCGAGTTCGGCTAGCAGGTGTGTACCCATTTCTTCTGTCGATACAAGGTTGGCGCCAGCCTGCATGATATCGCCGGTGCGGTAGCCCTCGTTGAGGACGTTCTGCACCGCCGTCTCGACGCGGTCGGCATCATCGGCCAGATCGAACGAGTAACGCAGCATCATGGCGAAGCTGAGCAGCATGGCCAGCGGATTGGCCTTGCCCTGCCCGGCGATGTCCGGCGCAGTACCGTGCACCGGCTCGTACATGGCGTAGCGCTTGCCGGTTACCGAATCAGGACTGCCGAGGCTCGCCGAGGGCAGCATGCCCAGCGAGCCGGTCATCATCGCCGCCTCGTCGGACAGGATATCGCCGAACAGATTATCGGTGACGATGACATCGAATTGATGCGGGTCGCGGATCAACAACATGGCGCAGTTGTCGGCGAGAATGTGCTCGAACTCCACATCGGGAAATTCTTCCTTCGCGACGCGGGCCGAAATCTGGCGCCAGAATACGCCAGTCTCCATAACGTTCGATTTCTCGGCACAGTGGACCTTGT
Source organism: uncultured Rhodospirillaceae bacterium (assembly GCA_964530225.1). Taxonomy (GTDB): domain Bacteria; phylum Pseudomonadota; class Alphaproteobacteria; order UBA6615; family UBA6615; genus CAZHBA01. The sequence continues at coordinate 4,163 of CAZHBA010000023.1, read as the reverse complement.
TCTTGCGCTTGCGGGCCAACTCGAAGCCGACGCGCAACACGCGCACGATTTCTTCTTCGGTGTAGGCTTGCGTATCGACGACGCGCACGGTGCCGTCTTCCAGCGTCTGCTCGCCCTTGGGCTGGCCAAAATAGACGCCCGAGGTAAGCTCGCGCAGGATTAGGATATCGAGACCCTTAACCACTTCCGGCTTCAGGGTCGAGGCATCGACCATGGCGTCGAGCACGATGGCCGGGCGCAAATTGGCAAACAGGTCGAGGTCTTTGCGCAGGCGCAACAGGCCGGCTTCGGGCCGGTGCTCGCGCGGTGCATCATCCCATTGCGGCCCGCCGACAGCGCCAAACAGCACCGCATCGGTGGCCATGGCAACTTCCATGGTCTCGTTACGGATGGACACCCCGTGAGCGTCATAGCAGGCGCCGCCGACCAGATCCTCAGTAACGTCGAAGGTGACGCCACCCTTGGCGTTAAACCACCCCATCACCCGCTGGGCCTGCTCCATGACCTCCGGACCGATACCGTCGCCCGGCAAGACCAATACACTTCTATTCGCCGCCATAATTCTCTCCCCCCAAACTAACTTTGTTTTTTATTTTCGGCGTGAAACTACGACGCCACCTTGTAGAGCCAGGGCTGTTGTTGGCGCTGCTGATCTTCATAATCGATGATCTTGGCCTCTCTCTGCAGGGTCTGGCCAATGTCGTCCAAACCTTCGAGCAGACAATGTTTCAGGAACGGGTCCAGGTCAAAATCATAAGTGACGCCATTGGGCGCATTGATCTGCTGGTTTTCCAGATCAACCGTCAGCTCGGGGTTTTCCGGATCGTTGGCCACCGCCATCAGCTCGTCGACCTGCCCGGGCGGTAGCTTGATCAGTAGCATGCCGTTCTTGAAGCTGTTGTTATAGAAAATGTCGGCGTAAGACGACGAAATCACCACGCTTATACCAAAATCCTGCAACGCCCACGGCGCGTGCTCGCGCGACGACCCGCAGCCAAAATTATCGCCAGCGACGATTATCTTGGCCTCGGTGTAGGGCTCGCGATCGAGGACGAACTCACCGGTATTGTTGCCATCGATGCCGGTGCGCAACTCGTGAAACAACCCCTTGGCAAGGCCGGTACGCGCAATCGTTTTCAAAAACTGCTTGGGAATAATCTTATCGGTATCGATATTGACCATTGGCAGCGGCGCAGCAACGCCGGTGACCTTGCTGAATTTTTCCATGTTCTTCCGTCCTATCGCTTCAGCACCAGGCAATTTGCAATGATGTCATGCAAGGCCTGTCTGTGCCGGGTAATTATGGACATCAAAAAGCCGATAAACAAAATCAAGGCCGAAGGGTACTTGGCCCAATAGCGCAAGCTGGCGCGGCCGAAGCTAGCACGGTCGCCATTCCGGTCGGTCACGTAGATACCCATGAACAGCTTGCCTACGGTAGCCTGGGGTGAGGTGCTTTCCATACCCGCATAGTAAATCCAGCTGATAAGCACCATGACACCTTCAAGTATGATGATGCCTTCGCGATCGAGATCGGTCGGCGTTACTGCGAATATATTGACTTCGAAGACAGCGCCGAATCCCAGCATCGCAATAAACAGAATTCCGGTATCGAGGATTACGGCGACCAGCCGCAACCAAAAGCCCGCATAGCGAAAGCTTATCCCGGTCAGAGCGTCGGCCATGGGGTGGAATTACTCCTGGTCAAAATCGCGGACATCGGCGAGTTTACCCGAAACAGCCGCCGTGGCGGCCATCGCTGGGCTGACCAAATGGGTGCGCCCGTCGCGGCCCTGGCGGCCCTCGAAGTTGCGGTTCGAGGTCGAGGCGCAACGCTCGCCTGGCTCTAGGCGATCAGCGTTCATGGCCAAACACATAGAGCATCCCGGCTCGCGCCATTCGAAACCGGCGTCAATGAAGATCTGATCGAGACCCTCTTCCTCGGCCTGTAGTTTGACTAGGCCGGAACCCGGCACAACCATCGCGTGGACGCTCGCCGCCACCTTGTGACCGTCGGTGATTTTAGCTGCCTCACGCAGGTCCTCGATACGGCCATTGGTGCACGAGCCGATGAATACCTTGTCGATGGTAACGTCCCGCATCGCGGTACCCGGCGCCAGATCCATATATTCCAGCGAGCGTTCCCAGGCCTGGCGTTGATTGTCGTCGCGCGCGTCGTTTTCCGGATCGGGTACGGCGCCAGTGATCGGTACCACGTTCTCCGGGCTGGTGCCCCACGTCACCTGCGGTGCAATATCGGCGGCGGCGAGAATAACTTCCTTGTCGTAGGTGGCACCGTCGTCGGATGGTAGGGTTTTCCAGAAAGCTAGGGCCTGTTCCCAGGCACCGGCCTTGGGCACCATCGGGCGGCCTTCGAGATAGGCATAGGTGGTCTCATCTGGTGCCACCAAGCCGGCGCGCGCTCCGCCTTCGATCGACATATTGCACACAGTCATGCGCCCTTCCACCGACAGGTTACGGACCGCCTCGCCGGCATATTCGATGACGTGGCCAGTGCCGCCGGCGGTGCCGATGGCGCCGATCATGGCGAGGATCATGTCCTTTGCCGTGACGCCGAGGGGCAGCTCGCCATCGACGGCGATACGCAGGTTCTTGGCCGGCCGCTGCAGCAGGGCCTGGGTCGCCAGCACATGCTCGACTTCCGAGGTGCCGATGCCGAAGGCCAACGCGCCGAACGCGCCATGGGTGGCGGTGTGGCTGTCGCCGCAAACAATCGTTGTGCCGGGCTGGGTGAATCCTTGCTCGGGCCCGATAATGTGGACGATGCCTTGGCGTAAATCGTTCATGTCAAACAATTCGATGCCGAACTCTTCGCAGTTACGGGTAAGCGTCTCTACCTGCAGCAGCGATTCCTTATCGTCGATACCGGCGCTGCGGTTGGTGGTTGGCACGTTGTGATCGGCGACCGCCAAGGTGGCGTCGGGCCGACGCACCGGGCGACCGGCAAGCCGTAGTCCCTCGAACGCCTGCGGACTGGTGACCTCGTGCACCAAGTGCTTGTCGATGTAGATCAGGCAGGTGCCGTCCTCCTGCCGATCGACGACATGGGAATCCCAGATCTTGTCGAATAAGGTGCGGGGCCTCACCATCGTTCTCCTCCGGTCCGCGCTAACGGCGGAACTCCAAATTCTCAAATAAAACGCCCCGCAAGCCTACAGCCCAGGGGCGCCTTTTATCGTCGTTTTGACGCCCGTTCACTGGGCGCCGTTGGCTTACTTCTCGGCCGCCGGTTCGATCGGCGCGGCAAGATCGTCTTCCGGATTCTCGGCAGCTCCGGTTTCCGGTACGACAACTTTCTGCTTTTTGCCTCTGGCGTTTTTGTTGATGCCGTGGCCGGACGTACGTTCGAAAATACGCGCCGCCTTACCCGTGCGGCCGCGCAGGTAATAGAGCTTGGCGCGGCGTACCTTGCCGCGGCGGATTACATCGATGGAGTCGACTATGAGACCGAAGAGCGGAAATACGCGCTCGACACCCTCGCCGAAGCTGAGCTTGCGCACCGTGAACGAGGAGTTGATGCCGGCGTTTTTGCGCGCGATGCAAACACCCTCATAGGCCTGGATGCGTTCGCGATCACCCTCAACAACGCGTACATTAACGCGCAGCGTATCGCCCGGGCTGAAATTCGGAACGCTATCGTCGTCACCATGTTTGGCCAGTTCCGCGGCCTCGAATTTTTCTAACGTATTCATCACTCACTTCCTTGCCGGCCCTTCGCCACCTGTCGAGTGGTATGCTTGACCCATAAATCCGGCCGGCGCATCCGTGTAATCTCTTCGGCCTGCTCGCGGCGCCATGCCTCGATCTTGGCATGGTGGCCAGAGGATAGAATCTCAGGCACCGTATTCTCGCCACCTTGTCTATCACGCCAGGTGGCCGGACGTGTGTATTGCGGGTACTCCAACAAATTCTGTTCAAAACTCTCTTCGGCCAGAGACTTCGCTGTGCCGACAACCCCGGGTAACAATCTGACGACCGCGTCCAAAAGCGCCAACACCGCTGGCTCCCCGCCGGAAAGAACGAAGTCGCCGAGGCTTATTTCTTCCACTTCCCAAGCATCCAGGACACGCTGGTCTATGCCTTCATAACGGCCGCACAACAGCAAGGCGCCCGGGCCGTCTGCGAGTTCCCGGACCCGCTTC
>CAZHBA010000022.1:0-8711 GCA_964530225.1 uncultured Rhodospirillaceae bacterium | reverse complement strand
AATCCGGACAGGCGATCACCGTCGGCTGGCAAACCGATCGCGCGCGTCTGCACCTAGCCTAGACTATGCCGCCACCACGCAGTCGGCGAATTCCTTCGCATAATCGGTAATTAGCGTGCGCAGGTCCCGGCCGCGCAGGTCCCCGGCGGCGAGTGCGTCACTCTTGCGCTTATTTAAGTCTTTGTGACACCGGCATAGGTTCTGAACTATCGCTCGATCTTCGGCGAATAGCCATAATTACCCTTAGCGCCTTCTTCGGTGATATAGCCATTCTTGAAATCGTCGGCTATTGCCGCCGGGTCTCGTTCACGTGGATCACCATACCCACCGCCGCCGGCCGATTGCACACGTACCAGCGTGCCGGATTCAAGATCAATGTAAGGCGTTTTGCTTGGCAGAACCTCTTCGCGGTTGGTGCCGGAACTGAGAACATAGCGCGATGTAGCGCCGGGTTCTCCGCCAAACAGGCCGGGCGGCGGCGTGTTGTGGCGGTCAGCGCATAGACAAATCTGAGCTCGGTCGGCTTGAACTCGGAAAGCGCGAACAAAGCCGTTACCACCGCGAAATCGGCCCGCGCCTCCTGTGTCGGGCACAATCTCATAGGCCTCGAAGAACAGCGGGTTTTCGATCTCATCGGCTTCGATCGGGATATGACCCGCATTGCCGGGGCCGTAGCGGATAGCATTCATGCCGTCGCACGTCGCCCGCGCACCGTAGGCACCCGACGATAACTCAATGGTGGTAAAATAATGATCGCCGTTGGCACGCTGTTGGCGGCCAGCAATCACCGCAGTGCCGGTAGACCCTGAACCGCTGGCAATCGCCCGATCCCCAATGGCACCGGCAATCGCGGTCATGGTGGCATCCAGCACGCGGTAACAAACATCACCGAACCCGATCATTGAACCGGGCTTTTGCGCATCTACCAGTGAACCCGGCCGGGTTTTTACCGTAATCGGTTTATAGCTGCCGGCGTTGGGAGGATTCTCAGGATCGGTGATCGACTTAATAGCGTACTGCACCGCCGAAGCGGCGGCTGAATACGAACAATTCATACCGCCTGTTGACTGGTCGCTGCTGCCGCTCAGATCAACCACAATATCGCTGCCCCGAATGGTGACTTTGACGTCGACCCAGACTTTGTCCCCCAATCGACCGTCGCCATCAAGACAGTCGCGGGCATGATAGTCACCGTCGGGAAACTCGGTGATACGCGCCCGGGTCATTTGCTCCGAACGGGCAACAATTTCCGCCATTCCAGCCGTCAAATTGTCGAATCCATAACGCTCGATGAGTGCAGATAGCCGACGCTCCGCAGTTTCACACGACGCATATTGCGAGCGCAGGTCGCCGAAGCCGATCGATCGATTGCGGATGTTCGACATGATCATCTCGAGCACGCTGGCATTGGGTTCGCCCGCCTCGAACAATTTTACCGGTGGAATAAAGATACCTTCCTGGTGAATGTCGTTGGTAGCGGGTGAATAACTCCCTGGCCCCATGCCACCAATATCCGCCCAATGCCCGCGATTGCAGGCGTAGGCATAGAGCTCTCCCTGGTAGAATAAGGGCCGTGCAATCAGCACGTCGGGCAAGTGGGTGCCACCGATAAAGGGGTCGTTTGTTGCCAACACGTCGCCCGAATTCAGATTTTCCCGGCCGAGGATTTCAACCACGCCCTGCAATTGTAGTGGCATAGTCGTGACATGAATGGGAAAGCCATTCGGGTCCTGGGCGATGATATCGCCGTTGGCGTCCATCAGGCAGCACGACAGGTCGCCTTGTTCTTTCCAGAGCTGGGTATAGGCGGTGCGCATGGTCATGATCTTCATATCGCGCGCGATTGCGATCAGCGAGCTGTGGACCACAGCTAGGGTAAAAGCATCGACACTCATGGTGTTTGTCCTGACGGCGCTAGGGTGATGATAATGTTTTCGTAGGCATCGATAGTGACATTCATATTCGCCAAAACTAGCGTCGTCGACGAAGGTTCTTCAATCAACAGTGGCCCCGCAAGTGCAACGCCGGGCGCCAGCTGATCGCGTCTGTAGACCGGCACCAACTGGATACCCGCAGCATCGGGCAACAAAACCGGCCGCTCCCCTTTTGGCGTCGGTACATTACCAGCACCCTCGGCCGGCGGCAGCGGCGGTTTGTCGACAGTGCCAACAGCGCGCAGACGCACATTGACCAGTTCGACCGGCTCATCGGGTACGCTGTAGGTGTAGAGGCGTTCATGTAGATCATGGAACTGGCCGACGATGTCATCGACGGTGTTGGTAAGCGATTGCCTTGATTCTGCTAGTGGCACGGTGATTTCCGTCGTCTGGCCGAGATAGCGCAAATCGAGTGCGGGGACCATGTCGCGACGGTTCTCGGCGATATTCTCGGCGTCAAGATCAGCCGCGGCCTTAAGCTCGAGCGCAGCAATATTAGTTTTGATGTCCTCGGTTGACACTTCTGCGATCGGGCGGACGACCGACTGGGTATAATCGTGATTAAAGTCCGCCGTCGCGATGCCACGTGCTGAAAACAGTCCAGGATGGCGGGGCACAATAATCTGGCTCAGCCCTAATTCCCGCGCCACGTCGGCGGCATGCAGCGGGCCCCCTCCGCCGAACGCCACCAAGGCGTAATCGCGCGGATCGCTGCCGCGTTCGACAGTTACCGTTCGAATTGCCTCGGCGATCTGGTTGGTGGCTACCCGGTATACACCAACAACAGCAGCGGAAAGATCGACACCGAGTAGTCCCGCGACCCGCTCGCTAACAATTAATTCGGCGCGGTCGCGATTGAGCGACACCTCACCATTGGCGAAGGTCTCGGGATCGAGTAGCCCCATCAGCAAGTTGATATCGGTGAGCGTCGCCTGGTCACCGCCGAGCCCGTAGCAGGCGGGTCCTGGCTGCGCGCCCATGCTGTCCGGCCCCACCTTGACGCGGCCAACATCATCGATCCGAACAATGCTGCCACCGCCGGCGCCAATGGTGTGGACATCTAGCATCGGTATGCCAACGGGAAACATATCGATCTCACGGGTCGTCGTCGCTTCAGCCACCGAATTGCGGATCAGGCATACATCGAGCGAGGTACCGCCGATATCCATGGTGATGAGGTCGCGATAACCTGCCTGACCGCATAGTTGCGCCGCACCAACAACCGCGCCGGCCGGCCCCGACAACAGAGTCAAAGCAGGATTACGCATAACAATATCGGGCTGCGCCACGCCGCCATTCGATTGGAAGATGTAGAGCGGGCAGTGAATACCATGATCGGTGAACCGACCGGTAAGGCCCAAAATATAAGTACGCAGCACAGGCGCCACATAGGCTGCAAACACGGTTGTGGCGGTGCGCGGAAACTCGCGGAACTCGCGCAAAATCTCGCTCGACAACACAATGTCGAGATCTGGTAGCGCAGCGCTAAGGCTTTCTCTAACGCGCGCCTCATGGATTGGGTTGAGAAATGAAAACAAAAAGCAGACGGCGACGCTATCGACCACCTCTTTATTGATAGCAGAGATCGCTTCGGCGAGTTCCTGTTCATCGAGTTCGCCGACCACCTCGCCATTTCGGTCGATACGGCACGATACGCCCAACCGCAGATAGCGCGGCACTAAGGGCGCAGGCTTGTCTTCGTGAACCCGATAGATCAAGTCAGCAGGGCGCGCGAAGCGGCCTATTTCCAGAATATCGCGGAAATTCTTGTTGGTGATCAGGGCAGTCTTAGCGCCCTTGCGTTCGATCACCGCATTGGTGGTGATCGTCGTGCCGTGGCTAATCCAGTCAACTTCAGTAGCTTCGACACCAGCCTCAGCGAGCAAACACTCGATACCTTCAACCACAGTCTCAGCCCGGTCTTCGTGACGATTGAAAATTTTCACGACCGAGACATTGCCGGTTGCGTTGTTGATCAGAACAACGTCGGTAAAAGTGCCACCAACATCAATACCGATGCGATATCCCCTAATGTTAGTCATCGGTACTTATTTCACTTAATTGGGAAAAGAGAAATAACCTCACCGCAGTTAGGTAATCGCTGAATCGTTCGAACGTAATTTAGCAAGACGCTTTTCTAAATTCGGCGCCCAACCACCAGCCTCGATGATGGTTTGAAGTTGGGTGCCCAGCGGTTGAAACTGCCGCGTGATATCGCGCGATAGGTTCCTGAACTCTCCCGTTTGAAAGTTAACCTCAAGGTCGTCACCGGTTTCAACGTCCGCGGTTACGCCGTCGCAATCGGTCAAAAACGGCAAGCCGGCGTTGATAGCGTTTCGGAAACTGCCGCGCGGGATGGTTTCTGCAACCAGCCCTAAGCCATGTCCGATAATGCCAAGAAACCCCTGAATATGCGGGTTGCCTTGGCCGAAGCGCTTGCCGGCGACAATGATATCGCCGGGCGATACTTTGTTCGAAAAGTCGGGATCCACACCGTCCATTAAAAAGGGACTCAAGACCGCCGGGTCGAGCTCGCGCTCAAGCGCGAACCGCAGTGGCATGACATCGCCGTCGATGCCGAGGTTATCACCGAACTTCCAGCACTTACCTTTGTAGACCCAGTCCATCGTCTTTCCTCGTGCTGAAGCTAGTTAACTCAAAAATTCCCGCGGGTGGGTGATCTTGCCGGTTACTGCCGAAGCGGCAACGGTCGCCGCGCTGCCGAGATAAATCTCCGCATCCGGCGCCCCGAGACGCCCATAATCGTTGCGGGTACCGGTATTTATCGATGTCTCACCGTTGGCCATACCGCCGATGCGCCCGCCAGCACATGGACCGCAACCGGGCTGGGTAATAATAGCACCGGCCTCCGCGAACAGCTGCAGCAGCCCCTCGCTTTCCGCCGCAGACATAATTTCCTGGGTTCCTGGGGTGATGAGGAAGCGAACGTCGGGATGGATCTTGTGCCCGCGCAAGACATCCGCCGCCGCCTGCAAATCGCTGAGATTGGCCGCTGCGCAGGAGCCGATGAAGGCATGATGCACTTTACAACCGGCAACCTCGGACACACCGACCACGCAGTCGGGAGTTGGCGGCACGGCAATCTGAGGCTCCAGGACATCGAGATCATAGTCGACGACCTCGCGAAAATTAGCGTCGGGGTCACTGGCGATCAACTCCATAGGGCCTTCAACACGTCCCGCTAGATAGTCGAGGGTTGACTGATCGGGTTCGACCAACGCGGATTTGGCGCCGACATCGATTGGCGTGTTGCACAGCGTATGTCGACCAGCAATATCGATTGAGGCAAGGGCAGGACCACCATATTCAACAACCGCATAATCGACCCGCGCAGCGCCGAGATCGCAGATTAGCTTTTGGGCAACGTCACGAATCCCAGTACCCGGAACTAACGCGCCCGTTAGATTGACACGCACCGTATCGGGCGTTCGCAACCACACCGAGCCACAGGCCAGAACTTCGGTAATTTCAATCAACATCGGTATGGCGAGAGCCCCAACTGCACCGAAATTGGTGACATGAACGTCGTAAGCTTCAACGAACATGCCTGGTTTGACGTAGCCCATTTCGATCGGGAAAACATGTCCATGTCCGCCCCGGCCAGTGTCATAGAAGTTCTTGATGCCGTATTTCTTGACGATCTCGCGGACTTGCTTCTGCCGCTCGGCAGCGTGTGGGCTAACCGCCACCGGCTCGTGGTCTGTGGATATCACCAGTATGTTGGGATCATAGAGACGATCGACACCAAGTTCCTTCAATGCTTCATCAAAGTTCACGACGTACCAGTCATGCACCGTCAACAGTTCGGGTTCTGGGTAAATAATATCGCCGGCAGAAACATCGCTACCGGTTACCCGCGACAGCACTTTTTCTGTGATCGTCTTACCTGCCAACTGTCACTCCTCCGGGGCGAGACCGATAATGCTCGCTAATGTTTCGCCTTTGAGTACCCGCGCGTCGCGCGCCTCTTCTTTGTCCCGTTGCTCCTGCGCCCGTGCGCACACCGCCACGCCGGCGGCGGCGGGGACAACGACGACGCCGTCGCTGTCGCCAATAACATAATCACCCGGCGATACGGTCACGCCACCGACAGCCACCGTCAGGTCGCGCCAGCCTTCATGATTCTTTAAGGTGCCGCGCGGTGCAATTCCGGCGGCGTAAACGCTGATGCCGACTTTGTGCAAATCGTCGATATCACGCACGCAACCATTGGTCACGCAGCCGACGAGGCCGCGCATACTACAGACTAACGACGAAGTTCCGCCCCACACGGCAGCTCGGTCGGTACCACCGGCATCGATGACCAGGACAGAACCCTCTGGCGCATCGTCAAGCGCCCGGATCACCGCGGTGGTGTCGCCGAGAAAAGTTCGCACCGTATAGGCGGTACCGGCCAACGATACGCCGGGGACGATGGGGCAGATGTCGGGCGCCATATCGCCGCTTTTGCCCGCGGCCTCATAGATCGTCGCGGTGGGATATTGCCCCAGTATTTCGGCGATTTCGCGCGGTGTCATCGTTTTATTCTAATCGGATGACCCAAAGGTGCGAAATAGGTGAATTACAACATTTGATCTAGACCAGCTCATGTCCGTTTTGGATCAGGAACGGACATGAAATCGTCGATGTCTGCTTTCAGAGGTAACAACGGACGTAATTGACGACTGCCGTTAACTTCCATTCCTAGCTAAAACCGAACATCGATCACACCGTTATTGATTCTCGTCAGCCGGATATCCGACATCTAAGACGCCCGATCAAAATTGTCCTGGGGTCGTGCGCGCAGCGGACGGCGAATCCGCAGTATGCGATGAGAAACTGATCACCATGGTCACCCAAGGGCATCACTGGTTCGATCAACTTGCGAAAGGAAAAGCCGATTCGAGCAAGGAGATCACCCGGCGAGAAGAGACCGATGTGAGCGACGTCGGGCACAATATGCAACTCGCATTCTTGGTGCCGGACATCGCCGAAGTGGTCCTTGTCGGCCGCCAATCAGTCGAGTTGACCTCCAATCGCCTCCTGCACCGTCTCTGCAAAGCCGCTACCTGCAACAACCTGGCGGAAACCGGCCAGTTCACGCACCCAAGGGCCGAAACGCCTACAATCCGGTGGGTGGGTGGTGGGCCCGGCAGGACTCGAACCTGCGACATGACCGTTATGAGCGGTCCGTTCTGACCAACTGAACTACGGGCCCCCCGGCAAGGGTTGCGCCGGCCCGCGGCAGCGGGGCGCGCCACTCTCCATATATCACATGAACACGCGTGGTCCAGACGAAGCAAAGGAAGAGAGCCAGCGATGACCGGCTCTCCCCTTATTCACTGATCGCACCACCGTTAGGGCCAGCAGACGTAGTAACAGTTCTAAATATCGTGACTGAGCTCATCGACCTCAAACGTGCCTATGCCTGCCTCCGTAAATATCTCCGCCGCCTTTTGCCGACCCCACATGGTGCCGACCGAGCAACAGGAAAGGGCAACCGATCTCACGAACGACGCAGCGCCTGGACAGTATTTTCCAACGCCTGCAGAAATTGCGAGCGGTCCCGCTTGGTAAAGGACGGATTGTAGTAGCCGCCTTCGTCGGTTTCGCGCAGGTGGCTTTTAAGTTCGCGCATCGCCAACGCATTACCAATATTTTCCGGAGTGAACGGTTTGCCGGTGTTGTCGAGCGCGTGGGCACCCTTGTCGAGGCAGCGCGCCGCCAGCGGAATGTCGGCGGTAACCGCGATATCGCCAGCGCCGATATGTTCGGCGATCCAGTCATCGGCAGCGTCGAGGTCTTGCGCCACGACGACGCGGTTGATCAGCGGATTATCGCCGCCGTGGCGCAGCCAGCTGTTACCAACCATGTACACCCTCAGGCCATGGCGGCCGGCGACGCGCAGCACTTCGTCTTTCACCGGACAGGCATCAACATCGACGTAGATTTCCACAGCGAGATTTTCCGCCACGTTGCTAATGATCCGAAGTCGTCACGAAGCGGTCACTCAGGCCGGTATCGTAGTTCAAGCCGTCGACCGTCAGGGTAACGCCCATGGGGTCGGTGCACGTCAGTCCCTTGCGCGCCAGCGCCGTCCACACGGCGGGATTAGCGAAACCGCTGGCGTCGCGCGCCGATACCGTAAATCCACCGATATGTACATGATCGCCATGGGGGCGCGGCAGGCTCATCAGCGTCACCTCGCCGCTGGCATCGTCGCGCAAGCCCGAGGCTGGATCTTTGGCCAACACCTGCGCCAGCGCCAAGATGCGCAATTACAGCTTATTGGGCTTCAGGGAGTTGGTTTTCGGCGGCACCGGTCTCTCTTAGCCTCTCGGTTGCAGCGTTTATGTTGCACGCCCGGTCCGACTGAACCAAACGAAAAGGGCCGACGCAAAGCCAACCCTAAATTTCGTGCAGTTCGCTATGCCTAGTGGTCTAGGAAGCTGCGCAGTTTGCGCGAACGCGACGGGTGTTTTAGCTTGCGCAAGGCCTTGGCCTCGATCTGGCGAATGCGTTCGCGGGTTACCGAGAACTGCTGGCCGACTTCTTCCAGAGTGTGATCGGTGTTCATGCCAATGCCGAAGCGCATGCGCAGCACGCGTTCCTCGCGCGGCGTCAGCGTCGCCAGTACCCGCGTCGTGGTTTCGCGCAAATTGGCCTGGATGGCGGCGTCGATGGGCAGGATCGCGTTTTTGTCCTCGATAAAGTCGCCGAGATGGCTGTCTTCCTCGTCGCCGATGGGCGTTTCGAGACTGATCGGCTCCTTGG
>CAZHBA010000021.1:0-16879 GCA_964530225.1 uncultured Rhodospirillaceae bacterium | reverse complement strand
GGTCCCTTCCCATGCACCAAGCGTCTTCCCGGTGCCACCGTGCATGCCTGTAGTCGCTGACTACGGCGTCTGCGTGATACCGGCAATTCATTCGAACCAATGCCCCAACAACTGTCGCTTCAGTTCGTTTGGGTAAGCGTCGCTTTTGGACGTACGTTGCTTAAATTAGGCTTCGTTTCCCGAACAACCACAAAATAACGCCGGTAGCGATCAAGCCGACAAGGCCGTCATCGCCAAGGTTGCCAATTAAATCGGTGAGATTGTTAGATATGTCACCGAAAAACGGCACGCTATTTCCGATGAGAATTTGAAGCACAATCGCCAGCGCAACTAACAGCAGGCTAAGTTCGGTTATTTGACCTATCCATTTTTTGAGTTTTTCAATTCCGTTCTCAGGCATGTTTTCTCCTTGCGCGTTTTAAGACTTAATAAGTCTAAGAACCCACCATGTAGCAGGCACATGTAACTATCCCATATTATTCGGTACAGCTGTCAAGCGCCGTTAACCGGTATGGCCGAATGGAGATAATCGAGATGGAAAAAGAAATCTATAATGTTGAGGCGCTGGGCGCGCCGCTCGGCCAGTACCACCACGTGACCCGCGTTAGCGCCTCCGAGTACTTGTTTATAGCTGGTATGCTGTCCGCAGATCCAGCAGGCAATGTCATTGGCGAACGTGATTTTAAGGCTCAGTGCCACCAGGTGTTTCACATGGTGCAGGAGGCATTAAAGTCGGCGGGGGCCGATTGGTCGAACGTCGTCCAATTCACGACCTATATGGTTCACTCCCAATACATCCCAGAGCTGATGGAATACCGGCTGGCCGAATTTCCAAAATTTTTCCCCGACGGCAAATATCCACCAAACACGTTGCTAATGATCGATCGCCTGGTTCAGGAACCGTTCCTGATCGAGGTGCAGACCATAGCCGCACTTTAACGGCCACCGGCAATGGGTGGTCTCAACTGATCGACGCAACACTTTATCTTCAACGTAAAGATGGAGTGTTTGGTGATGGTTCGAATTCATCGTCGCGGTTTGACAGTTGCCCAGAAAACGGAGTTATGGGATCGCCCGCACGCGGTGACGTAGTTAGCGAAGCCGCATCGGTCGTTCTATGCCCACAGCCGGCGAATTCAAGCAGCTAGAAAGTGTTGGAAAGTACGGTATTCGACAGCTCGCTATTTTTAATGTCCGTGATGAGCATAGAACCTGGCCTGTGCGCGATGCAGATAGCCGGTTTTGCCTGTTCTACGGCAACTTGCGGCGTGACACCGCAGGCCCAGAATACCGGCAGCTGACCTTCGCTGATCACGGGAGCATCGCCGAAATCTGGCTTCATCAGGTCTTCGATGCCAATGAGTTCCGGCAGCCCGATATGCACCGGCGCTCCGTGAACCTCGGGGAACTGGCTCGTAATCTGGATGGCGCGGATAGCATCGCCGGGTACGAGTGGACGCATTGAAACAACCGTGTTGCACTCAAACGAGCCGGCTGGCGTACAGGCGATGTTCGTGCGGTACATCGGCACGGACTTGTTTCGATTGATATGTTGAATTGCAATACCTTCTTCGATCAGCGGCAATTCGAATGAATATGAGCAGCCGAGAACGAATGTGACGAGATCGTCCGACCAGTAGCGCATGATATCTGTTGGCTCGTCGGTCAGCACGCCATCACGGTAGACGCGATACTGCGGTACGTCGGTTCGAATATCGATGTCGCCAAGTCCTGGCGGCGTTGGATTGCCAGCAACAGAAACGCTGATCAACGGGCAAGGTTTCGGGTTGTTTTGGCAGAAGGCGGCGAATTCGATCGCCTGGTTACGGGGCAATATGCAAAGATTGCCCTGGACGTAATCCGCAGCAACGCCAGCTGTGTGGCCGGCATAGTCACCGCGCCGAATAATCCGTCGCGCCTCCCGCGGATCGGTGATCTGCATCATCGAATTGTCGGCAATCACCTGTGTTGCATCACTCATGGCGGTCCCCCGAACGTCATTGTGCAAGGTTTCGTAACCACAGTCGACGATGCAGGTGTCTGGGTGGGGTATGAAATAATCCGCTCTAGCCCGACGCCTCAACCGATCGTTGCAACACAAGCGGGTCATGGTTGCCTCGATAAAAAGGCCAAACCGTAAAGACTTTGGTGGGTGTTCCGGCGCTCGCAGGTGGCGCTAAATTTGAGAGCTACCCGCCGGTAACGCTCATGTGGCGGGCCACGGCGGGCTGGTGGTGGCGGCGGTCGATGATGAAATCATGGCCTTTGGACTTGCGTGTGATCGCGTCGCGGATGGCTTGTTTGAGTACCTCGCCATCATCGTTGGCGCGTAGCACCGCGCGCATGTCCGCGGCGTCTTCCTGGCCCAGACACATATAGAGTGTGCCGGTGCAGGTCAGGCGGACGCGGTTGCAGGATTCGCAGAAATTATGGGTCATCGGCGTGATAAAGCCTATACGGCCGCCGGTTTCCAGCACGTCGTAATAACGCGCCGGTCCCCCCGTGGTGTGATCGCTTTCGATCAGGGTCCAGCGCTCGGCCAGCCGGGCACGAACCATCGACAGGGGCAAATATTGGTCGACGCGCTGGGCGCCGATATCGCCCATGGGCATGACCTCGATGATCGTCATATCGAAGCCGCATTCACCGCACCACGCCAGTAGGCGGTCCATTTCGTCTTCGTTGAATCCCTTGAGGGCGACCGCGTTAATCTTGACGGCTAGGCCGGCGCGTTCGGCCGCGGCCAGCCCGTCGAGCACTTGGTCGAGTTCGCCCCAGCGGGTAATGGCGGTGAACTTTGCCGGGTCCAGGGTGTCGAGCGAGACGTTGATCCGTCGCACCCCGGTATTGGCCAACTCGTCGGCGTATTTTGCCAGTTGGGTTGCATTCGATGTCAGCGTCAGTTCGTCCAGCGCGCCGCTTTCCAGATGCCGGCCCAGGCGGCGCACCAGCCACATGATGTTCTTGCGTACCAGGGGTTCGCCGCCGGTCAGCCGGAGCTTACGCACGCCGAGATCGACGAAGCTGGAGCACAGGCGGTCGAGTTCCTCGAGCGACAGCACCTCCTTCTTCGGCAGGAACGTCATATCCTCGGCCATGCAGTACGAACAGCGTAGATCGCAGCGGTCGGTGACTGAAACCCGCAGATAGCTGACATGGCGGTTATAGGGATCGATCAGGGGGACGTCACTCATGGCTCTAAACTCGAAAAGCTGTCGTTGGCGAAAGGCCACCGTATAGGGATGTATGTAGTACATTTGGGTAAAAAGAAGTAGAGGGGGCTACCGTGGCTTACTGCCACATTTTTCCAACTATTCGGCGCAATCCGTCCATGGTAAAAAACAGCATATAACCACCAAAATATGCAATATAGGTCTTAAGTTAATGTTAGGCTTGGAGAAACCGGCCATGAGCGACCTGATGACGACGAGCGAGGTTGCGGGCTATCTGCGCATCAAGGAGCGCAAGGTCTACGATCTGGTCCGCCAGGGTAACATTCCATGTTCGCGCAAAGCCGGAAAGTGGCTATTCCCCAAGGTGCTCATCGACCGCTGGATTTTGCAGGGTGTCGCCTCGACCGGCATCGCCATGGCGCCGGCGCCGGCGATCGTTGCCGGCAGCCATGACCCCTTGCTCGACTGGGCTGTGCGCGAAAGTAATTGCGGTCTGGCTATTCTCGCGGGCGGCAGCATGGATGGTCTGGCGCGTATAGGTGCCGGCGAAGCGGCAGCCTGTGGCACCCATATGCGTGATCCCGAAACCGGTACGTATAACGTGCCGTGGGTGCGTTGCGCGCTCGGCAGCCGCGACGTCGTGGTGATCCGCTGGGCGCAACGCCAGCAGGGTCTATTGGTGGCCGCCGGTAATCCGCTCGGTCTAACCGGTATTGCCGACCTTGGTGGTAGTGGTGAAGGCAAGCCGCGAGCCAGACCGCGGGTCGGTCAGCGCCAGGAAGGGGCGGGTAGCCAAATGCTGTTGCGTCAGCTGCTGGTTGATGCCGAGATCGAGCCGGACGAAGTCGACCTGGTATCGCCGCCGGCCCGCAGCGAGGACGACCTGGCCGCGTTGATCGCCGACGGCAAGGCTGACGCCGGCGTCGCCATCGCCGCGGTGGCCCGCCAACACCGGCTGGATTTTGTGCCGCTGGTCGACGAATGCTTCGATCTGGTGATCCGCCGCCACGACTTCTTCGAGCCGCCGATGCAAACGCTGTTGGCGTTCGCGCGCAGCGCGGCCTTCCGGAACCGCGCTGGCGAACTCACCGGCTACGATGTCAGCGATTTTGGGCAGGTGGTTTGGAACGGGGATTAGCGGTTCCGGTTTTTGGTTTGTCAGATAAGGGCGGCAGCGGTTCGGGGGCGGTCGGCTTGTCTCGCGGGTGCGGTCCTTTGATGTTGGCCCAGCCGATGACCCGGCCACGGTGGGCCAGCACCGTGTCGGGTATCTCTATTCCGGACCGCGAGGCAGTGTCCTGGTTTATAACGACGTAGGACGGCTTGGCCGGTTGCATCTGTGTTCGGGATGCAGTCGGTTCACGCAAAATAAGTGCCACCAAACGGCCGATCTGCTGTCCCGTACCGTAGGAGTCGGTAATGATTGCTGCCAAGGCGCCGTGCACAACGGTATCTTCGTCACTGCCGAAAACCGTTAGATTCGCCGCCTCGGCAGCGGCGATGATCTGCTCAATCGGCGCCTCGGGAAAAATCCGTTTGTCGAGAAGGACCACTGTTTGATCCGGTGCGTAACTGTTGATCCGCGCACTGATCGTGCTGTTTTCGACCGAGACTGGCAATTGCTCGATGGTGAGGTCGATGCTGCGGGCGAACGCGATCGTCGACCGTATTGCCTCTTCGTCCGCCTGATCGTTGACACCGACCGGTATGGCGACGGTGCGCACATTGGGCACGACTTCGCGAATGAGTGCCAGTTGGGTGTCGTAGCGCTCCGCGTTGATGATCCCGGTAACCGAACGCGCCTTGCGCTTATGCCGTAAATCCTCGGCAGTTGCCGGGCCGATGCCGGCGACGACTAGGGGAACACGTAGCCGTTCTGCCACCGCGATACGCGCCGAGGGTTCGGTGAGCGCGACGATTATTTTCGCACCTTCACGTTCGAACGATCTGACGATTTCGGCCGCCTTTACGGCATCGGCCTGGGCATTCTCAAAGCGCAGGCGAACTGTATCGCCGTCACGGTGACCGGCCTCGCGCAGGGCGTCTGTTATGCCCGTGTACAACGCATCAACCGACGCGTCGCGGACAATCGCAGTGACCGCGATGAAGGGCAGCGTGTCTTTTTCTTCAGTGGTTTGCGCGGCGGCGAAGGCAGCCGGTAACGCCAATACCGCGGCGGCGACGGACAATATTCGTAATCGCAGTCGGTGCGCAGACAAGGTCAAGTTTCCTGTTATTGGGCTCTGACGGGTAGAGCAAAAGTGGTGCCGGGGTCAATAGGCACCCCTAATTGGGGCGCTGCGAAATGGATGTTGGCCGTTTATGGTAAAGTTATCGATAATCTTCTGGGCGGCTTGACCCGCCAGCCAGGTGATAAATTCGCTGTCGAAATTGGCGATCAGCGCGCCCGCACTGACCAGCGTCGCTCCAAACTTACCCATTGAGATGAATCATACGAATATAAGCGAAAACACGCATAATTAACGTTAGTTTACGTTATCGTAAAAAACATCATTACACAGTATATTGCGAAGAAAAGTCCACGCTTTTATCCCGCGGTCTTGCCGGGCGCGGCCCCGGTAACCTAGTTTGTGGCGGTGATGGCGTTAGTAGAGACAAACCATGGCTGAGCATGACTCTGGCGGAGCCGGTCCGAACGGGCAGATTGCCGGTATTCTGCTCGCCGGCGGCCAGTCCCGGCGCATGGGCGGTGGCGATAAATGCCTGCAAGTTCTGGGCGGCCGGCCTATCCTAGCCCACATCGTTGAACGCGCAGCCCCCCAAGTTGCACAGCTGGTGGTCAATGCCAACGGTGACCCCGAAAGATTTGCCCAATTCGGTCTGCCCGTCGCCGCCGATACGATCGGCGGTTATGCTGGGCCGCTGGCCGGCGTACTGACGGGCATGGAATGGGCCGCGGCCAACGCCCGTAAATGCGACTGGGTAGCAACTTTTGCGAGCGATGCGCCATTTTTCCCAGTCGATTTTGTCAAGCGGTTGTCCGCGGTGATTGCCGACGGCAGCGGCGATATGGCCGGCACGGTAAGTGGCGGGCGACGTCACCCGGTATTTGGCCTGTGGCCGGTCGCTTTGCGTGCTGAACTCCGCGCTGCGCTTACTGAACGGGAAATTCGAAAAGTGGAAGACTGGACTAAGGGTTACAACCTTAAAGAGGTTGAGTTTGACGTCGATACAATCGATCCTTTTTTCAGCGTTAACCGGCCCGAAGACCTGGTTACCGCCGAGTCGTTGTTAACCAATTAGAAGTTCTCTAATTGGTTGTTCAATGTTCGTTGACTTCGGTTTCTAAACCGTCTTATATCCGCCGCTGTAAGAACGGCGCGAGGTTGAAAGACTAGCGCGCCGCCGCCGCGAAGGCACATTACCTGGCGGTGTGTAATACGGTCCGAGGGAGGGGAGGAGAGACGGGAGCAGCGTTCGGAAAAACTGACGTAACGTACTTTCCGGCCGGGCAGGAGCCAAACAAATGGACCGCCCGCTCTTAAAAATTGTACCCAATAAAACTCAGAAGAGGCCCGACCGTGAAAACGGCCGGGTCTTTTTCTTCGCGGTCACCCGATCTCTTGCAGATTTTCGTCTTTG
Organism: uncultured Rhodospirillaceae bacterium; assembly: GCA_964530225.1. Lineage (GTDB taxonomy): Bacteria > Pseudomonadota > Alphaproteobacteria > UBA6615 > UBA6615 > CAZHBA01. The sequence continues at coordinate 10,103 of CAZHBA010000021.1, read as the reverse complement.
TCGACGGCCAGTCCGGTCTTACGCGCCCGCTCGGCCACGCCGAGATGCCAGGCTTGAGAACTGCTGAGTACCCGATATTGCCCTCTAGCCAGTAAATCTTCCACGCGCCACGGATCGGAATGAACACTTCTTTGGTCAGATGTGCGTGCAAGGTGCGTCGCTACTGTTGGTGGCGCGATTATAAGTTACGGCAAAGCCATAGGCCGGCGACGCGATTTTGGGTGCGAGCGCCGGATCGTCGATATTTTCGGTGACGCCCATACCGACCATGTTGATGATCTCGCGTTCGTGGCTGGGAGCCGTTGGTCCAGAAAAACCAGATCGGACCCCATCGATGTTTTTTCGCGGGCGACGTATTTGGCCTCCATCTCTTCGACTGAAATTTTTGGTGCGTCCACCACTACTACCCCCCCCTTTTTTTTATTACTATCTGATTTACCCGCCCGCGGTCTCCACCTTGGCGGCGCAGAATTTGAACTCAGGAATTTTGCCCCACGGATCGAGTTGCGGATTGGTTAGCAGGTTGGCCGCCGCCTCGGCGAAGCAGAACGGGATGAACACCATGCCCTCCGGCACGTCGCGGTCGGCGCGCGCCGCCAGTTCGATGGCACCGCGCCGGGTGGTGACGCGGATGGTGCCGCCGGGTTCGACCGCAAGCCGGCATAATTCACGCGGATGCAGCGTGGCCACCGCTTCGGGCTCGAGATTGTCGAGCACTGTCGCTCGGCGGCTGATGGCGCCGGTATGCCAGTGCTCAAGCATACGCCCGGTGGTCAGCACCATGGGATAGTCGTCGTCGGGAAGTTCGTCCGGTGGCAGCACGTCGGCGGGCACGAACTTGCCGCGGCCCGACGGCGTTGGGAAGCCAGCGGCGAACATGATCTCTTGGCCCGGTTGGTCTTCCGCTTCGCAAGGGCAGGTAACCGCGTCCTCGCGCTGCAGACGTTCCCAGGTGATGCCGTCGATCGAGTTCATCGCCTGACGCAACTCGTCGAACACTGCATCAACGCCGCCGTAATTCCAGCCGAGGCCGAGGCGTTTGGCGAGTTCCTGGATGATCCACCAGTCCTGGCGGGTGTCGCCGGGCAATGGTAACGCCGGCCGGCCGATCTGCATCTGGCGGTTGGTGTTGGTGATAGTGCCGGATTTTTCTGGCCAGGCGGAGGCGGGAAGAATGACGTCTGCATGGGCTGCGGTCTCGGTGAGGAAGATTTCCTGCACCACTAGATGATCCAAGGCGGCGAGGCCCTTGCGGGCATGGTGCTGGTCAGGGTCCGACATGGCCGGGTTTTCACCCATGACGTACATGGCGCGAATATCTCCGGCGCGTGCGGCGTCCATGATCTCGACCACCGTCAGCCCAGCGTTGGGGTTGAGGCCGTCGACCCTCCATAAATCCTCGAAGCGTTTACGCGCGTCAACGTTGGTCACCGCCTGATAGTCAGGATAGAACATGGGGATAAGGCCGGCGTCGGACGCACCTTGCACGTTGTTCTGGCCGCGCAGCGGGTGCAAGCCGGTGCCGGGGCGGCCGACCTGGCCGGTGAGCAGCGCCAGCGAAATTAGGCAGCGCGCGTTATCGGTGCCGTGCACATGCTGGGAAATACCCATGCCCCAAAAGATGATCGACCGCTCGGCAGTGGCGTAGATGCGGGCCACGGTGCGGATAGTCCCGGCGTCGATGCCGCAAACTTTGGCCATTTTCTCCGGCGGAAAGGCAGCCACCTTAGCTTTGAGCGCCTCGAAGTTTTCGGTGTAGCTGGTGATATATTGCTCGTCGGCGAGCCCTTCTTCGAGGATGGTATGCATCATCGCGTTAAGCAGCGCCACATCGGTACCGGGCTTGAACTGTAGATAGTGGTCGGCATGGCGAGTCAGCGCGTAGCCGCGCGGGTCCATGGCGATCAGCGTCACACCGTGCTTGGTCGCCTGTTTTAGGTAGGTCGCGGCGACCGGGTGGTTTTCTGTCGGCCGCGTGCCGATAACGATAATGCAGTCGGAATCCTCCGCCGCGGTAAACGGTGCAGTAACCGCGCCTGAGCCGATGGTCTCCATCAGAGCCGCCACCGACGAGGCGTGGCACAGCCGCGTGCAGTGATCGACATTGTTGGTCTTGAAGGCGGTGCGAATTAGCTTCTGGAACAGATAGGCTTCTTCGTTCGAACCCTTGGCCGAGCCGAAGCCGGCGATGGCGTGGCCACCATGGCTGCCGGCAACCTGGCGCAGGCCGTTGGTGGCGGCGTCGAGCGCTTCTTCCCAGGTCGCTTTGCGGAAATGACTCGACGGGTTGGCGGGATCAACCTCGTCGTCCCAGCGCTTGCCGACGCCCTCCTTACGGATCAGCGGTGTGGTCAGTCGGTGCGGATGGCCCACATAGTCAAAACCGAAGCGACCCTTGACGCACAGCCGGTTCTCGTTTGCCGGGCCGTTACGGCCCTCAACCTTGAGGATGCGGTCGTCCTTGATGTGATAGGTGAGCTGACAACCGACGCCGCAATAAGGACAAATGCTTTCGACGGTATGATCGGCGACGGGTTTGGCGACGCCAGCCTCATCGACCATGGTTGCGGGCAGCAGCGCACCAGTGGGACAGGCCTGCACGCATTCGCCGCAGGCGACACAGGTCGATTGCCCCATGGGATCGTCGAAGTCGAAGACGATCATGGTGTCGGCGCCGCGTCCGGCTATGCCGATGACATCGTTAACCTGCACCTCGCGACAGGCGCGCACGCACAGATTGCAGTTGATGCAGGCATCCAGGTTGACCGCTATGGCCGGGTGGCTGGGATCGGCGGCCGGTGTCCCGCGCGCCGGCAGGCGGCTCGCGGCGACGCCTATGCGGTCGGTCCACTGCCAGAATTTTGATTGCGGATCGTGCGCCGCCGCGCGCGCCGGCTGGTCGGCGACGAGCAACTCGATCACCATATTGCGAGCGGTGGTGGCACGCTCGGCCTGGGTCTCGACTACCATGCCCTCTTCGGGTGCGCGCAGGCACGAAGCGGCGAGCGGCCGTTCGCCCTCGATATGGACCATGCAGGCGCGGCAGTTGCCGTCCGGTCGATAGCCCGGCTCAGGCGTGTAACACAGATGGGGTATCTCGACGCCATCGCGCTGGGCGACCTGCCAGATGGTTTCGTTCGGCGCGGCGGTCACCGCGTGGCCGTCGAGGGTGAAGGAAACAGGTTTATCCATCATGAGCCGTTAAATTGCCGTGCGGCGAGGGGCCGTGTCTAGGGACCTTAACGGGCCTCGATCATCTCCACTTCGAACAGCAAGGTCGCATTGGGTGGAATGACGCCGCCGGCGCCCTGCCGGCCGTAGCCGAGAGCGGGCGGAATGATCAGTGTGCGCTTGCCGCCCGGGCGCATGCCGGCGACGCCTTCTTCCCAGCCGCGGATTACCCGGCCGGCGCCCAGCAGAAAGGTGAACGGCTGGCCACGGTCGACCGAGCTGTCGAATTTCTTACCCTTTTTGCCGTTCTGATAGAGCCAACCGGTGTAGTGCACCACCGCGCTTTGGCCAGCCTTCGCCGCCGGACCGGTGCCTTGTTTGGTGTCGATGTAGCTGAGGCCGCTGCTGGTGGTCACCGTCTCCTGTGCGTTGGCGATCAGTGGGCCAATCAATATGGCGGTGATGAACGCTATGGCGAGAATGAGGCGCAGGCGGCAAAGGAAATTGCAGACGATAAGGTGCATGGCTACGGGCTCCAGTCGGTAACGGCCTAGCTTAACGCTAGCAGCGCGATTCATAAACTCAACGAACGGTTACAAACCTTCGTTCATTGGCGAGCTTCTATATTAAGCGACGGGCCGTTTTAAGGCGGCGCATTGACCTCTGTGCCAACAATCGCAAAACTGAGCTTAACGAACAAAAACATTAAAAAAATACCATCGTTGGGGAACGACGAATGACAGACAGCAATGCAGCCGAATACCTACCGGACGATCCACGCTATGGATTGAAGGGTGAAGCGCTGGCGGAATACTACCGAACCAAAGCCGCCCAATGGGCTATCTATTGTTGGAACAAGCCCGATACGCTCGAGGCGCGCGGCATCTATCTGCAAGAACAGAAACTTTACGTGCCGTCGTTCGGCGAGCGCGTTATCGGCTACGGCCACTTGGTGTCGGACGATGGCCTGGACACGTTGGGGACGACCTTTTTCATGCAACTCGACGACCGCACGGCCGTCGAACAATTCCTCGCCGATGAACCGCTCAACAAGGCCGGTTGCTATGAGCGCATAGATATTCACCGCTGGTCGAACAGTTTTCAGAAGCGCGCCGCCGAATACAAGCGTAAGGGCATGCAGCAGTTTCTGTGCACGGGTTCGAAAATTGACAATCCGGCTGCGTTGTTCGCCGCACAACTGAACGCCCACGAAAACTACTTCAAGACTTTTGCCGACAGTTTTATTTTTCGCGGGCCGATATGCTCGGCCGACGGCGCCGACAATGTCGGTACGGCGTTGCTGTTGGAGCTGCCCGACCGCGCTGCGGCTGAGGATTTCTGGAACAACGAGCCGTTCGCGGCGAATGACGGCTACCAAGACGATTCGCGCATCTACCGCTGGGTGTTCGGCGACTAGGCGTTGCCGCATAGCAAAGGATTGGACGCGTTCTAGCCCCCTTCCGCTGGACTACGAGATTTACCCATCTGCAAACATAGCGGCGATAGGAAGAAGAGAGACGATTGGGGGCAATTAGAAATTTAAAGTATTCCTCCCCCCCCCCCCCCCCCCTGCAGGGGGTTGAGGCTGGGCCTTCATGCCAGTGGCGTGGCGTAAGCCAGCCAAAGTAATTTTCTGCGGAGCAACTTTAGTCGCGCTGTTGCGTAATGGTTTGCTCCACAGCCTCCTCAAGGGGGGAGGACTTTAGTTGTTTCGATATGCGGTATCACGTAGTTAGCTTCTCCTGAGCAGTAATCGTTTGTAATCCAGAATGTGTGCATACCTTAGCCCTGTGAGAGATGGAAAATTACTCAACGCTCCGACGTGGGCTCGGAATGCGAATCTATGTAGAATGCTCCAAGCTAACTCACTTCCTCCGGGAAATATTTCAAAACGCTGTCCATGGGGGTCGGCGCTGCCTGGCCGAGGCCGCAGATCGAGGCGTCGCGCATGGTTTGCGACAGTTCGGCTAATAGGCCTGCATCCCAGACCCGGGCTTGCATCAGCTTGACCGCCTTTTCCGTACCGGCGCGGCACGGCGTGCATTGGCCGCAGCTTTCATCTTCGAAAAACCGCATGAGATTGAGCGCCGCGTCGCGCGCGCTGTCCCGGTCGGACAGAACGATCACAGCGGCCGAGCCGATGAGGCAGCCATGCTCTTCGAGCGTGCCGAAATCGAGGGGGGTGTCGCCCAGGGATGCGGGCAGGATGCCACCCGACGCGCCACCCGGTAGATAGGCCTTGAAGGTATGGCCATCGGCCATACCGCCGGCAAACTCGTCGATCAATTCTCGCACGGTTATTCCGGCGGGCGCTATTTTGACGCCCGGCTCCTTGACCCGGCCCGACACCGAGAAGGCGCGTAAGCCGCTGTGTTCGTGGCGTCCATTGTCGCGGTACCAGGCTTCGCCGTTGTGCAGAATTTCGCGGATCCAAAACAGCGTCTCGACGTTATGGACCAGGGTTGGCCGGCCGAACAAGCCGACCTTGGCGACATAAGGTGGGCGGTGGCGCGGCAAGCCGCGCTTGCCCTCGATCGATTCGATCATCGCGCTTTCTTCGCCGCAGATGTAGGCGCCGGCGCCGCGACGTAGGGTGATCTGACCTGATTGCACAATCCCGGCTGCCTCAAGTGCCAATATCTCGGTAAGCAATATCTCGCGCGCCACCGGGTATTCGTCGCGCAGGTAGATGTAGATCTCGTTGGCCTCGACCGCCCATGCGGCGATCAACGCGCCCTCGAGCACCGTATGGGGTGCGGTCTCGAGGAAGTGACGGTCCTTGAAAGTGCCGGGCTCGCCTTCGTCGGCATTGACCGCCAGCAGGCGCGGCTTGGGCTCGGCGCGCACAAAGGCCCATTTACGCGCCGTCAAAAAGCCGGCCCCACCCATGCCGCGCAAACCGGCATCCATGATGGCGGCCTCTATGTCGGCGGTTCTACGTTGCCGGCTGCGGCATTCGTGGTAAATGTCATAGCCACTATGTTCTCGAGCCTTGGCCAGATCGGGGTAGGCGGGAATCAACGGCGTGGTGTCTCCCGTGGCGGCCTCGAAAACGACTTCCGGGGTGGCTCGGCCGACATGGCGGTGGCCGGCCTTGGCCACCGGCGCGCAATCGCAACGGCCCATGCAAGGTGCGCGGACTACTCGCACGTTCGTGAGCGTCTGGCTTGTCAGAGCTTGGTGCAATTCGTCGCTGTTGGCTAGTGCGCACGGCAGGCTGTCGCAGACGCGCACGGTAATTTTGGCAGGCGCATTATCCGCGTCGTCCACCAGTACATCGAAATGGGTGTAGAAGGTCGCGACCTCGTAGACCTCGGCCAGCGCGATGCTCATCAACTCGGCCACCGCGGTAAGGTTTTCGCTGGACAGGCAGGCGTAGCGATCCTGGATCTGATGCAGATATTCGATTAACTCGCTGCGCTGGAGTGGGTCCTCCCCGAGTAGCGCTCGAACTTTCTCGATCGCCTCGGGCTGGGCCTGGCGTCCCTTGGGAAACGGCACCGCCCGTCGCCGGCCGCTACCGGGATGATGGAATTTATGTACCTCAGGCACGGCTATCGATACCGCTTTGTTCGGGCAGTGGGACGACAGGGCTAAAATTTGGTGACATGATCAAAAAGCCGTAGCATGAAGAAGTAATTATCGCTGAGTAACATTAGATTGTTCCCAGCTGCTTCGGTCAACCGGTGCGGTGAACTGGCCCGAACGAAATGGGGTGGACATGAGCCGACAATAGATTTGCACGTCACCAGGTTGCTGGCGTCGCGCTTGTGCCGTGACATGGTCAGCCCCGTTGGGGCGGTAAAAACCAGCGCGAGCTGTTTACCGAATTTGGCGACGCCGCCGATGGCAAAACCATGGGGCTGATAACCTAGAGCGCGTTTTGGTCTGCCTCCGTTAAGTGGTCCACCGCTTAAGTTAGAGATTGGCCCGGCGATCTGTCGTTTATCGATTTACAGGCCTTGGTGTTGAATATGGCCGAAAGGCGGCGCGAGTTGGACGATCCCCTGCCTTATCGTAATAGTCGGACTACGCGCGAAGGTGGAGCTGGCGAAACTCTCGATGATTTGAAGGCTCCGATCGTGAAATGTAAGCTTAAAGATCGGTAAATATTAGAGAAAATGTTTAAAAACAAATAGATATGGAATAATAACCTAGTAAAGAAACGGGATTTGGAAAAGCGGATTCAGCTTGCCGGAGATGGCCTGCCGTATATATATTCCGCGCGCCGAGAGGGGCACAGATAAGTATATAAACTTGGATTGAGGATGGACCATGTCGTCGACGTTGTTGCCGCCTGACTACATACCCGCTGATAGCGACGAATTCATGAGCCCGATAATGGCGGAGTTCTTTCGTCAGCGTTTAATGGAATGGCGCGCCGACTTGCTGCGCGAATCGGATCAAACGCTGGTGAACATGCAAACCACCAGCATCCAGGAACCCGACATTGCTGACCGCGCCTCGCTGGAAAGCGAACGGGCGCTCGAATTACGCACCCGTGACCGTGGCCGCAAACTGATCAGTAAGATTGATGACGCTTTGCGTCGCATCGATACTGGCAATTACGGCTTTTGCGAAGATTCCGGCGAGCCGATCAACATCCGCCGGCTGATTGCGCGGCCCATTGCTACCCTCAGCGTTGAAGCGCAAGAGCGCCACGAGCGCATGGAGAAGACCCGCCGCGACAGTTAGAGTGGTTGCCGCCCATTTACCGATTCCCCCAAAGCCTGCTACCGTTACCCCAATGGTCCGATAGAGACCGGTAAATGGGGAGGGTACGATGCGCGCGATGGTCGTCAAAAACTGGGGCGAACCGTTCACACTGGAAGAACGTTCTGATCCCGAACCTAGCCCTGGTGAGGCCGTCATGAAGGTGCGTGCGGCGGGTGTTGGGTTGACGCTGGTGACCATGCGTACCGGGGTCTTTGGCGGCGAAGCGCCGCGGATCATGGGGCACGAGCTGGGCGGTGATATCGTTGCCGTTGGCGAGGGGGTGAACAACGTCGCGGTTGGCGACCGTTGCGCCGTTTATTTCTATCTTAATTGCGGCCATTGCCGCTGGTGCCGCAACGGCCGCGAGACATTGTGCGAGAACCATGGCGGCTATGTCGGTGTGCACCGCGACGGCGGCTATGCCGATTATGTTTGCCTGCCGGCAGACAATTTTCTGCCCATTCCCGCGGGTCTCGATTACGAGGGAGCGGCGATCGCCGCCGACGCGGTTAACACGCCGTGGCACTGCATGCGCGAGCGGGCGCAGATCAACCCCCATGACGACGTGCTACTGGTCGGCGCCGGCGGCGGCGTCGGTATCCATGGCGTGCAGGTGGCCAAGCTGTTCGGTGCGCGGGTTATCGCCGCCGATATTTCGGAAGAAAAACTCGACCTGGCGCGAGAATGGGGAGCCGACGAGGTGATCAATGTGCGCGCCGTCAACGACCTCGCCGCCGAAGTCAAAAAACTCACCGATGGCAAGGGGGTCGAGGCGGCGGTCGATTTTCACGGTGCGCCGGAGACCTTCCAGGCTTGCATCGAGGGTCTGACCCGCGCCGGCCGCGCCGTCGTCATCGGCGCGCAGCCGGGCGACGTGAAAGTCAATCCGATTGAGCTGGTGATCACCGAGAAGATCGTCACTGGCTCGCGCCATTCCACGCGGGCCGAGTTGATGGAGACCATGGAGGTAATGGCGCGCGGCGACGTCAAAGCCGTCGTCAGCAAGCGGGTGCACTTCACCGAGGTGGAGACGCTGTTCGAAGACCTTAAGCAACAGGAACTACTGGGGCGTGGTGGGCTGTTGTACGACGCTTAATCGTTCTCGAAGCCGGCTAGCACGAGTTGCTCTTATAGCGCTTGGTAGCGGCCTTGCTGCCACTCCTGTCTTGATTAACTCGGGCGTGGCTTCAATTTCTTCTGGTCTCGGATCAAACAATTTGTTCTTTTTTCGTACTCCCGCTGCATACTATCAGTTGGGTATGCAATCGGAACAAAAAAAGAACTTGCACAAAAGAACAAAAGCAGTACAGTGGTTCCACACAGTGCGTAAGCTCGGTTCCATTGCGGGCTGCGCGGCACTGTGGAATAACTGGAGGTATACCCATGGCGACATCGCTTCGCGTTGTTGAGAAGGAAAGTATGGAAGACAAGACCAAGGCACTTGATGCCGCACTAGGCCAGATCGAGCGCGCTTTCGGCAAAGGCTCGATCATGCGTCTGGGCGATGAACAGGCGGTCGAAGTCGCGACAGTTTCAACCGGCTCGCTGGGGCTCGATATCGCGCTGGGTCTTGGTGGTGTGCCGCGCGGCCGGGTGGTCGAAATTTACGGTCCGGAGAGCTCCGGTAAAACCACGCTGGCGCTGCATATTATTGCCGAATCGCAAAAGGCTGGTGGCACCTGTGCCTTTATCGATGCCGAGCATGCACTCGATCCGGTCTACGCCCGCAAATTGGGTGTCAATTTGGACGATCTTCTCATCTCCCAGCCCGATACCGGCGAGCAGGCGCTTGAGATCGCCGATACCCTGGTGCGCTCTGGCGCGCTCGAGGTCCTCGTTGTCGATAGCGTCGCGGCATTGGTACCGCGGGCCGAACTCGAAGGCGAGATGGGCGACAGCCTGCCCGGCCTGCACGCCCGCCTCATGAGCCAGGCGTTGCGCAAGCTCACAGGTTCGATTTCGAAGTCCGAAACCACGGTTATCTTTATCAATCAGATCCGCCACAAGATCGGCGTCATGTTCGGCAGCCCTGAAACCACCACCGGCGGCAACGCGCTTAAATTCTATGCCTCGGTGCGTCTCGATATTCGCCGCATCGGCTCGATCAAGGAGCGCGACGAGGTGGTTGGTAACCAGACCAAGGTCAAGGTGGTCAAGAACAAGCTGGCGCCGCCGTTCAAGGTCGTCGAATTCGACATTATGTACGGCGAGGGCAT
>CAZHBA010000020.1:0-4491 GCA_964530225.1 uncultured Rhodospirillaceae bacterium | reverse complement strand
GATGGCTGTGGGCTTGCGCAATCTACCGCCCGAGCAAATTCCAGCAGCCAACGGTACCATTAATTTCACCCGCCAACTGGGTGGAGCCTTCGGCATTAACCTGCTGGCGGTATTTCTCGAACAGCGGATCGCCTTCTACAGCGATGCCTTCGCCGCATCGCAATCGGCAGCCAATGCCGTTACCGTAGACTTGCTTGGAAAAGTCGAAAATCTATTAGCCGTCCGCGGTCTACCAGAGACTATCCAGCAGTCCGGGGCGATGTTTTACCTGGGGCGGGTGGTCTCGGCGCAAGCGACCATGCTGGCTTTCCGCGAGACATTTCTCATGTTCGCCATCGTGTCGCTGTCGGGGGTTGTCATTGCGCTATTCCTCGGTCCGTCGAGAATCCGCAACTGAATGCCAATCGCCTTCGATCAATAGGCGTACTCTTCGAACGCACGGTCGACGCTCTTGTCCCAACGGCCGTAATAAGCTGCCAGCTTATTCTCGGCCGGCGTAATTCCGGAATCGACGATCTGCTCCAACGTCGCTAGGAAGTGGCTTTCGTCCTGACCCCAGAAATCTAGTCGCGCCCTATTTTTGAGACCTTCCCGCGCTATTTCAAGAACTTCACGCGAAATGTCGATCACCTGGCGATTGCGGAACGGCGCTTCGAGTCCGATCGCCGGGACTTCGTTGCGCAGTTCGGTCACCTCATCGGCGGTCCAGTCCTTGATCAAATCCCAGGCCGCGTCCATCGCCGCGCTGTCATAGAGCAGCCCCACCCACAATGCAGGCAGCGCACAGATGCGCCGCCACGGCCCGCCGTCAGCGCCGCGCATTTCGATAAAACGTTTGAGCCGGACCTCGGGAAAAAGAGTCGTCGTGTGGTCCTCCCAATCGCCCATGGTCGGCTTCTCGCCGGGTAATACCGACAGCTTACCGTCGAGAAAATCGCGAAACGACTGGCCGCTGGCATTGATATACTTACCGTCGCGAACGACGAAATACATCGGCACATCTAGCACATAGTCGACGTAGCGTTCGAAGCCGAAATCATCATCGAATACAAAAGGCAAAATTCCCGAGCGATCAGGATCGACATTGGTCCACACAAGACTGCGCAGGCTAACATAGCCCGTCGCCTCGCCTTCGCGGAACGGCGAGTTGGCGAACAGAGCGGTCGTGATCGGCTGCAGCGCCATGCCAATGCGCATTTTACGCGCCATGTCAGCCTCACTGGCAAAATCAAGGTTCACTTGCACCGTGCAGGTACGCAGCATCATGTCGAGGCCCATGGAACCTTTTTTGGGCATGTACTCGCGCATGATCTTGTAGCGGCCCTTCGGCATCCACGGCGCATCCTCGCGCCGCAGATCAGGGTGAAAACCGATGCCGATCATGGCGACACCGAGATCCTTATTGACCTCACGAATCTGCCGCAAATGCTCATGCACTTCATCGCAGGTCTGGTGCAAAGTTTCCACCGGTGCGCCCGACAGTTCGAATTGCCCCCCCGGCTCAAGCGAAATGTTGGCGCCGTTTTCACCGCTGAGTGCAATGATGTTATTGCCCTCGAAGACCGGCTCCCAGCCGAACCGTTGCATGCCCACAAGCAAATTCCGGATGCCGGGGCTACTGTCGTAGGACAACGGCGCATGGTCGCCGATGCGAAAGGCAAATTTTTCGTGCTCGGTGCCAATCCGCCAAGTCTCAGGGGGCTTGTTGCCGGCTTCGAACCATTCGATCAACTGGGCTTTGGATTCGATTGGTGGGCCACCGCCGGTGGAAGGAGCTGCCATGTCTTGCCGTACCGTCCTTACTTCGTAACCGCCTTACTGGCCCCGGCGGTCGCGCCAGTCGCCAGCAATGGCCTGAAAAACGGAAAGGGCGGCTATCGCTGCCGTATCAGCGCGCATGACACGTGGCCCCAACCCAATCTTTGTAACAAAGGTCAGTTTATCCAATTCGTCAAGTTCGACGGTGGTAAATCCGCCCTCAGGGCCCACCAGAATGGCGCATGGCAGATTTGCACCTACTGCAATGTCGCCGGCTACCTCGGCAATCGGTTGGCCACCACCAGTCTCATCGCCGACCAACAGGCGGCGCTCAGGTAGCCAGTTGGCCAGCAAATCCGCAAAAGACACGGGCTCGCTGACTAGGGGCACGGTCAAGCGCTCGCATTGCTCGGCGGCTTCAACGGCGTTGGCGCGCAGCCGGCTGTTATTAACCCGTGTCATCTGGGTGCGCGCGGTCATTACCGGAATTAGTCGCGCTACCCCCAATTCAGTCGCTTTCGCGGCAACAAAATCTATACGACTGCGTTTTATAGGCGCGAACGCCAGCCATAGATCGGGCTCTTCGGCCTGGGGACGCAGACGGGTGGTGATACGAAGACCGACGGTGCGTTTGCCGAGCGACATTGATTCACTACTCCATTCGCCATCGCGGCCATTAAACAGCGCCACCGTATCGCCAGCGTTCGCGCGCATGACGTTGGCGAGATAGTGGGACTGCTCGCGGCCCAACGTGATCGTTACCCCTTCACCCAGATCCTCGGTGACGAACAGGCGCAATCTCGGCAACCGCGGTGTGGTTTCTTTGGGAGTCAAGGGCGTTCTGCTAACAATGGGTTGTGGTGACCGACTCGCAGCATCATAACGCCAGCGACATCCCGCGTGGCAACTGGATCGATCGGCTAACCCCGCGGCCGGTGCACTCCTATTTGCGCCTGGCGCGGCTCGACCGGCCGATTGGCACCTGGTTGCTACTGTTGCCCGGCTGGTGGGCGCTGGCGCTGACGCCGCCCAACGGCGGCTGGCCCGACCCGTGGTTGTTCGCGCTGTTCGGCGTCGGCGCCATCCTAACGCGCGGAGGGGGATGCGTCATCAACGACCTGTTCGACCGCGATTTTGACGCCCGTGTCGCCCGCACCGCCGACCGGCCGATCGCTTCTGGCGCGATCTCGATACCCCGCGCGTTGCTTTTTCTCGCCCTGTTGTTTGGCGTAAGCCTGCTTATTCTGCTCCAGTTCAACACCTTCGCCATTGCCGTCGGCGTGGTGAGCTTGGCTCTGATCGTTCCCTACCCGCTGATGAAACGCATAACCTGGTGGCCCCAAGCCTGGCTCGGCCTGACCTTCAATTGGGGCGCGCTGCTCGGTTGGGCAGCGGTGCGCGGTGACATTGCCACGCCCGCGCTAGTTCTCTACGCCGCTGGCTTTTTTTGGACTCTGGGCTACGACACCATCTACGCGCACCAGGACAAGGAGGACGACGCTCTGGTCGGCGTCAGGTCTACGGCGCGCTTGCTCGGCGACCGTTCACGGCCCTGGATTGTAGGCTTTTTCGTGATCTGCATGGCACTGTTGGTAATAACCGGCTGGCTCGTGGGCCTCGCTTGGCCGTTCTATGCCGGGCTCGCGCTAGCTGCCGCTCATGCAGCATGGCAAGCCGCGAGCGCCGATTTCGACGATCCGGAAAACTGCCTCGTCCGGTTCAAATCCAATCGCGATCTCGGTCTGATCGTGTTGGCGGCTATCGTCGCCGGCCAAGTGGTATAAAGGAAAAACTTAATCGTAACCGATTACGTCGTGCGCTACGTGCAGCCCATCGACGGCGACGGCCATCAATTGCAGCACCCGTGCGGCGCGCACTTCAGCGTCAGCAATGTGGGCGTGCACGAATTCGGCTAACACCACGCCAGGCGCCAAGCGGTCGCGCATCAGCGTTAACGCGTCGAGTTGACTGAGCGAACCATGGCATCGGTTTTCCGCCGCCACTTCGGCCAGAGCGATGGGTTCGCCGTCAGGGGTCGCATGGCCACGAAAGCTTAGATAGGCATAGGCCTCGTCCAGTTCCTCGCCTTCTGCTAACTGCAACGAGATGCACGTCAGCCGGGCGTAGTGGTAATTATCCGACTCGGTCGGGTGCATGGCTGCCAACTGCTCGTCGTCGAGCCAGTTGACGGCGACCGAGACCGTCGTACCTTCCACATGGCGCAGTGCTGCCGACAATGAGCCATAAGACGAGAAGTGGGCAGAATAAACCACATCGTGGTTGGCGAGCCAGCCGCGTTGGACTGGGATCGGCGAATGTTTAGTGCCGTATTTCTGGCGCAAGCGCTGTGGTGACTGGTTGGAGCCATAACCGATGACTGGATACCGCCCCTTGGTCAGCACCGGGTCGAAGGGTGCTGTCCCGCCATCGACAAAGGTGAAGGAGGTTTGCGTTATATCGTAAGGATAACCGGCAGCGCGCTGGAGTACTGGATCGGTCTGAAAGGGGTCATGGTCCATGGCCGTCATGTTGCCGCCAAGGCGCGGCAATCACAAGATAGGCTTTTCGATGCGGTAGCGGAAGAAGCCGTCGTCGACGGTGGTCCACGCCTTGCCACGCCACACTTCCATCGCGCGGTATATTTAGCAAACGGTCCGAAGCGTTCCTCGGTAGCACCGCGGGCGGGCTCGCCAAGCCGCGTGTCGGCGTACTAACCACCGACAACCCAATACG
>CAZHBA010000019.1:0-27428 GCA_964530225.1 uncultured Rhodospirillaceae bacterium | reverse complement strand
GACGCCGTCGGTGTGCGCATTACCTCGCTGCCGGCGACGGCGGAAAAGGTACTGAAAGGAATCAACGAGCAACGCTCGCAGCAAAAGCACCTGACTAACTAAGGGCGGCTACCTCGGCTTCGACCTCTGCGCGCAGGCCGTGCGCCAGGTCTCAGCGATCAGGCGGGCATCAGGTAGTCGTGCCAGATGCTAAAGTTCACGCTATCCCTTCTGGGTGCGTCCGGACCCCAAAGTTCCCGCGCGGCGAAACGAACACTGTATACCGGTTGACGGCTACTCTCTCCGGCTTCCGCCGTGCCGTTGGGCGGCGACATTACCGGAAAGGCAAAATCACCGAGGGGCCGTTCGATAACGCCGGCCTTGCCGCGCACGAATAACGGCAGATGCGCGTGGCCGACCGGTTCGATGTCACGCACAATCACCTGATCGTCGACGGCGAATAGAGCGCCGGATCGATTTTCCACCCGTAGCGTGGCGAACTCGGCGTCGAGTTCGGGCGCTATCAGCAAACCCTTTTCGAGCAGCAGTTTCTCGCAGGCCGCGAGCCAGAGTTTGGCGTAGTTCCGATTGATACTCTTGCCGTCACCGGTCAGCACGGCTTCTGCCGCCTTAGCACCCTCCGCCGAATGTCGATAATGCCCCGGTGGACTGATCTCGACACTGAACTTGTCAACCCACTCGGGCCAGGTGTAGTACCCTTGTTCGCACAACTTGATAACAATGGCGATGCTGCGGGCCGCGGCCTCGTCGGCATAGAGCGCGCCATCATCGTCGCGGATCAGCTGTGCCAGATCCATCGGTGTTTGTTCTTCGCTCATCGCTTATCTCCACGGGCTGCCCGACAGGCGCAACCCCACTGCGGACGTGTGTTAAGCCGGTTGTAACTGGTAGTCCCAAAGATTGAAGTTCAGGCCGTGCCCATCGGCGGCTTCCTCGCCCCAGATCTCGGATGCTGCAAATCGTACGCAATAGACATGCTGCAGTGTGTCGGTGTCGCCGTGATCGTGCCCGTGATCTTGCCCCTGCCCGACCACCTCAGGAAAAACGAACAGGCCGCGATCGGCCGCCACCTCTCCGGTTTTGCCGCGTAGGTAGAGCGGCAGATGGGTATGGCCTTCCCTTTTGATTTCGCGCACCAGCACCCGTCGGCCAGCGGCGAACCGTGGCCCCTCGCGTTCCGCCTTTGCAAAGGCGGCGATCCGCTCTTCGAGTTCGGCCTTGGGCACCATACCCTTGGCATCCAGCAGGTGCTCGGTAGCGGCCAGCCACAGGTGATAAAACCTGTCACCGTCTTTCTCACAAGCGGCGCGAAATCGGCTGTAGTTGGCTCCGGAGACGTCCGGTTTCGCTTCGCTGGCCGCGACCCCGTTGGCATCCCCATTTTCGGCTTCGTCGAAGTGACCAGGCGCCTGAATGTGATAACCCAGATAGTCGTCCCATTCGGCCCAGTTGTAATGTCCATCCTGGTAAAGCGACATCACCATGGCGAAGGCGTGCGCCTGCCACGGTTCGGCAAACACCGGTTCGCCGGTGTCACGCGGCAAGGTGGCGCCGGCCTGCCGGTTGGGTACGGCCAGGGTGGGTACCGCTAGCGTCTTGTGCATCGACACCCCCTTTCTGGTAGCTCAGGCACTATCCAGGTAGTCGTCCCAAAGATCGATATTGAGACTGTCTTTGGCAGGCACCTCCGCGCCCCAGAGTTCGCGGGCGCTGAAGCACACGGAATAGATGTGCTGTGGCTGATCGCCTTGGCCGGCTGCGCTTGCGTCGGGCAGATGGAAGACCCCGTAATCCTGGCGGACGACACCTTCTTTACCGCGAACATAGCGGGGCACACGGGTGTGCCCCGGCGGATTGATGTTGCGTGCCTTGACGCGATCGCCAACCTTGAACCTTGGCGCAATATCCAGGTTCATGCGCAAGACACCCGGTTTCTTGTACAAGCTTCTCACCACCGCCAGATCTACAGGTCGCATCACTCCTTCCTTTCGGCGAGATCATTGAGCCGAGCGTCGAATTCCTCTTGGCTGATCACGCCTTTTTCCAACAGCAGCATGGTGATACCCGCAACCGAGCGTTCGTAGTAACTCGATTGCAGGTAGTGGGACGGCTCCATGCGTTCCCTGGCGTGGCGGAATTCATCGAGATTGTAGTGAAAGCCGGCCAACAACATACGGTTTAACGCCTCTATGCGCCCTTCCCATTGTTCATGGAAAACGGGTTCGTCCGATTCCCATTCGATCGAACCCAGACCATGCATGCCGCCCATATCATGTACGCCGTTCAAGATCGTCTCCTTCGCACTGCCAATTGTCTCTCCAGCCGGCCTTCCAGCTATCCGGGAGGCGCCACTTTGCTCACACCGATCATCGAATCCCTGGTCACCAGCTTGGCCAGGGCCGCCTCGTCCAGCCCTTCCGTTCCGGCCGGCCTCTCGGGTAGTACCATGTAACGTAGCTCGGCGTTGCTGTCCCACACCTGCACTGCGGTATCTGCGCCGATGTCGGTGCCGAATTCCCGCAGCACGCTGCGCGGATCGCTCGCCGCCTGCGCCCGGTAAGGCGCCGATTTGTACCACACCGGCGGCAGGCCCAGGGTCGCCCAGGGGTAGCAGGAGCACAATGTGCAAACGACGATGTTATGCACCTTGGCGGTGTTTTCGACGACCACCATTACCTCATCATTAAGCGCTTCGAAGCCCATTTCGGCAATCGCCGCGGTGGCGTCTTGCAACAGCCAGGCCTTATAGTCGGGATCGGTCCAGGCCCGCGCGACCACCTTGGCCCCGTTCCAGGGACCGAGGCGATTCTCGAACAGGTCGATCAGCTCGTCGATAGCTCTGGTTTCGATCAAGCCCTTTTCGAGTAACAGGGATTCTAGGGCCTTGACCCGCAACGCCGTCTCCGAATCCGGTCCAGGTATGCCATCGGAACTCATGCCGCTTCCCATCTTTTTGTCCTTCCGTGCACGCAAAAATCGCGACGACTATTCCGCATACTCACCAACTGCAAAAACTGTTGGTTTAGCGCAAGCCTAGTACCAATCCTGCCGGCGCAAATTGCGCTGGATCAAAAACCATAGGTGGCCCCAACACAGCTATTGAAGGCACCGGTTTGGCAGCGCCAGCACTCAATAGCCACGCGCCATGCCAAGCTCATGCGTAGCGATAAAATTAAGGATCATCTCCTCGGAAACCGGTGCAAAGCGGAACAGCCTAGCGTCGCGCCACAGGCGCTCAACGTGCATCTCCTTCGCATAGCCCATGCCACCCATGGTCTGCATCGCCCGTTCGATGCCTTCGGCGGCAGCCTGGGCGGCGATTAGCTTAGCCATGTTGGCGGCACTGCCGTAGGCCTCGCCGGCATCGAAGGCGGCAGCCGCCTGGTGGTTGAGCGCGCGCGCACATTCGATTTCAGCTTTAGCCTGGGCGAGCGGAAACTGCAGGCCTTGATATGAGGAGATCGGGCGCTCGCCAAACACCGTGCGCTGGTTGGCGTAATCGACCGCCAGGTGCAGCGCCAAGTGCACCGCACCGACTAGCCCCGCCGTAGTGACGATACGCTCGGTGTTGAGCACGTCGAGCAGCTCGTGCCAGCCGCCATCGAGGGTGCCGACTAGCTCGTCGCCATGCACAGCGGCATCCTCGAAAAAGACGCTGCTCGCCGGCACGCAGCGCGTGCCCGCCTTGTCGATCGTCTGATGGGTTACGCCTTCGCGATCGACGTCGATCAGGAACATGGAAATACCCCGGGAGCGCTTGTCCGCTTCTTCCGGCTTTTGGGTGCGCGCCACCACAAGCATTTTGTGAGCCTGGGGAACCGCGGAAATCCAAATCTTACGCCCGTTGAGGCGCCAGCCGTTACCGTCCGCGTGGGCAAAGGTTCGCACATCCAGGCTGTTGCTGCCGGAATCCGG
Organism: uncultured Rhodospirillaceae bacterium; assembly: GCA_964530225.1. Taxonomy (GTDB): domain Bacteria; phylum Pseudomonadota; class Alphaproteobacteria; order UBA6615; family UBA6615; genus CAZHBA01. The sequence continues at coordinate 23,513 of CAZHBA010000019.1, read as the reverse complement.
CTCGGTCAGCGCCATACAGCAGTGAATCTGGCCGGCGGCAATTTTCGGCAACAAATCCTCTTTCATCGCCGCGGTACCGTATTTGGCCACCGAAACGCCACCGAATATAGGATTGAGCATGAACAATTGGGCCAGCGTACCACCCGCGCCGCCGGCGCACAGCGCCTCGATAATCAGCGCCATCTCGACCATGCCGAGCCCGGCCCCGCCGTACTTTTCGGGAAGCGCCACGCCGCACAGGCCGGCATCGCAAATCGCCTGCCACATGGCGTACGGATATTCGCCGCGCGCATCGAGTTCGCGCCAATAGTCGAGACCGTACTCTTCGCCGACCCGCCGCGCCGTCTCGACCATCATGCGCTGTTCGTCCGAGAGCGAAAAATCCACAGCTCAGGCTCCCGAGAATCTGGCTACCCTCTTCTCCAGGAAGGCGCTGCAGCCCTCATGGGCGTCCGCACTGTCGAGTACCAGGCCGATCATGGCCTGCTCGTGAGCGAGCGCGGCGGGTAATGGCATATCGGCGCCGGCCGAGATGGTGCGTTTGAGCAGCTTTAGCACCAGCGGCGATTTCTGGGCGATGTTCTCGGCCAGCGCGAACGCCGTGTCCATTAGCTCCGCCGCCGGCACAACCCGATTGGCGAGGCCGAGCGCGACCGCCTCCTCGGCACCGATCGGCTCGCCGGAAAACATCATCTCCTTGGCGCGGCACAGCGGAATCTGACGCATCAAGCGTTGCGAGCCGCCGGCGCCGGGAAATAGCCCCAGCGTAATTTCCGGCACGCCGACCTTGGCGCTATCGGCGATCAACCGGATGTCGAGCACCAGCATCAGCTCTGCCCCACCGCCGAGCGCCCATCCGTTAACCGCGCCGATGGTTGGCTTGTCGCAGGTCTCAATGCGCCGGAACACAAGGTGCACGAGCTCGGCGAACTCCTGGTAATGGGCCAGTCCCCACCGCGATTCGAGGTCGGCGATGTCGCCACCGGCGACGAAGGCCCGGCCCGCTCCTGTGAACAGGATGACGCGAACGGCATCATCCGCCTCCAGCGCGGCCAACGCGGCGTCTAGTGCCTGCAGCGTTGGCACATCGAGCGCGTTCAACGTGTCGGGCCGGTTGAAGGTGATCAAGCCGACCGGCCCGCGTACATCGTGTAGAATGGCGGCCTCGCTCATGGCTCGCGCCTCCGCCAACCGGTCAGTGATGGCGGTGGTTAGAGCAGCCTGGACAGGCGCCCGAACTGAGGTCCATCACACGGCCGGTGTGCTGGACACTGGTCAACATGGAGATGCGCGTGCCGACCTGCCTGGTCAGCCGTTCTCCGCCGCAGTCCGGGCATTGCACATCTGCACCGTCGCTCTGGGTCAGCGCCTCGAACTCTTCGCCGCATTTGTCACAGCTATAGTTGAAGTATGGCATCGCTCGTTCCTTTCCGCCGCACCGGCTAAATGTCGATAACCGTTATTTCCTCGATCGGCCAGCGGGACAATATTTCGACACCGGTTGCAGTGACGTGGATAACTTCCTCCAGCCGCACACCCTGACCGATGCCGTCGCCTTCCTGGGTTTCGATGGCAAACGTCATACCTTCCTCAATCTCCATCGGGAAGTCGACCGAGCAGCCGCGCCACACTAGGGGCGGTTCGTACAGCGTCAACCCGATACCGTGGGCCCAGTTGTTGCCTGCTGTCTGATCTTCCGACACCACGCCGATATCGGCCCAGACATCCGGTCCCTTGGGCCATTTTTCGGCGATCTCCTTGGATGTCACGCCGGGCTTGATGATGGAAATCGAGTCGTACAGCCAGTCGTAGGCCCGCTTGTAGGCCTCGACCGTTTCCTTGGCCGGCTCGCCGACACTGAAGGTGCGATAGTAGCAGGTCTTATAACCCATCCAAGAGGTGTTGTAGACGTCGGCGTAGATGACGTCGCGTGGCGCCAGGCGACGCCCGGTCCAGTGGCGCAAATTGGGCCATGTGTAAGGCCCCGAAGTGCAGAACACGCCCGAATGGACTTCGCCACCGTTCTTGTAACAGGCCTTGAACATCTCGCCGAGAATCTCGTGTTCGCTGATGCCCGGCCGCGCGGTCTGGACGATGGAATCGAACATGGCGTCGCCCAGGCTGCAGGTATTGCGCAGACATTCCACCTCCTCGGGCAATTTGTGCTTGCGGGCTTCTAGCATGGCGCCATAGCCATCTCCGCTAGTCTTGATCCCCTTGGCTTCGAAAGCCGCGGAGATCGCCGGGTCGGCAAAGTCCATCGCCAGCACTTCGTTTTTCACCCCAGCGCGGGCGAGTTCGCTGACGATCTGATCGATGAAACGCACGATCGCCGCCTCATGCGCTGCGGTTCCCATACAGCGGGCGATCCAGCCCATACCGGTGATCGCCCATTTGACGTTTTCTTCGCCCAGCCAAGGCGAATTGCGCATGGTGTGGTAACCGATGTCGCCTTGCTCATAGACAATCGGCTGTTCGTCGCCCTTGATCAGCAGCGAATAGCGCAGCCCTGAACTGTTCGTTGTCCATTGCGGCGTATAGGTGCTGGTGATGTAGCGGGTATTCCATTCGTTGAGTGACAGGAAGGCGCCGAAATCACGCTTTTCGAAGAGTTCGGCCTTGGCCCGGTTGAGACGGCCGCTACGCAGCCGATCCAGGTTGATGCCGTCGATCCAGTCGGTCAGTTGAAAGGGAACAGATTTGCCATATTTGTCAGTCATCAGTCCGTCTCCTCAGTTGGCGTGCGGGAGGATTAAAAAAGCGCCCGTGATTAGGCTTGGGTTTCGGCAATTTGGTTTGGCGTTCTCCGTTTCGATGTTCGAAGTGAAATCGCGTAAACGAACATCGTAATTTTAAAATTTTCGCCGAGACCGGAGATGTAATCGATGACCTATATCAATTAGCCCGCCACCCCTGGGCCCGGATTGGCCAAGCCACGCTCGGTATCGACTCACGATCAAATTGGTAGGGTCGCTATTCTTGGCGGTAAAAGCGGTTACAGATAGCCTTTCTGTGGCAGAAAATAAGGAATCTCGGAGGCTTAACAAAATCTTTCACAGATTGGCGGCATACTCGATCCGATCATGGCGGAACCGGTAAAGAAACATCCTCCGACCGACCTGATCGGCGCGCCTACCGACATCGGCGCCGACAACCGCGGCGGCTCCATGGGCCCGGAGGCGCTGCGGGTTGCCGAATTGCAGAAAGTGCTGGGGCGCATCGATAAGATGCTCAGGAGCACCTTTGCGTACGTAATTCGCGACAGGCGATAACGTTGACCTGGAGCGGTCATTCAGCCGCATTCCGTAAGTGACGGAGGCAGCCCCTTTCGCTTATTCGGCGGCCGCCGATAGGCTGGCTGCCTCCTCACGCAGGGCCGGCATGACCTCGTTGGCGTAGAGCTCCATCGAGCGCAACACCTTGTCGTGCTCCAGGCCGCCGATGCGCATCTGCACGATGATGTTATTAACGCCAAGCTTGCGCATGTACGTCTTCAGAATTTCGGTGACGCGCTCCGGCGAACCGAACGCCGTTCCGCGCTCCCACACGTCCTCCAGGGTCAGCTTGGAAAACGCCTTGGGATCGATCGGATACGCCTCGTAACCCTTAGGCACCTCCTCGCGTCCCGGCGCGCCGGGCACCAGCGTGGCCAGCAAGCGATAGAACCACAATGCGTGCTCGGTTTCGGGCTTGGCTTCCTCGTCGGTGGGCGCCACATAGACACGCATCAGGACAGGTTGGTCGAGGGCCGCCGGGTCATGTCCATACTTGTTGAGCAAACCAGTGTATTCGGAGAAGGTTGCGGCCACGGTATCTAGGTTGCTGAACTGCGGCCCCCTGAGCAGCGACATGTTGAAGCGCGCCGCTACCTCCAGGCTGTGTCCGCTGACACTGGCCGAGTAGAGCGGCGGATGGGGCGTCTGCAGGGGCTTGGGAAAGATCTGGACGGGGTCATCAATTGTGTAGAATTCGCCGTCATAGGCGAATTTCTCACCGCTCAGCGCCCGCTTCAAAATCTCGATGCTCTCCTCGTACATCCCCGATGAATCGTTCTGGTTCACGCCGAAGCCGTGGAATTCCGGCGGCTGGTAGCCGCGCCCAACGCCAAGCAACAGGCGACCGTCGCTAAGAGCGTCAACCATGGCAGCGTCCTCCGCCACCCGAAGCGGGTGCTGGAAGGGCAAGATGACGACGCCTGTGCCGATCATCATCTGTTGCGTGCGTTGGGCTACCGCTGCTGCCAGCAACAACGGGTTGCCGAGCATGCCGTGGATGGAGAAATGGTGTTCGGGTAGCCACACCGAATCGAAGCCCAACTCCTCACCGCGCTCGATCTCCACCAGTACTTCGTCGAACAATTGCTGCTGTGAGACGTTGCCAAAATCGCTGAACAAATAAAATAAGCCGAATTTCATAACCTTGTCCCCTTCCTGTTACGCTGCGTATACGGCCGAGAGACTTCTTCACGTTTTAAAATGGTCGGCAATGACCATTCACACCGCCAGCCTATGGCCGGCAGCCGTATTTGGATCCTCTCTCGTCTGCTCGGGGTTGAGCTTAACGACGCTTCGGGCGGCCAAATTGCGATAGGTCAAATGAGACAGGTCTATTTTACGATGCATATCCACAGCACAATGAGCGGCCGACAAGCTACTGCTTTTGCCCGGCGATCTGGATAGCCGCAAGGTGGCGGCGCTGCTCATGAAGGGGATGACGGCGCACTATCTGTTGCACCGCACCTACGCGGTACAACCCGGCGACGCCATTCTGGTGCACGTGGCGGCGGGCGGCATGGGGCTCATCCTGTGCCAATGGGTGTGGGCGCTGGAGGCGACGGCGACCGGCACCGTCAGCACCGAGGCCAAGGCGCAAGCCGCAGCAGATGCCGGTTGCGATTATCCGATAGCCCGTTCAGAGGAAGACTTCGCGGAACGGGTCCACGGGATTACCGACGGCGAAGGGGTCACCGTGGTCTATGAATCGATCGGCCGCAACACCATGTAAAAATCACTCGATTGCCTGCGGCCCATGGGCGTGTGCGCGGTCTACGGTCATGTCTCCGGACCGCTCGATTTCTCACCTGTCGCCCGGATTTACGGTGTAGCCGTATTTGTTCATCCACATCAAGCTCGACCAGGTGTCCAACGACGGGTCGAGTTCAAGGCCAACGCAGCCCTCATAACCCTTGGCGTAGGCGCGTTCGACCAGCCACAGCAGGTCCATCTCGCCGACACCGGGTTCGAAACGCTCGGGCGTGTTGCCGATCTGGATGTGACCGATATAGTCCCAGTACTCATCCATGATCGGAGTTAGCGGACCCTGCTCCTGCCAGCGCAGGTGGTAGGTGTCAAACACCAGCTGAACGCGGTCCTGGCCAGTAGCGCGGCGAATGGCGTCGGCCTCGGCCATCGTCTGCATGGTCCAGTTGGGCACGCGTTCAGCGGTGACCCCTTCAAGCAGCAGCTTCAACCGCAGGTTCTTTGCCTGCCCAGCCATCCAGATGAGGTTCTCTACGTAAGTGTCGGCATAGCGTTGTTTATCCTCACCGTCCGGCACCGGACCAGCGCCGACATTGATCGAGTAAATATCGCACAGTGCGGCGTATTCGAGTGCCCGCGAGGCGGCGCGCTTGAACTCTTCCTCTTTGCCTGGCACGGCGCCGAGCCCCCAAACGCCTTTGTCCCATTCTACCGGCACAACGAAGTAGATAAACTCGAGCCCATTGTCATCGAGTTGTTGCTTCAACTCCTCCTTGGATAGCGCGTAGGGAAAATGCCACTCAACCTCGTTACAGCCGCACTTGCGCGCCGCCGCGCAACGCTCGTGCGGCGGCAGCTCGTTAAACAGGTGGTGGAAGTTGGGCGAAAAGCGGATCTTGACCATGTGCGCGACTGAGACTTCGGTACCTAGTAGACTAAGGAGTTGCTAACTTACAAGGCCCTGGTACAAAGCAGCAAACCGATCTGGAAATAAGTTCCAGTGGCAGCGAAGAAGGAACGCGATAATGGCGAAGATACCTGAAGCTTTATGGGAGCCGATCAACACCGCATATCCGGCAAAGGTCGTTTTGGTCGGAACCTCGATGCCCGATGGTTATGTCCAAATCAGCCCCCGCGGCAGCATCCTGGTCTATGATGACGAAACTATTGGTTTCTGGGCCCGAGGCCGTGGCCACACCCACAACAATATGAACGACGGCGACAAGGTGACGGTATTCTTTCGCGATGCCGATTTACGCGCTTCGGGCGCCCTACCGCGTGGCGGCATTGCCCGCTTCTATGGAACTGCAACAGTCCATACGGAGGGACCGGCCTACGAAGGCGTCTGGGAACGCATGGTCGAAAAAGAGCGGGAAGCCGATCCCGACAAAAAGGGATACGCCGTACTTATCGCCGTCGAGCGCGCCGAGGATCTGCGGCACGAACCACTGAAAGGGTGAACGCCCTAGAGCCTAGTCAGGTAACGTCAGCAGTGTTCCTTCAAGCCGCCGCACTGCGCCGGCCGATGTATTGGTATACGTATACGCCGACCAGGATCAGCGCGCCGACAACATGCGCATGGTAACGCAGATCGGCCTCGCTGCCAAAAATAAAGGTTACAAAATTGCCGACTGGCATCATCAGACAGCCTGCTGATATCACCCAAAACACCCGCTCGAAAGGCAGATCGCGGCTATTGCCGAAGCCTTCGAAGAACTTCGCCCAGGCGATGACGTCGAGCAGGCAAGCGATGACCGTAACGCTGATATCGAACACGGTGCCGTCGAGCAACAGTAGCGTGTAGACGAATAGGAACGGCATGATGAGAAGCATAGACGCCAACTTGAGCGCTTGATTGCCGGTCTTCACCGGATCCGATTGGGCTATCGAACTCGCGGCGAAGGCCGCGAGCGCAACGGGTGGCGTGACGGCACTGACGACGGCAACCCAATAGCTAATCATATGAGCAGCTACAGTCGGCACGCCGAGATCGGTCAGCGCACCCACCGCGAAGATCGCCAGGATGACATAGCTCGCCGCGATCGGCAGCCCCATGCCGACGACGTAACCGGCGATAGCAGTCTCGCTGGTTATTGGTAAGAGGATTTATCCTGATAAATCATCAAATTTACTTTGGTGACTTTAGTTGAAATCCCCACTATCGCCCGCCTGTCGCGAATACGATGCGCCTGTCAAATATCAGCGCAGGGGTATGGTTTCGCCCTTCGCGATACGGGTTTCGGCTTCCGCCAACTCTAGCCCGGACATACCTTCGCGAAGCTTGTCTAGAAGCTTGATTGCGCCAGGATCGTCCTTCCTGGTCGCGGCACGCAACCACATGTAGGACAGCACGAGGTCCACAGGCACGCCACGTCCTTCGTAATATAACGCTCCAATAAAAAACTGTGCCCGCGGAGAACCCTTCAGCGCCAGCGGTAGCCAAAGCGAGTAAGCCTTGGCGTAATCCGTAGCGCGATAGGCTACAATTCCTTGCGCGATCAGTCCAAGTGGTACTGGCGTCGGTTCAGCCGCGCTCGGTTGTTTCGGTTCATCCGGTTCCGCTGGCGTGGTCTTTTTGGGCTCTTTCCCAGCAGGCTCTAGCGATACGCCGGAAACGCCGGCTGGCGGTTCGGCAGTGGCGAATTGCTGTTCTTCGACGGGCGTTTCACTCGAAGAAATTGGCTCTCGCACCGCCACTTCGGACCCGGGCTCCCGGGCGCGCTCCAAAGCCACTTCCAGTTCACTGCGTAGGCCGGTGATCGTTTGTTCAAGGTTGGCGCGCTCGTTCTCGTTGTCGCGGCTGGTCTGTTCGCGTTCGTCGCGTTGAACGTCCAGATATCGGGTTGCTTGTTCGAGTTCCTGGCGCAGACCGTCACGGTCCTGAGCCGCCTTTTCGCTTTTTTTGCGTAGGTCGTCTCGCGTCTGGATTGCTTCGGTGAGTTGGCCTGATAATTCGTCCAATTCACTCTTCAGCGCATTCAGCTCCGTGCTTTTGTCCGCGAGGGCCGCTTCCATTCTCACGATCCGGCTTTCGGCCTCGGTGATTACCTCGGGTGACGGCGCCTCGGCGCGTTGCTTCGCTAATTCTGCCTGCAGTTCCACGACTTCAGAATCCCGGCCCGCCGGCGCCATTTTCAAACGAGCGACACGACTGGCTTCCGCGCCATTAATGTGTGACGCGACAATGGCGGCATCCTGTCTTTCAACAACGACGATGAGACCAAGCAAAAAGCCAGCAATACCAACCAAAATAACCGCAAGAGTTATCGGATGAAGTAACCACATCACTTTGCACCAAATGGCATTCATCGACCACTCGTTACTTACTCATACTTCCCAGCTCCGCGATGGGATGGCCATTCAGTTGGTAGTTTTGCCTGTTTCATACGTCCGCCGCCACTCCCAAGGGGTAACAAATGATCCCGACAACAGTCCCACCCTAGCAACTTTTGCTTCTGGCTCAACAGCGGCATAGTCGTCGCTCGACGGCCGTAACGCCAACGCCCAGCCACGACAGACGATCTCGCGGTTAACGCTGAACCCCTTTGGACCATCGATGCGGTAAACACCGACCATATCGCCCGCCGTATCAATTTCCCACCGCAGTCAGATCGGCCAATGGAACTCCAACAAAGCGGCCATAGCATAAGTAGCCTCCATGCCACAGCGTCGGAGTTCTCCCCTGCGCTCACAAACTTGGTCCACTTCCGGCGTATCGATACCGTACGAATGAACCCAGCGGGTGCCGATCTCCAGTTTATCGTCACCGACGATTTGCGCTTAACCTTCGACCGTGCGCTCTGCCGATGGCGATTAGGTAAACACGCCGGGCGGAACATTAAATTTAAGCCTTCGCCATTTAGCTCTCCTGAGTTTGCCCGCAACTTATCGATACACTCGATACGAACCATGTTCGATGTCGTCGAACAGAGCCGGCCCCTTCGGCGTCCAGCCCAGCATGGCGCGGGCCTTGTCAGCGTTCACGCGCACGTTGGAACTCATGGCGTGGGCCATCGCCGGGGGCCATTCGTGCAACACTTCGCCCATGGGCCAGGCTTCGGTTTCTTCACCCAGTCCGAGCATTCGGCCAACCGCGCGGTTGGTGTCAATCATCGATGCCTCGCCACTCTCAACGAAGTAAAACGAACCCGCCGGGGCGCGATCGAGCGCCAGCAGAAAAGCATCGGCGCAATCTTCGATATGAACATGGGACCAGATATTCTCGCCAGCGCCGATATGGCGTGGCACGCCTGCCGATTTCGCTACCTCGATAAATGTCGGTATTTGCGGGCTGTGATGCCGCACGCCGAGCCCCTGCCCGTAGATCAGACAGGGACAGATAACCATAGAATGGACACCGTCGTTGGCGGCATCACAAATCATCCGGTCGGTGGCGACGCGCCCGGCCTTTTCCGGCAACGGATCGAGGGGCGTGTCCTCGCTAAAAACGACACCGCCACCCTCGCCCCCTGCGTTATCGGAAACAATGCTGGTGCCGCTTGTCTGCACATACCTTTTGCCGCTGCCGCGCAACGCATCGATGAGCACCCGCGCGGCGAACGGATTATCGGCGTCGGCGGCGTTGATAACCGCATCGGCAGCGCGCGCCGACCCGTCCAGCACGTCAAAATCGTCGAGGGTACCGATAACCGGCGTAATATCACGTGTACGCAACTTCTCCGCGCGTTCCTCGTCGCGGGCCAGACCCGTAACTAAGTGGCCGGCTTCTAATAATTTGACGGCGACCGTACCGCCAATATAGCCGCTCGCCCCGGTCAAAAAGACATTCATTGGACCGCTCCTCCACCACGTTTTCCGGCCTTGCCCACGACCTTAAGGTTCCACCCGGCCACCGGCCAGAGTAGGCCTCTTAAAAACATAATTAACGCGGGATTCAAAACTGAATCGCCACGGACTTGACTCATATGCCATAATAACTACTTGGGAATGAACAGGGTAATTTCCGAAGCGCTCGAATTAAGGGTGCCAACCAACGGAAAAGCCTTACTTTATAGAGACGAGAGGATCATTGGGAACCGCGACCGGGTGTTTTCGGCGGCTGGCATTCTGATGAAACAAAAAAAGAAAATAGTTAATCGGATCATGGACGATACAAAAAATATCGACGCACAAATCGACGACGATTTGCATGCCGGCTTAACGCCAAGGCGCGAGGAACTACCGAAATCGCGCCAATGCCTAAAATGCCGCGAACCGTTCAGTAGCGAATGGTCGGGAGAGCGTGTCTGTAAGCGTTGCAAATCGTCGGGAACCTGGCGCAGCGGCCTCTAAGCCGCCGTTAAATTTCAGGCCGCAACACCACGCCTGATACAGTGTTCCCACCTGGATAGACTTTGGTGAAGCCCTCGTGCTTCACCGGACATTTAAATACCCGGGCCGCTCGTGTGTGGACGACGGGTTCGCTTGTCTTTTCACTGCCCGGCTTTACCTGGCCCGGCAACAAGCCTACTTGACGAAAAAACCACAAAAATGAGTGGCCGGCGACAAAACAGTGCCGCCGACGCACCCTTTGGTCCGCTTTGGCTCGAATTAACTTACCTACGCGACTTTGCGGACAACTTCGAGCACCGCTTCGGGCTCCAACCGGAACTCCTTGGCGACGCTTTCGACCACCCGGTCGCGAACGTCGGCCGGCGGCCCCGCCGCGAAGGGAACCTCCGTTACCGGCTCATAGGGCTGCGGCGAGGATTCTAGTTTCTCCAGACTTCCACCGGCCGACGAGTATTCGTCCGTCTTTACCTAGTCTTAGAAACTCGGCCAGAGATCGCTCAGGAATGTTAAGTTCCTTGAGTGCTTAACGGACTTTCTCCGGTGTGTTAATTTAGGGCGTCATTTCTTCCTCTGATTGATTACAACTTCCAGGATCATCAGGACGAGCATAATTCGAAGACGTTTCATTTATTCCTTCTTGGCTTTAGCTAGAGCAGCGTCGCTAGCGAACATACCTACGCTTCCATCATCTCTTGCTGTGGTACATAGACCGCGTCGATGTAATCGGTCATGTGCTGGAGAAATGTCTTGGGCTCGAAGCGCGGCGGATTGTCAGGTCCACAGCAGGTGTCGAGCGGCGTGGCCACGGTCTCGTCACTGGGGCTGTAGTGGAAGGTGATCGCATAGCGGTCATGTTGGGGCACGATGACTTTGTGCGGGGTCGGCAGAAACCGGCCATTGGTCCAGCGGTTCAGGAACTCGCCGGTATTGACAACGATGGCGCCGGCGACGCTTGGCGCGGCAAACCAGTTGCCCGATGGGGTAGCGTACATCAGACCCGGCTCGGCCGACATCGGCAGCAGCGCCATGAAATTATGGTCTGTGTGGGCGCCCAGCGCCTGGCTGCCGTCAGTGCTTTCGACGGCAGGATAGAACGAGTTGCGGTTATAGAAATGGGCGTCTTCAAAGAACGGATCGAAATAATCCGCCGGTTTGTCGAGAGCAATCGCGTATAGCGGCAACAGACGGCGGCCCAGCGCTTCCATTTCGGTGTGATATTCCAGAAACGTTTCGCGCAGCCCGGGCATACCGTCGGGCCACTGATTGAGGCCTGAAAAACGCACCGCGGCGACAACCTTGGGATCGTCGGGCGTGCGCTCGCGCATCAACGACAACCCCTCGTTCAGATCCGCCATGGTGTTGGCGTTAGTTAGCGCCGTCTTCATAATGCTCGCCTTCGAGGGCACAAACCCCTGCTGGTGGCGATTGACTATAATTTTGCGTTTCTCGTCTTCCGGCAGAGCAAAAAACGCCTCCGCCTTCTCGAACGTCCGCTCGGTCAGGTCCACCGGCACGCCGTGATTAACGACGTAGTAGTAGCCGAGATTTTCCTGGAGATGGCGAAGGTCGGCCGCGGCCTGCTCCCGCGCGCCCGTTTCGCCGTTTAGATAAGGCGCGAGATCGAGGATCGGTACCTGTTCCGTGGCCACCGCAGCTCGCATCGCATCGGTTGGTTCCGACAGCATTGGTGTCACTCCTTCATCACACGGACAGGCCAGCCAATAGATACCCCGGTGGCCGAACTTCCCATGGGTCTCGGCCACGCCAGGCCGACTATAATAGATTATGCCGCATTGGTGCGATGAAGCGCTATGATTGGCGTGCGTAAAGAGGAGGAGACAGTTAAGTCATGCATGGACTGGACAGGAAGGTAGCGATCGTCACCGGCGGTGGCGGTGCCATCGGGCGGGCCATTTGCCAGCGCTTCGCCGAAGAAGGCTCAGCGGTCGGCGTCTTCGACATAAACGAAGAGGCGGCTAACGAGACAGCCGCCCTAATCGAAACGGCGGGCGGTACGGCCTCGGTACAGGTGGTCGATATCACAGATTACGACGCGGTGGCGGCGGGCGTCCGCGACTTTGAGGAAACCACCGGGCCCACCGATATCCTGGTCAATAACGCCGGTTGGGACCGGCTGGTCAACTTTCTCGACACCGAACCATCGTTTTGGAACCAGATCATCGCCATTAACCTGCTCGGCCCGCTGAATATGCACCACACCGTTGTAAAGGGCATGGCCGAGCGCGGCGCCGGCAAGGTGGTCAATATCGCGTCCGACGCAGGCCGCGCCGGATCAAGTGGCGAAGCGGTCTATTCTGCCTGCAAAGGCGGCATCATATCGTTTACCAAAACATTGGCCCGCGAACTGGCCCGCAACGGGATCTGCTGCAACGCGGTGGCGCCGGGTCCGATCGATACGCCGCTATTGCGGTCATTTGCGCCCGATGGCGATTTGGACAGCGGTTTGGGCAAGGCCTTTCAACGGGCAATTCCGATGCGGCGCTTAGGCAAGCCCGGGGACATTCCCGGCATCGTTACTTTTCTTGCCAGCGACGATGCCAATTTCATCACCGGCCAGGTCATAAGTGTATCCGGCGGGCTCACCATGAACGGTTAGAATAAGTTAATAATCACACCGCAACTCAAGAAGCCGGGAGGAAAACGGCGATGGATTACAAGGACATTCTTTACGAGAAGGCGGACGGCATCGCGACGATTACGATCAACCGCCCCGAGGTTTACAATGCGTTCCGCGCCCTAACTGTCAACGAATTGATCAATGCGTTCCAGGATGCCGGTTGGGACAAGGAGATCGGCGTCATCGTGCTGGGTGGGGTCGGCGACAAAGCATTTTCAACCGGCGGCGACCAGTCGGCCGAGAGCAAGGCCACCGGTTCCTACGGCACCCTGCGCGGCACCCTTGGCATGCCAATCACCGAACTGCAGGCGCTGATGCGTGACGTGCCAAAGCCGGTGATCGCGCGGGTGCAGGGCTATGCTATCGGGGGCGGCAATGTGCTGGCGGCGATCTGCGATATGACGATCGCCTCGGAAGACGCGAAGTTCGGCCAGGTTGGGCCAAAGATGGGCTCCGTCGACCCCGGCTGGGGCACCGCCTACATGGCGCATGTCATCGGCGAAAAGAAGGCGCGCGAGCTTTGGTATATGTGCCGCCAGTACACCGCCCACGAGGCCAAAGCGATGGGCTTGGTCAACAAGGTGGTGCCGGCGGACAAGTTGAACGACGAAGTGCGTCTCTGGTGTGAGGAAATCGTCGAGCGCAGCCCGACTGCTATCGCTATCGCCAAGCGCTCGTTCAACGCCGACACCGACCACATTAACGGCATCGGCGCGCTCGGTATGGAAGCGCTGCGTCTGTATTATGGCACCGAAGAATCGAAAGAGGGTGGCAACGCGTTCCGCGAGAAGCGCAAACCGGAATTCCGCAAGTACGTTAAGTAGCGAGTATCTGCGCCAGGACGACAAGAATGGGGAGCGCGCGGCGCCTACAACGTTAGCGGACCCGGACATTGCGGCGAATGTCACACACCGCGAAATCTGCTCGGTGCGATGCAACGCGACCGTGCCCTTTCCGGGAACTGGAACGGCCCCAACAGTGAACCCGTTCCCAATATTAGGAGTACTCAAAGAAGGGTATCAAGAACTGGTCAGTGGATGACGTGGTCTCCTTCCAATAAATCGGTCTCAAACCCGATGGCGATTTCGCCGACAGCGCAATGACCAGCGTCATCGAGGGCGCCACGGGAAAACTAATTGAAGTGAACGTAACAGCAATCGTGACTTACCTAAAATTGCTGCCGGCGATCCCGGCCGAATAGTTTCTGCTCTTCCCCACGTTGCGGCGACACGCTATTCAGCAATAAAGAGAAACCCCTAATGAGGAGGAAATACATGCCCGCATACTGGTTAGCCCGGTCCAAGATCAACAACCCGGTTGAGTACAAAAAATACACCGACCACATCCCGGCCTTGGTAGAAAAATACAACGCCAAGGTCTTTGCCCGCGGCGGCGAGTACAACGTGCTGGAAGGAGAGACGCCTTACGAACGTTTTGTCGTCATTGAGTTCGCTTCGATGGCCGATGCCGAAGCGTGTTTCAATTCCAAGGAATATCAGGACGCCGCTACCTACCGGCGCGTACCCGGTGTGGCGCAAAACGAACTGGTCATCGTCGACGGCGGTGACGCAACACCGCGCTAATTTGTTTCGGCGTATTCTGGAAACAACGCCGACAGACCCTCGACGCTGGCCGTGCAGATACCACGTTCGGTGATCAGGCCGCTAACCAGGCGCGCCGGCGTGACGTCGAAGGCGTAGTTGACCGCCGTTGTCCCATCGGGGGTGAGTTGTACGGTAACGACCTCACCACCGGGTGTGCGGCCAGAGGTATGGGTTACTTCGGTTTCGCCACGCTGCTCGATGGGAATGTCGCACACCCCGTCGCCAACCGTCCAATCGATGGTCGGCGACGGCAAGGCAACATAAAACGGCACGCCGTTATCGTGCGCCGACAACGCCTTTAAATAGGTACCGATCTTGTTAGCCACGTCACCGCGCGCTGTTGTGCGGTCAGTACCGGTAATGCACAGATCGACCATGCCGTGCTGCATCATGTGGCCAGCGGCGTTGTCGACTATCACCGCATGGGATACGCCGTGCCGTCCAAGTTCCCAGGCGGTCAAGGCGGCACCCTGGTTGCGCGGCCGTGTTTCATCGGCCCATACATGGACGGGGATACCCAGATCGTGGGCTTTGTATATCGGCGACAAGGCCGTGCCCCAGTCGACCGTGGCCAGCCAGCCAGCATTGCAATGGGTCAGAACGTTAACCGGCCGGCCTTCGCCCGCGGCCGAATAGGCCCCCTGGATCAAAGCCAGACCGTGATCGCCAATCGCGCTGTTAATTTCGACATCTTCGTCGCAGATTTCACCGGCACGCTGATAGGCAATTGCGGTGCGCGCGTCGCGCGTTTGATTGCTCAAACGGTCGCGCATATCGTCGAGCGCCCAGCGTAGATTAACCGCGGTCGGACGTGTAGCGATGAGGGTTTCGTAGGCCGTATCGAGTGCCGCGTCAGACGCGTCTTCGCGCATCGCCAGGGCCATGCCGTATGCTGCCGCCGCACCGATTAGCGGTGCGCCGCGGACCATCATCGTCGCGATCGCCCGCGCCGCATCGTCAAGCGAAGTTAACGCCACCACCTCGAAGTGATGGGGCAGCCTTGTTTGGTCGATGATTCGCACCGACCAACCATCGTCATCGCACCAGATGGTGCGATAGACGATCCCGTCAACCTTCACCTTGCTGTTCCTGGACGTGGCAAAGCGCAGGTCATTCCGCTTTGTTGATGACGAAGGTCAACACGCCATCGTCCTCTGTTACGCTTTCCAAAGTATCGCCCGTCGCCTCACAGAAGTGATGGAAGTCTTTCATCGCACCCGGATCGGTGGCGATGACTGTCAACCGGTCACCCACTGTCAATGCCTTAAGCGCTTTCTTGGCTTTCAAAACCGGTAGAGGACATTTGAGTCCTGACGTGTCGAGTACTTCCATTATTTAGCCCACTGAAATTGTTCACAACTAGTTCATAGTGCGTTTATCGCACACCATCGCAAGTCCCAAAATTCCGTTTCCCTGATTGACGATTTTTCGAATATGCGAATATACTAATTTTATGAACATCCAAGCGCTCAAAGAAAAATCGAGCCAAGCAAGCCAATTGCTCAAGTCGTTGGCGAACGACAAGCGGCTCCTGATCCTGTGTTATTTGAGCGAGAGTGAAAGATCCGTCGGCGAACTTGAGCGGTTGGTCGATCTCAGTCAATCGGCACTGTCACAACATCTCGCACGGCTGCGCCGCGATAACTTGGTGCAGACCAGACGCGATGCGCAAACAATCTATTATACGATCGCCAGTGCGGAAGCCGGTGCGGTGCTACAAACCTTGCATGATCTTTATTGTGTAGACGAAGCTTCCGTTGCACAGGTTCCTGCCAAAGCTAACCGTCAAAGCGCGTCTGGCGCCTGAGTCAATAAAATGTCCCGGGGCCTGCCAAGAAGAGTACCCAGACCACACCCTAAGCCAGAGGCCCCCTAAAAAAATGACACAGCAAGTCACGTTCCTCGAACCCGCGGAAATCCAGGTAAAACTTAAAGACGACACCGCCTATGTCATCGATGTGCGCGAGCCAATTGAATATGCCGAAGTGCGTTTCGCCGGTTTATCCCTCATGCTATTGTCGCAATTCGATCCTAGCTCTATATCGCCTCTGGAAAACAAAACGCTGATTTTCCATTGCCGCATCGGGCAACGTTGTGGTTTAGCATTAGAACAACTCATAGTCGCCGGTTATAAAGGTGAAATTTACCGCATGGTCGGCGGCCTTCTGGCTTGGGCAGCCACTGGACTGCCCGTGGAGACCGGCGAAAGCACTTGAACCCCGTAAGTACGACACCGCGGCATAAGTTCGACGAGCGATGAATATCTATCTGCCCATCGCGGAAATGTCAGTCGACGTCTTTCTTATCCTAGGATTGGGTGGCGGGATCGGATTTTTATCGGGATTGTTCGGCGTCGGCGGCGGATTTTTGATGACCCCGATGTTGATCTTCATTGGCATACCACCAGTCGTTGCTGTCGCCAGCGAAGCCAACCAAATCGTCGCGGCCTCGGTTTCCGGCGCATTAGCCCATATGCGACGCGGCAATGTCGATTTTAAAATGGGCCTGGTGCTTACGGTCGGTGGCCTCGCCGGGTCCGGTGTTGGTGTATTGATCTTTACGCTGTTGCGTCAATTGGGACAGGTCGAGCTGCTGATCTCGCTGAGTTACGTGGTATTTCTCGGCTCAATTGGCGCGTTAATGCTGTTTGAGAGCAGCAGAACAATGTTGAGGCGCCAAGCCGGAACAGCAACGCGGGGTAAGTTGCATCAGCATACCTGGCTGCATGGTCTGCCCCTAAAAATGCGTTTCCGCCGTTCACGCCTTTACATCAGCGCACTAGTGCCACTTGGCGTCGGTTTTTTTGTCGGCATCCTGGCAGCAATTATGGGCGTTGGCGGTGGCTTTATCATGGTACCGGCGATGATTTATCTGCTCGGTATGCCAACCGCCGTTGTCATAGGAACATCGCTGTTCCAGATTATTTTCGTCACCGCCAACGTGACCTTCCTGCAAGCGACGTCCAACCAAACCGTCGACATCGTGCTGGCATTGCTACTGCTGACTGGCGCGGTTATTGGCGCACAGTTAGGAACGAGGGCCGGAGGCCGGTTGCGTGGCGAACAGCTGCGCGGCTTGCTGGCGCTGATCGTTCTCGCCGTCTGCGCTAAGATTGCCTACGACCTGGTGTCGACACCTTTCGACGTATTTTCCATCAGCGAAATCTCCGGGTTCGGCGGATGAGGAATATTCACCGCATAACCATCATTTTGCTCTTGGCGATCGGCATGACAAGTGCTCCGGCGCTGAGCCAAACGGTAAAAGAGATAACCTCGGCCAAATCGCAACTCGTCGCTGATCTCAGCGAAGATCTGATCGCCATCACCACCGGGTTTACCGGCACCGAGGTTTTGTTGTTCGGCGCGATGGAGAACGTAGGCGAAATCATCGTCGTCGTACGGGCGCCCGAGAGCCAGGTCGTTGTTCGCCGTAAAGCACGGGTTGGCGGAGTCTGGATTAACGCAGACAGCCTAACCTTCGACAAGGTGCCTGGTTTTTATCACGTCGCGGCATCGCGGCCACTGGCCGACTTGTTGCCTAGAGCGGTGTTGAAAAGCGAACAGATTGGCGTAGAAAACTTGTCTCTACCATCTCTGACATCGTCGGCTGAGGATGTGATCGCCGAATTTGCAGCTGCCCTAATTCGTAACAAACAACGCGACGGATTGTTCAACGGGACACTTGGAGAGATCAAATTTCTGGAGAACCGTCTGTTCCGCACCCAGGTACAATTACCGTCAAGTGTGCCGACCGGTGTTTATACTGCGACGGTTTATCTGGTCGATGGCGACACGGTCATCGACCGCACCGATACACCTCTGCAGGTGCGCAAGACTGGTTTCGAGGCTAACGTGTTCGAATTCGCAAACCAACGCTCGGCAATCTACGGCCTGATTGCAATATTAATTGCATTGGCCGCAGGATGGTTTGCCAGCATTGTCTTCCGCAACATTTGATACCGCTATGACCGATCAACCGAATGTCTTTCTTGTTGTTGTCGACAACTCACCGGAATTGCGGGTCGCACTACGGTTTGCGAGCCTGCGGGCGAAACGCACCGGCGGACGAGTTGGTTTGTTGCGCGTTATACGCAAAGCCGATTTTCAACATTGGGCGGCGATCGGCGACTTGATGCGCGAAGAAGCCCGCGAGGAAGCCGAACAATTACTGCAGGAGCACGCAGCGACCGTTTCCGAGCTCACCGGCGGCGAAATGCCGATCCTCTACATCAGTGAAGGCGACATCAAATCCGCCGTTGTAAAGTTGATCGACGAGGACAGCCAAATCCGCATCCTCGTTTTGGCAGCAGCAACCGGCAAGCGTGGCCCCGGTCCGCTGATTACATTTCTGATGAAGAAGATTATCGGCAAATCGCGCATTCCGGTCACGATTGTGCCGGGTGGGCTGACCAACGATCAGATCGACACCCTTACCTAGACCCCGGCTTGCTGGCCTTGTCGAAGTCGGCAAAACGATAACCAGGACGGCCAAGTAACCAGCAGGCACGCACAAATAAATCCAAATCTATGGAGCGACAGACAAAATGAGTAATTCGTCAAATGCGCTGGTTAATCCAGACTGGCTTGAGGCCCGTCTCGACGATCCCAACACCCGGATCATTGCCCTCAACTGGACCGGCAGCGTCAACTACGACCAGACGCACATCCCAGGGGCAATTTTCTGGAACTGGAAGGAAATGCTTTGGGATCCTAAAATAAGGAATTTTCCGACACCCGAAACCTTCGCTGAGCGTTGCTCGGCCACCGGCATCAGTAACGATACCAATGTCGTGTTCTATGGCGATCCGGCCGTGCAGTTCGGTACCTATGCCTGGTGGGTGTTCAAATATTGCGGACACGAAAACGCCTTCGTGCTCGATGGCTCGAGGGTGCGCTGGAAAAACGAGGGTCGGCCGATGACCCAGGACATACCGCAAATCGCAACGGCCAATTACACCGCCCATCCAAACCAGAACACCCAGAACATGAGGGCGCTGCGCGACGACGTGCTGACGGCTATCGACGACGCCAACACAGTGATCCTCGATCACCGCTCGCCGGAAGAATATAACGGCGAGCTGTTGAGCCCTCCGGGAACGCCCAACCATGGCGGCGAACGCCTGGGCCACATTCCTGGCGCACGGCACCTGCATTTCGAGGATATGGTCAACGAAGACACGTCCTTTAAATCGGCTGACGAACTTCGCGCCATGCTGGAAGCGCGCGACGCGACGCCGAACAAAAATATTGTGTCCTACTGTCGCCTCAGCCACCGCGCGACCCTGGCCTACTTCGCGCTGACGCAACTTCTCGGATATGAAAACGTCAGGAGTTATGATGGCTCGTGGACGGAATGGGGCAGCTTGGTGGGAGTGCCGATCGAGCGTTGATGGCAGCGAATTTCTGCAATAAAACGGATCGCGTATCGTCAGAGGCTACTGAACGGTCCTATCCCGCTCAAGCGGATTGCCCTGACACTGCCCACCAAAGTGTCCTTAGACGGACCCCAGTTAATCGACAATGTGATACACGGGGGCTTTCTCCATGTTCCACTTGCCGGTTTCCACGTCGTATTGGGACAGAGTGAAGCAGTGCCAATCCTCGTCGTCCAGTTTCATATGGTCGCCCCGGTAATAGTACCCCGGCCAACGTGTTTCTGTTCGGAAAAGCGTGTGATGCATAACGCTTTCGGACGCCAGTAGCCGGTGTTTGAACTCCCATGTTCGCTGCAGCTGATGAAGATCCTCAGCGCCGATGTGATCGGAGTCCTCCTTCAGCATATCCATCAATTCAAGACCGCGGGTAAGCAACGGCTCGTTCGTCATATAGTTCGCGGAGATGCCACCACAGTATTCGTCCATGAGCTTTTCAAGACGTTGCAGTGCATGGATGGGCAAGATGTAGCTCGGCGAAACCGTGCCGGCGACTATTTCGTTACGGCCGACCGCGTAGTTATTAAGCGGTTGGTAAACTTCTTCCCCAAGCCGCCTGATTTCAGCTTCGTCGACTTGGTGATCTTCGCCCAGATCATTCATGTAATTGACTGCTGCCTTGCCAGCAATCCGGCCTTCCGTAAAGGAGCCCGAGGAGAACTTGTGCGGGGTACCACCGCTGGCATCGCCGGCACCGAACAGGCCATCGACAGTCATCATCCGGTTGTAGCCCCATCGGTATTCGGGAGGTGCGTAGTCTTCAGGTCCGCTCGCCCAGGCGCCGGAGCAGGTGGCGTGGGAGCCCATAACGTAGGGCTCCGACGTAGTCAGCTCGGGATTGGTGTACTTGGGATCGATGTTCTGCGATGCCCAGACCACCGCCTGTCCGACCGTCATACCGAGGAAGTTTTCCCAACCAACCTGTTCCTTGTGCGGGTCCTGGAAGGCCTCCTTGGTTACCATGCGGATCGGACCGCCCCCATTGGCGAGTTCCCGCAGAAGGGCGTGGTTACGTAGGCATGTCGGCACCGGATGGCGGTCGACATAATTGCCTACCAAGGCCTTGGTATCGTCGTACCATCTGGATTCGTATTCTTCCCCGTAGGCGTTCTGCGTATAGGTGCCGAGATGTAGGAAATAGGCGCCGACCGGGCCGTAGCCGTCCTTGAACCGAGTCAGTACGATTCGATTCTCCATCTGCGTCATTTTCGCACCAACTTGAATCGGCAAACCATAGGCCGAAGCGCTGCTCCAGGGAGCATACCAGGTCCGGCCCATACCTTCGCCGACCGCGCGGGGCTTGAAGATATGTGACGCGCCACCGGCGGCAACTATGACGGCCTTCGCCTTGAACACATAGAAATCGCCCGTGCGAACATTGAAGCCGACGGCACCGGCGACCCGGTTGCGGTTCTTTTTGTCCATCAGGAGATGAGTCACCATAATCCGGTTGTAGACCTCGGTGGCGGCCTTGCGCGCGGCTTCGGCGACGATCGGCTTGTAGCTTTCGCCGTGGATCATAATTTGCCACTTGCCCTCTCTCTGATAGCGGCCGGTCTCCGGGTTTCGCATGATGGGGAGACCCCATTCCTCGAATTTGTGCACGCTCGAATCGACATGGCGTCCGATATCGTAAGCGAGATCCTCGCGCACCAGGCCCATCAGGTCATTGCTAGCATATTTGACAAAATCTTCAGGCTGGTTCTCGTCCCACTGCATACCCATGTAGCAGTTAATCGCATACAGGCCCTGCGCAACGGCACCGCTGCGTTCGATATTCGCCTTCTCGACGCAGACGATCTTGAGGTCGCGTCCCCAATATCTCGATTCGTAGGTGGCCCCGCAGCCGGCCATGCCGCCACCGATCACAAGGATGTCGGCGTCGACGCGAACGGTTTTTCTTACTCCGAACAGACCCATCAGACCTTACCCTGCTTGAGTTGATCCGCGGTCAAAGCCGGTAAGCCACCCTCGATGTTGAGCGCACCCGGCTCGTGCGCCAATTCCTCGGATTTATAATCATCGGCAGCCGGCGCCTCGTAATCAGACGGAGCTTTTATCGATCCCCACGGCGTGGTCCGGATTGGCGACACAAAATTCTTTTCGCGACCATCTCGAAACTTGACCTTCCATGAAATGGTTGCCTTCTCCTCTTCCCGCAGCACCCGAACGCTATGGCCCAAGGGGGCAAAATCCGCATAACCGCGGCAGTCGATGGCGTTTTGCGGGCATACCTTCACACAGGAGTAGCATTCCCAACACATATTGGGTTCGATGTTAAAGGCGCGACGGTAGGTGGTATCGATGTGCATAATGTCGGACGGACAGATATCCACGCAATGGCCGCAGCCGTCGCAACTCGTCATATAAACAAACGTAGGCATAATCCTAATTTAACTCCTGTAACAACGGCCAATGATGGGCTGATTAATAATGCCGGGGCTGCTGGCGGGCACTACCGAAACTTTCGGGTTTGTCGGCGTAGTCCGGCAAGTTCCTTCTTGAACCGTTCGCTTGTTCCACCCGTTTTTGGAGGGCCACGGCGGGCTTGTAGAACATGTGCGAGAATTTGGACCACGGAACAGATCCAAAGAGCACCGTCGTAGCGATGAGGTACAGACCGAGGAACAGGTTTGTCGCAGAGCTATCCATCGCCTGCAGATACGCCCAAATCACACCCAGCGTCACGCTCGCCAGAAGCGAAAGAATGAACAGGTCAGCGCGCACAATGCGGAACGGTGAATTGCCTTCAGCAGCGACGTCGACCCGAATGAAGAACCAGAACCAATATCCGCCGACGAGCGCCACCAAGGCCCCGATATACCAAAGCTGCGGCAAAAACGTGGGCGCCGGAGTAGCGGGCGTTGGGTACCAAAATACCATGATGGCGGTCGTAATCAGGTATGCCAGAAAACCGTACACCGTCAGTAGGTGGGCAATTCTGCGTTGCACGTTACAGAATTCGCCTGAAGTCAGGCCCTCCACCACGGCGGTCTGGATCGCTAGGAATACCATTTTCCCGCCACCGACCTGCTGCGCCCCCTTATTTTTTACATTTCGCCAATTGTTAAAGAAGTACTTGGCGCTCTTCTTGTGGACCATGTCGTACAGCGTGCCACCCACGACAAAGAGTATCATGACGACGATATACGTCTGCATGATGGAGGGTGGTATGAACGCCGCAAGCTCGGCAAAGGGACTGCTACTAAACATTAATTTACCCCGATGTTACCCAATGATGATCACGCGAAGATGGTTAAAGTACCTACGCTGGACTTTTTTACATACCATTCTCGTATAACTTGTTGCGATCAGTAATGAATTCGCCATTTTTTTGCCCTCGGTGCGAGGTTTTCCGTCTGCATGCCCACTATCTGGTGGAAACCGGAAACCGCCTGGCCATAGGGTAAACGTAACTCCTACCCTTTTTGCGGCTTGTCGTAATAGGCCTGTAGAACTGAGAGCACCTCAGGCCGGCTGAACTCCTCGGGAACCGGCTCGTGGGCGACTAATATCTCACGCAATCGCGTACCCGAAATATTGAGGCGGCTCGCTTCGTCATGCGGGCA
>CAZHBA010000018.1:0-5969 GCA_964530225.1 uncultured Rhodospirillaceae bacterium | reverse complement strand
GGTGGCGACCCGGCGATCTTCGATCGTGTCAGCTATCGCGGACCCGACATCGTGTTTGACGACCATCTAACGATCGATCTCGGCGGTCAAACCGTCGAGTTGTACTGGTTCGGGCCGGCCAATACGCCCGGCGACACCATTACCTACGCGCCGGCAGCACGGGCGGCGTGGACCGGCAACATGACCGCCGGCGCCTTCTTCGGGCTGGCGCTGGAGAGCGACGCACCGACCTATCTGGCGACATTGGAGAAGTTTACCCAAACGCTGTCGCCCGAGACCCTGGTCAGCGGCCATGCACCAATGTCCGATGCGACGATTATCGGCCGATACATCACTTACTTTAGCGAGCTGACCGACGCGGTGAAAGCGGCGCTCGGCGAGGGGCTAAGTCTGGAAGAGACCGAGGAGCGTGTGGTGTTGTTCGACGCCTTCGCACCGCCGCCCGATCACCCGCGCCCGGACATCGTCGCCGGTCGCCACAGATACAACGTGCGCCGCACCTACCTCTCGCTGGCCAACGACGAATCCCCCTGAGACACCATCAAACGGGTGTTCGGGGTTGAATTTGGTGGCTGCGATGGGTCACGATCGCGACGGGGCAAATGTTTTGGCCCGTGGAGGATTAAATGGTTCAGATTAACCGGGGAGAGTCGGAAATGAACGATCGGTCCGGCCACATCTCACTCGACGTGCATCTGGAGGCGCAGGCCCGGCGCCTCACGGACCAATGCACCCTTTGCGGCAAGTGTGTCGAGGTATGCCCGTCCATCAAGGAGGGATCGCCGCTTCTGCACAGCGCCAAGCCCGTCGATGTGGTCACCAGCATCGTCGACTTCCTCAAGGGGGGAGACGCGACCGAGATCGCCGAAACCTGGGCCGAAACGTGCATGGGCAGCGGTGCATGCATCACTCAATGTCCCGAAGCGATTAATCCCCGCCTGATGATATCTATCGCACTGAACCGGATCAGGACCGACAAAACGGTACGTGGCGTCAATCCCACGGCGACCTACTATCGACGCATGTCGCAGATCATAAAACTAGCCGCCGGGATGCAGATGTCGCCCGAGCAATACCAGCGGATCACCGGACGCAAGGGCAACCCGGCACACGCTGACCTGGTCTTCTATCTCGGCTGCAATGTGATACGAACGCCGGTTATCGTGTTCTCAGCTATGGACATACTCGACGAAATCGGCGCCGACTACGCCATGCTCGGCGGAGCTTCTAACTGTTGCGGTGTAATCCATCTGAAGCTCCACGGCGACGTCGAGGGCGCCGACGCTCTGGGCGGCACAACCATCGATAAAATGGCGAGCTACGAACCGAGCAAAGTCCTGACCTGGTGCCCGACATGCGTGCTCGAGTTCGGCGAAACCACCGACGGCTTCAAATCCTACCCGTTCGATTTCCAGCACTACGCCCATTACCTGGCCCAGCGCCTGGACGCCTTCAGAGATAAGTTGCGGCCCATGCCCCAACGCGTGGCGCTGCACCGGCACGATGGCGGGCTCGGTATCGACAAGAGCGTCGAGACGCTGCTGCGCGCCATCCCGGAACTGGAGCTGGTTGCCCTCGATGAGCACGAGCATTGGGCCTATGGCTGCGGGCCCGGCGCGCTTGCTAACGTCGAGGCCATGCGCGAGCAGTCGCACCAAGACACTATGCGATCGGCGGTCGACGCTAAGACTGACGTTCTCGCCACGCTTTATCACACGTGCCAACGCGACCTCTGTGTGTTCGAGGGCCAATACCCGATCCAGGTCAAGAATTGGACTGGAATTCTCGCCACCGCACTGAGCCTGCCCGAGCACGAAGACCATTATAAGCAAATGAAGCTGCACAGCGAAATTTCCGCCGCGCTCGAGGACACGCGGGAGTTTATCGAGGCCAACAAGCTGGACATGTCGAGCCTGCGCAAGATGCTGCCACCCCTCCTGGAGGGTAAGGAAAAAGGGCTTTCGTTTTGGTGATGCGTCCGGCCGCTTGAAGCAACGACGACGCTGCCGTGGCATCGTCTCTTTGAAGGCAAAGCCCGAGGACGGCGCTGTAATGTCCGCTCTTACCCCCGAAAGCCGTCATTCACTGGAGCGGGTTCTCGGCGAGAATGAACACCGCATCCATGGCCTGCTCGCGGATCGGAATTGCCGCCTGACAGGCATTGGACGCGCACCAGTCGCGCGCCACCTGGGCATCGGCGAAGCGCAGAATGATGGTGCGCTGGTGGCCGTGACTGCCCGCCAGTACACCGGCGACAGCGCCGGACGTAATCACCTCACCACCTGCCGCTTTGACCGATGGACCGGCGGGGGTTTCGTATCCTTTCATTTTTTCTGGGTCATTGATAATCGCATGAACGATGACGTAGGCGCTCATGGTCGTTGTTTCCCTGGGACATGGTCGGTCGGATGACGCAATCGGAATGTTATTGAAAGATAGCCCTTTCCGCCGCGCAGACCAGCCGAACGGTCCGCTCGCCAAAACTGGCGCTAATTAGGAGTAGCCTGGTTTAGGCAGCTTGCAGATACTGCAGCTCCGAAAAGGCTTCCAACACCTGCCCAATATCGCCTTCGGGCAGGCGCTCGGCGAAGTCTTCCAGGCGGTCATAGGCGGCCGCCGGCACCCCCGATTCATCACCAATCCGGCGGATCAGAGCCGACACCTGCGGCCGGTCGAAACTGTAATCGGCAAACGTCATGTTCTGCTCTTGCACCAGGTGAGCGCCATCCGTCATGTCGATCTCGATGGTGCAGCACAGCGTGGCGACCGAAGGGTCGCTGATCAGATTGATCCGCTCGATTAACGCATTGACCTCGACATCGTCGTAGGCGGTCATCGCCGCCATGGTTGGCACCCCATGCGCCAGCGTGTTGGCAATGCAAAAGGGGATGCTCATCAGGGTGCCCGAAATCGAATGGAACGGTCCCTTAGAGTCCATCCCGGCATAACCGGTCTCGTACGGGTTCATGCGCACCCGAACGGCCTCGATGGCGCCGCCGTTTAGCTGTTCCCGCAGCGCAATTGCGGCGTTGACCGGGGTCTGGTTGAAGGCGCACACCGGATAGGGCTTGAAGGCGATGCGCAGCGTTGCCCACTCACTACCGAGTTGGCTGGCCAGGGCATCAGCGTCGCATTCCTCGCGGGTGAACACCTTGACGAAGCCGGACGGTCCCTCGAAGGCAAAGGGCGCCGAGACCGAACCAGCCCGGGCCAGCTCCGCCGCCACAAGACCCGTTCTGGCAACCATGCCAACCTGGTATCGCCACTCGTCGCTGCCATCGGCGAAGGACTGCAACAGTCCGCCGGCAAACGATGCGGCATTGGACAGCGCCGCCGCCGTGTGCGCGGCGTCCAGTCCAAGTAGTTTTGCGCTGGCCGCGGCGGCCGCCACGGCGCCGTATAGCGTCGATGCGCGCAAGCCCACCGGCGTCGTCTTGCCAGAAAAGTTGAGTTCCAGCAAACCGCCGGCTTCGTAGCCGGCGATCAGGGCCGGCAAAAATCTGCCGGGGGAAATACCGCGCGCTTCGGTCAAGGCGGTCAGCAGCGGGATCACCACCGCACCGAGATGGGCGGCGCCGCAGGCGTCTTCCTGAGCGCGCCCGTGAAATAGGGCGCCGTTGGCCAGCGTCGCGCCGCCCACGGATGTCTTGCGCCCATCCCCCAACAGAGTGGCTCCGGCGGCCTGCTCGCCATCCATTGCCAGAGCCGCAGCTCGGGCAACCGGCGCATAGGGGGTGTTGTGGCTGCCGAGGCCGATGCCGTAGCCGTTCAACACGCAGGCCCGGCCCTTTTCGACGATTTCGGGTGGTAGATTTTCCAGTTCCAGTTCAACGATAAAATTCGCGATCGCTCTTGCCAAACTCATGGCGCATCCTCTCTAAGGCTGAGCGGCAGACGCTCGTGTGCCGCCATATTCCTCGCGCAAAGACCGCTTGAGAACCTTGCCCGAGGGGTTGCGGGGCAGCGCATCGCACAGGATAACGCGCTTCGGCACCTTGAAACCGGCGAGGTGCTGGCCACAGTGTTTTATCACTTGGTCCGGGTCGAGATCTTGCCCTGAATTGAACACGATGACGGCAACGGGTGTCTCGCCCCAGCGCTCGTCAGGCACGCCGATAACGGCCGCTTCCTTGACCTCGGGCAGCATGTAGATGACACGCTCGACCTCGGACGAGGCGATGTTCTCGCCGCCCGAAATAATCAAGTCCTTCTTGCGATCAGTAAGAAAGAGAAAGCCGTCCGCGTCCAGATAACCGACATCTCCGGTACGAAACCATTCGCCATGGCGCGCGCGGGCCGTGTTCTCCGGATCCTTCCAATAGCCCGCGGCGATTTTCGGGCCACGCAGGCAGATCTCGCCCTCCGTCTCTGGCGCCAATATGGTGCCGGTGGCGTCCATGATCGCAATCTGCACATGCGCCAGGGCCCGCCCGGTAGACCCGATTTTCTCGATTTCCATACCCGGCTCCATCAGGGTATCGCCGCTACAGGTTTCGGTGAGGCCGTAGGCGTCGATGTAACGGCCGTGCGTGAAATAGTCGGTGAACCCACGGATACGGGCCTCCGGCGTCTTTTCACCGCCACCGATGCACCATTGCAGACTGGTCACGTCGTAATCGCTGCGGCCGGGGTGGGCGAGTATCTGGGTTAACATGACCGGCGCCAGCCAGGCGCCAGTGAGCTGTTCATCCTGGATGGAGGCGAGAACGCTACCCGCATCGAAGTCGCGGTGAACGCACATTATGCCGCCCATCCACAGCACCGCCAGGCCAGGCAGATCGAAGGCCCCGACATGGTAGAGCGGTCCTACAACCAGCAAGCGCGATGTAGCCGTCAGTTCCAGCGACACTACATGGTCCATGCATTTCCAGTAGAAATTATTGTAGCTGTGCATGACGCCCTTGGGCCGGTCGGTGGTGCCGGACGTGTACATCAGGCGGAATAGGTCCTCCGGTTGGCGCACCACTTCGTCGGGTATGACCTCTGCCCGTCCGGTGAGGGCGCGGATGTCGTGCTGCGCCGCTTCGCCAACTAGCTGAACGTCTTTTATGTCGCCGAGAACGTCGCCGAATTCTTCGTCGCCGAAGACCAGGACGGCGCCGGCATTGTCGACAATATAGGTAACCTCGGCCGCCGCCAGGCGATAATTGAGCGGCAAGAACACCGCGCCGAGGTAGCTGGTGGCAAAGGCTATATCCAGGAACGCAGCGCTGTTTTTCATGAACACCCCGACCACGTCGCCCTCGCCCACGCCCTTTGCGTGCAGAAAAGCAGCGAGTTGCCGCATGTGGTCGAAGAGATCTCCATAGGTAATCCGCTCGCTGCCGTAAATGACGGCGAGGCGATCCGGAGTGCGGATTGCGTGAAACCGAAGGAAACTGCTCAGATTAATCATTCCCACTCGCTTGCCGGCACCGGGCAGGACTACAGGCGCTCGGCGTGCATTGCGTCCGCATGAGATTAAGCTGTAATGTATCGGGCAGTGGATGGGTTTGATTTGCATCACTCGACACATTGTTCGGGCACGGGCCGAATCCTGAGATTTCTTTGATTGATCCTCCTCAAATCCCAATCGGCAAAATTCGTTAGCATGAGCGTATCATTCGTTGGAGGAATAGCAGCAATGAAAAAGCGCGGACGCGGTATCGGCTGCATGTGGTACCCCATTGGCGCCACCGTCATGGCCAACCCCAGTGCGGCGACAGTGAATGTTAACGAGGACGGCACAGCGACCCTGCTGACCGGCATCGTCGAGTGCGGCCAAGGCTCGCTCACCGTGTTTGGACAGATCGCCGCCGAGGCATTGGGGATCGCGACCGACGACATCCACGTGGTCTCGGCCGACACCGACGGTACGCCGATGGACTCCGGCGCCGTCGCCAGCCGGGCCACCTACGTCACCGGCAACGCCATCGTGTCGGCGGCGGAGAAGGCCAAGGGAATACTGTTCGAAGCGGCAGCGCCATTGC
>CAZHBA010000017.1:0-3629 GCA_964530225.1 uncultured Rhodospirillaceae bacterium | reverse complement strand
GATCGAATTATCCAAATATCAGGGATCGACCGAAGGCCGTGTCTACGGACGCCAGGCGGCGCTGTCGGTCGGTATCACTATCCCATTGATCGTCGTCGGACTACTGATCCGCAAACATCTGGCCCGCGGATTTAGCTTTGGCATGGTAAGGAGGTAACTAGCTATGTCTCGTATTGAACTTACAAATCTGCGCAAGGAATTTGGCAGCACGATTGCCGTTAAGGACCTGGACCTGACCATTGAGGACGGTGAGTTTATCGTTCTGGTTGGTCCCTCTGGCTGTGGCAAAACGACAACCTTGCGAATGATCGCCGGTTTCGAAGACCCGACCGCGGGCGATATCCGCATCGACGGAAACGTCGTCAACGACCTCGAGCCACGCGACCGCGATTTGGGCATGGTGTTCCAAAGCCACGCGCTGTTTCCCCATAAAAACGTCGCTGACAACATCGCCTTCGGCCTGCGGATGCAGAAGGTCGCAAAGGAGGAGCAGGGCCGCAAGGTGAAGGAAGTCTCCGAACTCGTGCGCATCGCCCATTTGCTTGACAAAATGCCAGCGCAGTGTTCGGGCGGCGAATCTCAGCGCATCGCGCTCGCTCGTACCCTGGTCACCGAGCCTTCGAACTTTTTACTCGACGAGCCCTTGTCTAGCCTCGACGCCAAATTGCGCCGCGAATTGCGGGCCGAATGCGACCGACTGCACGAGGAACTGCAGAAGACCTTCGTCTACGTCACCCACGACCAGGAAGAGGCGATGACCCTGGCCGACCGCATCGTCGTGATGGACCTGGGTGAAATCGTGCAGATGGGTTCGCCAATCGAAATTTATAGCGATCCGGTATCGTATTTTGTCGCCGACTTCTTCGGCAATCCGGCGATGAACCTAATCGAAGGCGAGTTCACGCAAAACGGTGCCGGCGCGGAGTTCCGCAGTAACTCGTTCACGGTATCCCTGCCTGAGAAATTCAAAAACACGCCTTCGGGCAGAGGCACATTCGGCATACGTCCGGAAAACGTCAAAGTTTCCAAGGTAAATGGTGGCGGTAGCCGTAATATCGGCCTAGTCGAGCCCTTGGGAAAAGACACGTTGCTGTACTTCGAAACAGAGGCGGACCGCCCATTCGTCACGATAGTTGAGGGTACCGAGTCCTATACGGCGGGTGAGCCCGTCGACCTGACATTTCCACCGGAGAATATGTTCCTGTTCGATTCGAACGGCGACCGGATTCGTTGATTAGCATCGCATAGCCGCGATGAAGCGAACGCCGCACGCCGGTTACCGGTTCGCGGCGTTTACATTTTACAGGAGCTAAATCATGCCAATCATCAATACCGGCCGGTTCGATATTAATTACATCGAGGACGGCGACGGATATCCCGTCATTCTGATCCATGGTCTTGCCGGGGACCATACGGCTTGGCTGCCGCAGGTCACCGCGCTGAAAGACGACTACCGTGTTATCGCCTTCGACAATCCAGGTTCCGGCGACAGCTCGACGGTCGATGACCCTGCCACTACCGCTGACCTGGCTGACGCCACACTCGGGTTGATGGACCAAATCGGCATCGAACGTGCGCACGTGGTCGGCCGCTCGATGGGTGGCGCTATTGCCCAACACATGGCGCTGAAGGCGCCGGGCCGGTTGCAGTCGATGACCATGGCCGCGTCGTTCGCGCGCCTCGATCCTCTTGGCGCTCAAACCATCACCAATATGCAGCAACTTTTAGGATGGCGCAAAAGCTGGGCCGAATGGGCGCCCCACGCGGTGTACATGTTTGTCTCGCCGGCATTCTTCAACGAGAACCCCGAACTCATCGCCCGTATAACGGCGCTGGTAAGCGACGAGAGCCGCGACATGGCCTCGTATGATTATTTAGCAACAGCATGCCTAGAGCATGACACCCTGGATCGGCTGGGCGAAATCGATACCCCAACGCTGATCATGGCCGGTAGGCATGATCCAATCTGCTCGATGATGGCACAAAGTTGGATGGTGGAAGTCCTGCCCAATGCCGAACTCCAGGTGTTCGAGAAATCGAGTCACTTCTTCTTGATGGAAGAAGCCGAAAAGGCGCTCATCACGATCAAAGACTGGCTGGCGAAAAATACGCCCTGACTGGCGGCGTTACATCCGCGGTGAATCGATTACCGGATAGCTCGTGTACTGACCAACCCAGTCGAAGCCAACCAGATCAACATAGGCGTCCATCAGCCGCTTGGTGACGGGGCCCGGCACTGAGTCATTACCGAACAGCCGGCCGTTGACGCTGCGGCACGGGCAAATACAAAAGCTGGTCGACGATATAAACGCCTCATCGGAATTGTAGGCGTCAAACATGTCGTAGTCCTTCTCTTCGCACGGCACGCCGATTTGTTCGGCCAACTCGATCACCGTCTGCCGGCTAATACCCGGCAGAACATAACGCTCTTGCGGTGTATACAGACATCCATCGGCGACAAAAAAGACGTTACTTCCCCTACCTTCAGCTACGTTACCATTATGGTCCAGCATGAGCGCATAGGCCTCGGAATTCTGCGCCGAAACCTCCTCATCGGCCATGATCAGGTTGAGATAGTTATGGGTCTTGGCGCGCGGGCTCAGCATATCGGGCGCCGTGCGGCGGACCGATGAGACGATCATGTCGATACCATCGCGGTAGAGCTTGGCGCGCGTTTCCAGCGGCAGCGGCAGGCACTCGACGATTATCGTTGGTCCCGTATAGTCGGGCCAGGCGGAACGTTCGTTGGGGTCGATAATGCCCCGCGTTATGCGTTGGGAAACCCAGTAATCCTCGTCATCGGTAATCAGTGGTATGTTGCGCGCAACCACCTCTTCGGTAATCGCCGCCATCTCTTCGATCGTCAAGCCGGGATCGATACCGATATACCGCAACGAGCGGTAAAGCCGTTCCAGATGCTCGCGCAGCTTGAAAATCTTGTGGCCGAATGTGCGCGTGGTATCGAAGACGGCGTCGCCATACTTAACCCCCCGGTCGCGAAACGGCAGCAGCGCCTCGTTCTCGGGGATATAGAGGCCATTCAGGTAAACAGTGCGTTGGTTCGGTATGGACACGGGCTCCCCCACCTGTTGGATTTATATGGATTTTTTACTCGCCTCGGCGGTTCAAATACACCCATAATAACTATGCGCGATTAAGAACGCATAAAGGGTGGGGAATTATGTTATGTCGATGACAATGTCTCGAAGGCGGCAAGCTTTTTCGCTTCTCCGCTACTTCGTCTTGACGATTTGGCTGCTCATCGTCGCCTTCCCGATTTTCTGGATGGTCTCGACCTCGTTCAAACCCGACCGTGAATGGTTCGCTTGGCCACCGGTCTATATTTCGGAAGATATGACAATTCGAAATTATCTGGTCGTGTGGTCGGATTTTAACGAATATGCGGCAGGTGACTCGGAGGATGCACAAAAACTTGGCGCGGTCGCCATGTCTTTGCAGCGCCCCTGGGAGGCTCTGGGGAACAGCACCCTGATCTCGGTTATCTCGACGTCGTTGGCGGTCCTGTTCGGCTCGGTGCTCGCCTATGGCGTCTCGCGTCACCAGATACTATCCGAAGGGCGAATGTTTCAGTTACTCATGCTGCGCATGGTGCCGCCCATTGTGCTCAT
>CAZHBA010000016.1:0-4513 GCA_964530225.1 uncultured Rhodospirillaceae bacterium | reverse complement strand
GGGTTTAACTTAGTGCGGGTCGAAGGGTAAAATTTCCGCCGTGTCGTCAGCGGACGCAGTTTCCGCCACGACAGGCGTTGCGTAGTTGAGAAAGCTCGCAGGCAAAGCACCGCCCCAATAGACGCCGGTGCCGCGCGAGGTTTCGTCCCACACCACCGGCTCGAAATCGGGCGCGTGGATGTAGAACCCGCTGTTGTAGATCTCAATGCGGTTGCCGCCAGGTTCGTAGGAATAGAGGTAAAAAGCCTGCGAGTTATTGTGTTTGGACGGCCCAGCCTCGATGAAAATACTATTCTCCATAAAAATATCGGCAGCACGCATCACGTCCGAGCGTTCGTCGACCCAGAACGATATGTGGTGTAGGCGCCCGCTCTGTCCCTCGACGTCGACGACATAGGCCAGCTCGTGGTGCACCGCATTAGAACTCATCCACGAGCCGATCTCGCTGGTGCCGTCATCGTAGACCACCTGCTCGCGTAACTTCAGCCCCAGGGTACTTTCGGCAAACTGCCGGTTCCTGGCGACATCCTGGCACAGCACCGCCAGGTGATCGGTGCGCCGCACGCAGGCCCCATGGGCCGGGTATTTCATCGGCAGGTTCTTTAACGTCGAGCGCAGATGCTCGGGCGCGGTATACTTCTCCTCTTCGTAATAAATTTCCATGTCGTGCCCGTCTGGGTCCTTGAAGCGATAGCTGCGACCGTGACCGAAATCGCCATTGGACCAGCCAAGGCCTAGCCCGGTTTGTTCGATCGCGGCGACGCGACGCTCCAGCGCCTGCGGGCTCGTCGCGCGCCAAGCGATATGGCCCACCCCAGCCGCGTCGGACTCGGTTAGTTTCAGGGTCGTGGTGGCGTAGTCGCCATAGCCG
This sequence comes from uncultured Rhodospirillaceae bacterium, assembly GCA_964530225.1. GTDB lineage: Bacteria > Pseudomonadota > Alphaproteobacteria > UBA6615 > UBA6615 > CAZHBA01. Next base: position 3,642 of record CAZHBA010000016.1, on the reverse strand, counting down.
CGCAGGTAGGCCGACCGGCGCTCCCAGTGCACCTGCTCCATGCCGAGAAGTTCGATAAAGTACCACAGGCTGTCATCTGGATTCGGCGTCAGCAACTCGATGTGACCCAAATGGGCAATGTCCTGAATCGGCTCTTCCATAACCGCCACCTGCCTAGCTGAAATTGCGGGCGCATCGCGCCAGTGTAATTGAAGGTGAGAGCCGCTGTCACGGCATTGACTTAGGTCAGGCGGTAGTTAGGAATTACGGCTACCCTATACTGCCTCGTAGAGGTTGCCGTTGCGGATCACCAGGAACGACTCCAGCGGGATCAGCTCCTGCTTGAGGAACCCCCTGGCCGAAAGGTCGCCGTGGCTCACCATCTCGATGACGGCGGCAACAGAAGCGGACGTGGTCCAGGAGATCGCGCGCCTGTTCCGCTCGGTAATTTTGAGCGAATAATTAGGAGCGCAACATATTCCCGGCGCATCAGCCGGCCAAGATTTTTCTTCTCGGCGCACAACTCTTCGCCAAGCAGACGCACCGATTCGCCGCACCGCGGGGCCGGAACTCCCGCTACACCGCAAGCGCGTTGACGCCGTTGGCGATCATCGCGCGCACGTCTGCAACTGAGCGCGTCTTGAGTTGAGCGATTTCCGCGCCGTTAGTTAACAAGACCTTTACCGCCTGCCCCCTAAGCCGGATACGCGCGAAAAACGGTACAACGCCTGAGAAATCGCTCAATAATTTGACCTATCCAGCTCCGCTTTTACGCCTCCGCCTCGGCTTCGGCACGCAGCTCGACGCGACGGATCTTGCCAGAAATCGTTTTCGGCAGACTGTCGCGAAACTCGATCTCGCGCGGGTACTTGTAGGGCGCGGTGTGGCTCTTGACGAAGTCCTGGATGTCCTTCACCAGCTCCAGCGACGGCTCACGGCCCGGCGCGGGAATGATGAACGCCTTGACGATCGAGCCGCGCAGCTCGTCGGGCTTGGCGACCACCGCCGATTCTGCCACCGCCGGATGCTCTTGTAGCGCGCTTTCGACCTCGAACGGGCTGATGCGGTAGCCCGCCGACGAGATGATGTCGTCCGACCGGCCGACGAACCAGATATAGCCGTCGGCGTCGCGCGTCGCGGTATCGCCGGAGAAGTACCAGCCGTCGTGGAAGCAGGTGACGTTGGCGTCGTCGTCCTCGTAGTAACCCGTAAACAGGCCGGGCGGGTGGGGCTCGGTCAGGCGCACGCCGATATGGCCGACCTCGCCATCGGCAACGATAGTGCCGTCATCGTCGATCACATCGACGTCGAGGCCCGGTACCGGCCGGCCCATGGAGCCAGGTCGAACCTCCATACCGGGAATATTGGCAACGATGTTGATGGTTTCGGTCTGGCCGTAGCCGTCATAGATGTCGGTGCCAGTGACATCTTTCCATACGCGCATGACTTCCGGATTAAGTGGTTCGCCGGCGCTAAACGAATGGCGGATCGAGCTTAGATCGTAGCCGCCGAGGTCAGCCTGGGCGAACACCCGGTAAACCGTCGGCGGCGCACAGAAAGTGGTAACGCCAAGCCGCCCGACCAACCGCAAATGAGTGTCGGCGTCGAAGCGCAGATCGGCGTCGTAGAGCACGATGGCGGCGCCCATTAGCCACGGCGGAAACAGCATGCCCCACGCTGCCTTAGCCCAGCCAGTGTCGGAAAGTGTCCAGTGGATGTCGTCCTCGCGCAGGTCCATCCAGTAGCGCCCGGAGATGGCGTGCGCCAGGGCATAGCTGTGGTCGCGCGGCACCATCTTGGGAAACGCCGTGGTACCCGAGGTAAAATAGACCAGCATCTTGTCGTCAGCGCGAGTGGGCGATACATCGTCCTGGCTCAGCTCGTCCGAAACTCCAGCACAAGCAGCTTCGTAACCGGTCCAGCCGTCACACTCGCCGCCAACAACGATCAGATGCTCGAGGCTGGGGCAGTTAGCGCGGATCTCCTCGATCTTGTCAGTGGCGTCGGCGGTGACAATAGCCAGCTTGGCCCACGACTTGTTGATGCGGTATTCGATGTCCCTAGGCTGCAGCAGGTTGGTGCCGGGCATCGCCACCACGCCGGTCTTGATGCAGCCGATCATCACCTGATACCAGGCCGGCATGCGCGGGATCATCACGAATGCGAAGTCGCCCTGCCCCGCGCCGAGTCCCAGCAGTACTTTGGCGAACCGGTTGGCGTCCCGGTTTAGGTCGGAAAAGCGGTGGTGCTCGACCGTCTCGCCGTCGCGCGCCACATAGATGAACGCGGTCTTGTCGGCCTCGCGCGCGCGGCGCTCAATCTCATCGAAGCCAAAATTGTAGAACTCCGGAATCTCCAGGTTGAATTTGGCCCGGGTTCCCTCGTAGTCGGTGAATTCCGGTAGTTCCAGCATAGCGGTTCTTCCTCGATCAGAACTTCAGCACCGTGTTCACGTAATCCCATTGGGTCATCCAGCGCATGCCACCCTGAGCCGGCGGTTGCGGCGCCTGAAATTCGAGCCAGCGCACCGGCTGGCCTTTCTTGGGAAAAAACGCGTGCTGAGCGCCGACGCCAGTCCACGCGTAATCGCCGGTCTCAAGCGTGTAGTCCTTGCCGTCGAAGGTGATATCGACGGCCCCATCGAGAACAAAATAACCTTCTTCGAACGGATGGTCGTGATGATTGCACAGGCCACCATCAGGGAAGCCAATAACAAACAGGTTAAAGTGAGAGGCGCCGAAGTTTGCGTCCACCATCATACGTTGGCTAAAACCAAAAAGATTATCCGGCACCATCGATGCCGCCGGTGGGTGCTGGGAAGGCTCGTAGTGGCCCGTCATGCGGTTGCGCGGGTCACCCAGGTCGAGCGGTAGGGCCTGCTGCGTCCATTGCGCCGCGCCGACGAACCAGGTGTCCTGCCAGCCATCCAGCGCTTTCGGTTGCGGCGCCGACATTTCAACCCAGCGCGCAGCGTCCAGCGCGAGATTGCGCAGCGCGTGCTCGATGCCAGTCGGCACCAGAAAGTAATCACCCTCAACCAACCGGTAGACATGGCCGTCGCGGTCAATCTCGATCTCGCCACCGATGAGAAACAACGCTTTTTCGAACGCATGGCTGACGATTTCGGTTTCGCCGCCGCTGGCCAGCTCCATAACGCCATAGGCGGCGTGCACCGTGTCATCGGCATGTTCGATGAACGGTGCCCAGTTAAGCCCCTCGGCGTGACCGTCGAAAATTGGATGCGGTGCCAGCGCCACCGGCTCGAATCGTCCCACCTTGTGCATGGTTTTCTCCCCTGCCACAGCTTTTGCGCGGTGTATTTATTTGGCTACACCAACCATACACCCATTTGGGTAGCGACTGAACCGATCCGGCGCGACGTTGTCTAGTCAACCTTACAGACGACGGCGTCTATTTCGACCAGAAACTCGGGGCACACCAAACCGGATACCGCCAAATACGCCGACACCGGCTTATGGCCGCCTAGTATTTCCTGGCGTCCAGAGCTAACCATGAAGACATCGGCGGGATACAGCGAGAACACATTGAGGCGCACCAGGTCTTCGACGCCCATATCCGCCGGGTAGATTTCGGCGGCAGAGACATGACTACCCTAGATAACGGTGCGAAAAATGGTAGCGGAGGAGGGACTTGAACCCCCGA